>NZ_SMJZ01000060.1 GCF_004348345.1 Nonomuraea longispora
GGGTGCGCGTCGGGCGCGGGTCCGGACGGCCGCGGCGCGACTGCACCGTGGCGCTCTCCTCGGGCTCGGGGGCGCGGGCCGTGTCGTCCGGGTCGGCCGGAGCGGCCACCGCGACGCCGCCGCCCTGGGGTGCCTGCTGGTCGGCGTCCTGCTGGCCCTGGTCCCGGCCCTGACCCTGGTCCTGGTTGGGGTCCTGGTTGGGGTCCTGGTTCGGGTTCTGCCGGTCCTGGCCCTGGTTCTGGTCGGGGTCCTGGCGTCTCTGGTTCTGGTTCGGATCCTGCCGGCCGCGATCCTGGCCTTGGTCGCGCCCGTTCCTGTTCCGCTGGTCGGAGTCTCGCCGCTGATTTCGATCCCGCTGTTCCTGGTTCTGCGACGAGGACTCGCCGGGGTCGCAGATTTCGGCGCGTGCCGGGCCTACCCCGATGACAGCCGCGGACACCAGCCCGCTCGCCGTCACGGCCAGGGCGGACACGGCCGCGGCCATGCGTCTGGATCTCCTCATGTGTGTCTCCTCGAATCGACCGCCATCGCGACGGGTGGAGCTGGCGCGGGCGTGGGAGGTTCCGGCAGGGCGTTGTGGTTGACCAGGCCGGTGGACTCCAGCAGCGCCATGTGCCTCATGACGAACCTCATGCAGTCCTCGGAGAACTTCCTGATCTCGGAGTTGCGTGTTCCGGACCGCACCGCCGCGATGACGGTGAAGACCTTGCCGTGTGCGTCACGCAGCAGGTTGGCGTAGTCCTTGTCGAAGGCGGGCCCGCTCTCCGCGGCGAGCTGGGCCATCCAGCTCTGCTGCTGCGGGCTGGGCTCGTCCGGCAGGGCCACGCCCAGTCTCTTCGCGACCTGACGGGTCAGCAGGTCGAGCTTCATGTGATCTTCCATGATCAGCCTGCCGACTTCCTTGACACGTTGGGACTCGGCGCGGGTCTTGGCGTACTCGCCTGCGGGCATCTCCCAGAGACCGGCCTGCCGTACCTTGACCAGCAGGTCGCGGTCGGCAGCCGTGAGTGGCCCGGTGGACGTCTGCGCCCACTGGGCGGCAGCGGGATCGATCACTGGTGGCATGACCAGCAGAATCGTCACCGCGGCCGCCACGACGAAGCCGCCGAGCATGAACACCTCGCCGCGCAAAAGCCTGTGCATGGTCGGAGGTACGCGGGGTTCACGGCACTGGTTCACCTATGGCCGGAGATAGTTAGAAATGACTGGAGTTATCGGAGTGGCTACCGCTTGGATAACGAAGGTGTAAAGATGTGCCCCGTGCTAGGTCACCTCGACGGCAGGTTCGAGAGTGCGGATGCCGAGGCTGAGCACCGCATCGCGGTGCTTTACCAGGAGTTCGGCGGCCCTCTGCTGCGACACGTCCGCAAATCCACAGGTAATGACCTTCAGTGGGCCGAAGACGTGGTGCAGGAGACGCTCGTCCGGGCCTGGCGGAACTCGGCAAGACTGCAATGGGAACCAAGCCTTATATGGGCGTGGCTGCTAACCGTGGCCCGTCGCATAGTCATTGATGGTCGTCGGCGGAAGAGTGTTCGGCCGCAGGAGGTCGAACCACCCGAAGTCGACATGATGGCGGTGCCGGACGGTTCGGATCGGGCTCTGTCGGCGATGGTCGTCGCGGACGCCCTCCGGTCCCTGTCCGCGGAACACCGCGAAGTCATTGAGCAGACCTACCTTCGAGACCGTACGATAAGTGAGGCGGCGGAGATTCTGGGGATCCCGCCGGGCACGGTGAAGTCCCGGCTCTACTACGGGATCCGGGCTCTCCGCGAACTGCTGCGGGACAAGGGGGTAGCCGGCTGATGCATGACGGGGTGGCCGCCTACGTCCTCGGCGTCCTCGATGAAGAGGAGCACGAGGCCTTCGAACGCCACCTCGACACATGTGAGCGATGCCAGGCGGAGCTGCTGGAGCTCGCCGAGCTGCCGGACCAGCTCGACGAGCTCAAGAACGCCTCCTCGACCTCCGACGACGACCCCCCGATGTCGATGTCACGTTGACGTCTATCCCCTTTTCAGGTGGTATCGGGTACGGCAATACGTGCGCCCGGCGGCAACGCCGGGCGATCGGGGGGAGGTGTTCGGTGGCCATCGACGACGATGCGCCCCGTCCCCCGCATCGGCGGTTCGGCGAGGAAGGCGGCCGGCTGTCCTACGGTGGTTACCTCCGCCTGCCCGCGTTGCTCGCGCAGCAGCAGCCGCGGTCGCAGGCCCCTGACGAGCTGCTGTTCATCACCGTCCACCAGGTCTACGAGCTGTGGTTCAAGCTGCTGCTCCACGAGCTGGAGTCGGTCCGCGAGGCCATGTCCTCGGGCGAGCTGTGGCAGGCCAGACACCTGTTCCGGCGGGTGCACGCGGTCGAGCGGGTGCTGGTCGAGCAGGTCGAGGTGCTGGAGACGATGACGCCCCAGGACTTCCTCGCCTTCCGCTCGATGCTGGAGCCCGCCAGCGGCTTCCAGTCCGTGCAGTTCCGGGAGCTCGAGTTCCTGTCCGGGCTGAAGGACGAGCGCTACCTCGGCAGCTTCCGGCACGCCGAGGAGGCCGACCTCGCCAGACTGCGCCGCAGGTTGTCGGAGCCCACGCTGTGGGACGCCTATCTCCGCGCGCTCTCCCTGCGCGGCCTGCCGGTCTCCGACGATGAGATCATGGGCTCGTTGCTGACCGTGGCGAGAGACCGCAGGTCCCACGACGCCCTGTGGCAACTGGCAGAAGACCTGCTGATCCACGACGAGACCACAGCGTTGTGGCGCATGCGTCATGTTCAGATGGTCGAACGCCAGATCGGCACCAAGTCGGGCACCGGCGGCTCGACGGGTGCCCCCTATCTGCGCGGTAGAACGCGCCTGCACTACTTCCCGCTGCTGTGGGAACTAAGGGCCTGGCTATGAACAGCCATGGCGAACCCTCACAAAGGAGTGAGAGCGAAATGCCGCTCGACGAGGCCAAGGATGAGCTGCTCCAGCGAGCCGCCGAGATCTGCGCGACGAGCACGGAGCACATGGGCGCCGACGAGGCGCTGTCCTTCCTCCGGCTCTACTACCGGCACGTCGCGCCGGAAGACCTGCTCGACCGCAACCCCGTTGACGTGTACGGCCCCGCGATGTCGCAGAGGCAACTGGCCGAGGTCCGCCCGCAGGGCAGGCCGGTGGTCCGGGCCTTCAGCCCGACGATCGAGGAGAACGGCTGGGATCCCGGGCACTCGGTCGTCGAGGTGGTCACCGACGACATGCCGTTCCTGGTCGACTCGGTGACGATGGAGCTCGACCGCCACGGCCTGGGCATGCACCTGCTCGTCCATCCGCAGATGCGGGTGCGCCGCGACATGACGGGCCGGATGCTCCGCCCCGACCAGCAGGACGTCACCGGCCAGATGCTGGTCGAGTCGTGGATGCACATCGAGATCGACCGGCAGTCCGACCCGCAGGTGCTCAAGGCTCTGGAGAACGACCTGCTGCGGGTGCTCTCCGACGTGCGGCACGCCGTTGAGGACTTCAGGAAGATGCGGGCGCTGGCCGTCCAGACCGCGGAAGACCTGAGCATGAACCCGCCGCCGCTGGAGCCCGCGGAGGTCGAGGACAGCATCGACCTGCTGCGCTGGCTCGCCGACGGTCATTTCACCTTCCTCGGCTACCGCGAATACCGGCTGGAGCACACCGACGAGGGCGAGACGCTGCGCGCGCTGCCGGGCGCGGCGCTGGGCATCCTGCGCGACGACAGGGTCGGCTCCGGCAGCTTCTCCGCGCTGCCTCCCGAGGTGCGGGCCAGGGCCCGCGAGAAGCACCTCATGATCATCACCAAGGCCAACTCCCGGGCCACCGTGCACCGCGCCACCTACCTCGACTACATCGGCGTCAAGGTCTTCTCGCCGGAGGGCGAGGTGATCGGGGAGCGGCGCTTCCTCGGCCTGTTCACCCACGTGGCCTACAACGAGTCGATCTCCCGGATCCCCGTGCTCAGGCGCAAGCTGGCCGACGTCCTCGAACAGGCCGGGCTGGCGTCCGACAGCCACGACGGCAAGGACCTCATCGAGATCCTCGAGACGTTCCCGCGCGACGAGCTTTTCCAGACCTCGCTGGACGAGCTGCTGCCCATCGCGCTGGGCGTGCTGCGGCTGCGCGAGCGCAAGCAGGTCAAGTTGTTCCTGCGGCGCGACGACTACGGCCGCTACATCTCCTGCCTGATCTACCTGCCGCGCGACCGCTACACCACCAAGGTCCGGCTGAAGATGCAGGAGGTGCTGCTCAAGGCCCTGGGGGGCACGTCGCTCGACTACAGCGCCATGATCGGCGAGTCGGTGCTGGCCCGCCTGCACGTGGTCGTGCGGGGCGAGCGGGGCAAGCAGCTGCCGCCGCCGAGCGTGGACGTGGAGGAGCTGGAGGCGCGGCTGGCCGCCATCACCCGCTCCTGGGAGGACGACCTGGCCTCCGCGCTCATCGAGCTGACCTCGGAGGAGGAGGCGCCCGGCCTCATCCGCAGGTACGCCTCCGCCTTCCCCGAGGGGTACAAAGCGGACTTCCCGCCCAAGGTTGCCGTGGTCGACCTGCAGCGGCTGGAGGAGCTCGTCGACGCGGACGATGAGGAGGAGGTGGGTCTCAACCTCTACGAGCCGTACGACGCGGCCGAGGGGGAGCGGCGGCTCAAGATCTACCGGGTCGGCTCGCCCATCTCGCTGTCGAAGGTGCTGCCGCTCATCCAGCGGCTCGGCGTCGAGGTGGTCGACGAGCGTCCGTACGAGGTCGACCGCGACAACGACCCGAGCACCAAGAACGCCTGGATCTATGATTTCGGGCTGCGCTACACCCCGTCCGACGAGGTCGGCAGGGAGGACTTCAAGCAGCTCTTCCAGGACGGGCTCACCGCCCTGTGGACGGGCCGGGTGCAGGCCGACGACTTCAACTCGCTCATCCTGAGCGCGGGCCTGACCTGGGAAGAGGTCGAGATCCTGCGGGCCTACGCGAAATACCTGCGCCAGGCGGGCAGTACGTTCTCGCAGTCGTACATGGAGCGGGTCCTCATGGGCAACGTGCGGCTGGCGCGGCTGCTCGTCAACCTGTTCGAGGCCCGGCACGATCCGAGGCGGCCCGACGACGTGCGCACCGAACTGGCCGACGCGATCCACGAGGAGATCCTGGGCGCGCTCGACGAGGTGGCCTCGCTGGACGAGGACCGCGTGTTGCGGGCCTACCTGGAGATGATCCAGGCCACGCTGCGGACGAACTACTTCCAGACGGTAGATGGGCAGCGAAAAGAGTACATATCGCTCAAGTTTGACCCGGAGGCCATCAGCGTCCTGCCGCTTCCGCGGCCCAAGTTCGAGATATTCGTGTACTCGCCTCGGGTCGAGGGCGTGCATCTCCGGTTCGGGAAAGTGGCGCGCGGTGGTTTGCGGTGGTCTGACCGAATGGAGGACTTCCGTACGGAAATCCTCGGTTTGGTTAAGGCCCAGATGGTGAAAAATACCGTTATTGTCCCGACCGGGTCCAAGGGCGGGTTTGTCGTTAAACGGCCGCCTTTGTCCGGAAAGCGGGAGGACCTTCAGGCCGAGGGTGTGGCCTGCTACCGCATGTTCATCTCCGGCCTGCTCGACGTCACCGACAACCTTGTGGACGGCCAGGTTGTCCCGCCACCCGACGTGGTCAGGCACGACGGCACCGACACCTACCTCGTCGTGGCCGCCGACAAGGGCACCGCGACGTTCTCCGACATCGCCAACGCCGTCGCCAAGAAGTACGACTTCTGGCTGGGCGACGCCTTCGCCTCCGGCGGCTCCATCGGTTACGACCACAAGGCCATGGGCATCACCGCCCGCGGCGCGTGGGAGTCGGTCAAATACCACTTCCGGACCATGGGCGTGGACGTGCAGACCACCGACTTCACCGTGGTCGGCGTGGGCGACATGTCCGGCGACGTGTTCGGCAACGGCATGCTGCTGTCGCAGCACATCCGGCTGGTGGCCGCGTTCGACCACCGCCACATCTTCGTCGACCCCACCCCCGACGCCGCCCGCTCGTACGGCGAACGCCGGCGCCTCTTCGAGCTGCCGCGCAGCTCCTGGGAGGACTACGACGCCGCGCTGATCTCGGAAGGCGGCGGCGTCTTCTCGCGCACCGCCAAGTCCATCCCGATCACGCCCCAGATGCGCGAGGCGCTCGGCATCCCCGCGGGTGTCACCTCCATGCCCCCGAACGACCTCATCAGCGCCATCCTGCGGGCCCCCGTCGACCTGCTGTGGAACGGCGGCATCGGCACCTACGTCAAGGCGGGCTCCGAGTCCAACGTCGACGTGGGCGACAAGGCCAACGACGCGCTCAGGGTCGACGCCGCCGAACTGCGCTGCAAGGTCGTGGGCGAGGGCGGCAACCTGGGCGTCACCCAACTGGCCCGCATAGAGTTCGCGCTGAACGGCGGCCTCATCAACACCGACTTCATCGACAACTCGGCCGGCGTCGACACCTCCGACCACGAGGTGAACATCAAGATCCTGCTCGACCAGGTCGTCCGCGACGGCGAGCTGACCGACAAGCAGCGCAACCAGGTCTTCACCTCGATGACGGACGAGGTCGCCCGGCTGGTGCTGCGCGACAACCACGCCCAGAACGTGGTTCTCGCCGCCGCCCGCGCCCAGGCCGTCGAGATGCTCCACATCCACGCCCGCTACCTGCGGCGGCTGGAGCGCGAAGGGCTGATCAACCGGGAGCTGGAGTTCCTGCCGTCCGACAAGCAGCTGGCCGAGCGCCGGCAGGCCAGGCTCGGCCTGACCGCTCCCGAGTTCGCCGTGCTGCTGGCCTACACCAAGCTGACCGTCGACGCCGAGGTGCTCGCCTCCGACCTGCCCGACGACCCCTACCTGGCCTCGTGGCTGGTGTCGTACTTCCCGTCGGCGCTGCGCGAGCGGTTCCGCACCTACATGGACGCCCATCCGCTCCGCCGGGAGATCATCACCACCGGCGTGGTGAACGAGCTGGTCAACTCCATGGGCACCACGTTCATGTTCCGCTTCGGCGAGGAGACCGGCGCCTCGGCGCCCGACATCGTGCGCGCCTACCTCGTGGCGCGCGAGGTCTTCGACCTGCCGAGCTTCCACAGGGACGTGGAGGCGCTGGACAAGCAGGTGGACACGGCGACCCAGATCGCCATGCTGCTGGAGGCCCGCAAGCTGGCCGAGCGCGGCACCCGCTGGCTGCTGGTCAACCGCCGGCCGCCGCTGGACCTCGCCGGGTCGGTCGCCTTCTTCATGAAGCCGGTCAACGGCGTGGTCTCCCACATCCCCAAGCTGCTGACCGGCCCCGACCTGGCCGCCTACGAGGACCGGCGCGACTCGTTCCTCGCCAGGGGCGTGCCGCCGGAGCTGGCCGAGCGCACGGCCGCCATGGTGCCCGCGTACTCGATGCTGGACCTGGTCGAGATCTCCTCGTTGACCGACCGCCCGGTTCACGAGGCGGCGGAGGTCTACTTCGACCTGGCCGACCGGCTGCAACTGGCCCGCATCAGGGAACGCATCATCGCGCTGCCCAGGGACAACCGGTGGAACTCGATGGCCCGCTCGGCCCTGCGCGACGACCTCTACGCGGCGCACGCCTCCCTGACCCGTGACGTGCTGGCCCACAGCAAGTCGGGCCTGTCACCGGAGGAACGGCTGGCCAGGTGGACGGAGGCCAACACGGCGGCCGTCTCCCGGGCCCGGCAGACGTTGTCGGAGATCTGGGAGAGCGACACCTTCGACCTGGCCACCCTCTCGGTGGCCCTGCGCGCCATCCGCACGCTGGTGTCCGCGAGCAACCTCCCCTACAGAGAGTCCTGACCTGGAGGGGGCAGGCGCCAGCCTCGCCCGCCCCCTCACAGAACATGTCAACCGGTGGGGAACCCGACAAAGACTCCCGACCGTGGGGAACGGAAAGGCCGACCGGTCGGGAACTACACGAAGAAGGCCGACCGGTCGGCAACTGGACGAAGGACATCGACCCGGTCAAGGATTCGGCGAAGAAGACGGCCCACGTCACGCTCGTCACGGTGAGCAACCCGTGAGCCTTCACGACCGGCCATGACGGCCGGGAGGGTCTACGGGACGTGCGGGTCCGTAGGCGGTGCCGTAAAAGATGGAGGAAGGATCAGGTTCCGGTGGCGCGCGTGAGTGCGCCGTCGTGGGCGATGACGGCGGCGGCCTTGGGCGCGGTGAGGGGAGGCACGGCGGTCGCGTACTGATGGGTTTCGACCAGTCGCAGCGTGCGGCGCAGCACCGGCGTGCTGATCGCCCACCTGGCCGACTTCGGCACGGGGATGTAGTCGTCCTCGGCCGTGCGCGTCGTCGTGGTCGTGGTCCTGGACAGGGAGTATTGGATCAGCGCCCCGCCGTCCTCGGTGCGCAGCGCGTAGACCGGGTAGTTGTCGGCGCTGAAGATCGAGTCGTAGCTGAAGCCCTCGGCCTTGGCGTCCTCGCGGCGGGAGGCGATCTGCTCGGCTATCTCCGTCGTGTACGGCCCCGCGGCGATGAGCCCGGCGGTGACCCCGGCGGTGCCGGTCTCGGCCACGCTGGCGTGCACGGGCCCCATGAACTGCGGGCTGATCGTGACGGTCTTGTCGTCGGAGCCGACCGCGCCGGCGTAGCCGTCGGCGTCGAACTCGATCTCCGGCAGCTTCTGCCCGGGCAGGAGCCGGGCCGCCGAGCTGATGCGCCAGCGGTCGGACCGGGTGAACGTCAGGAGCGTCGGACGGCCGTCGCGGGTCGCCAGCGCGCTGAACCACGGTGACCCTTCGCCCTGCTCGAACCTGGGCACGAACAGGGTCGGCGACCCCCACGTGTAGCGGCGCGGCGCGTAGTCGGTGGACAGGTAGTCGGCCACGGTGATGCGGGTCTGCCCGCCGTCCGTGAGGTCGACGGCCAGCCCGAGCCGCCCCTGCAGGTCGCTCTTCACCCTCAGCACGTCTTCGGAGAGGGTGACCTCGGCGAACACCTCGGCCGCCTCGGTCCGCGTGACCTCGGGCTCGTCGGGCGACGGCGAGGGGGAGGAGGTCGCGGCGGCGGCGGAGCTGGTGGGGGTCGCTCGTGGCTGGGCATCACCGCTGCAGGCGGTCACCGCGGCAAGCAAGCCGGCGGCGAGCGCCAGCGTTGTTCGCCGACCATGTACGCGCACCTGATCCATGGTATTCGCGCCGGGGACGCGCCGAGGCCCCCGACACCGGTCCGCGGGTCGTCAGAGCCGGACAGGGGCCGCTTGGGAGGTGAAGTCCCCGGAGGAGGCTAGTGTAGGGAAGCGTGGCAGGTATGGATCCGGCAGAAGAGATCAACGAGCTCGCGGGCACGCTCCGCAGCATCCAGGACGTGCTCGACCTCGACGCGATGCGTAAGCAGATCGACGAGCTGGAGCAGCAGGTTGCCGCCCCTGACCTGTGGGACGACCCCGACCTGGCGCAGAAGGTGACCAGCAAGCTCTCGCATCTGCAGGGCGAGCTCAACCGCGTCGAAGGCCTGTCGCGCAGGCTCGACGACCTGTCGGTGCTCTACGAGCTCGCGGCCGAGGAGAGCGACGACGACACGCGCGCCGAGGCCGACAAGGAGCTCGAGACGCTGCGGTCCGACATCGGCGCGATGGAGGTCCGCACCCTGCTCTCGGGCGAATACGACGCCCGCGAGGCGCTCGTGACGATCAACTCCCAGGCCGGTGGCGTCGACGCCGCCGACTGGGCCGAGATGTTGCTGCGGATGTATCTCCGGTGGGCCGAGCGCAAGGGCTACGGCACCGAGGTCTACGACACCTCCTACGCGGAGGAGGCCGGCATCAAGTCGGCCACGTTCGCGGTCAAGGCCCCCTACGCCTACGGCACGCTGCGGGGCGAGCACGGCACCCACCGTCTGGTGCGCATCAGCCCGTTCGACAACCAGGGGCGCAGGCAGACCTCGTTCGCCGGGGTCGACGTCGTGCCGGTGGTGGAGCAGACCGACCACATCGACATCAACGAGGACGAGATCCGCGTCGATGTCTACCGTTCGAGCGGTCCGGGAGGCCAGGGCGTCAACACGACCGACTCGGCGGTGCGCATCACGCACATCCCGACCGGCATCGTCGTCTCCTGCCAGAACGAACGTTCGCAGCTGCAGAACCGCGCCACCGCCATGAACGTGCTCCAGGCCAAGCTGCTGGAGCGCAAGCGGCAGGAGGAGGCGGAGAAGATGTCGGAGCTGCGCGGCGCGTCCACCACGTCATGGGGCACGCAGATCCGCAACTACGTGCTGCACCCTTACCAAATCGTGAAGGACCTGCGCACCAACACCGAGGCGGGCAACCCGTCGGCGGTGCTCGACGGAGACCTCGACGCGTTCATCGAGTCGGAGATCCGCTGGATGCGGCGGCAGGAGTCAGACACCGAATAGGTGGTTGAGTACGAGGCTCACGAAGAGCAGCACGACGAGGAGAGCGACGACCGCGGCGGGTGACAGCCCGGCGAAACCGTGCTGGTGCATACGTTCTCTGCTGGCGCGGCAGAGGGGGCAGCGTCCCTCGATGACGGGGTGGGCGCATTGCGCGCATACGAGGTGTTCACAGCTCATGACAGCCCCAAGTCTAGCCGCACAATCGTTTTGTTTCCGTTATGGACGTTCCATGCCAGTCTTCCCTCTAGACTGTCGTCTGGCCAATCGGAACGTCGATCGTCGGTAAAGAAGACGCCCCCGGTCGGCCAGTGGCGGGAAGTGGGCATATGCCACCCTCGCTTCCGTCCTGACCCCTAGACTGGCATGCCGTGATGCTCTCGTGATCCATTTCGATAATGTCATCAAGGTCTACGCGAACCAGAACCGGCCCGCTCTCGACCACGTATCCGTAGACGTGGACAAGGGCGAGTTCGTGTTCCTCGTCGGTCCCTCGGGATCAGGCAAGTCCACGTTCCTGCGTCTGATCCTGAAGGAGGAGCGGCCCAACGGCGGAGCGATCCACGTCGCAGGCAAAGACCTGTCCCGCCTCTCCAACTTCAAGGTGCCGCACCTGCGCCGCCGCATCGGCTGCGTGTTCCAGGACTTCCGGCTGCTCCCGAACAAGAACGTCTACGAGAACGTGGCGTTCGCTCTCGAGGTCATCGGTAAACCCCGGCGTTTCATCCGCAAGGTGGTTCCCGAGGTCATCGAGCTGGTCGGCCTGGAAGGCAAGGCCCACCGCATGCCCGACGAGCTGTCCGGCGGCGAGCAGCAGCGCGTCGCCATGGCCCGAGCGTTCGTCAACCGGCCGATGATCCTGCTGGCCGACGAGCCGACGGGCAACATCGACCCCGCGACGAGCATCGGCATCATGAAGGTGCTCGACCGCATCAACAGGACTGGCACCACGGTCGTCATGGCCACGCACGACGCGGCCATCGTCGACTCCATGCGCAAGCGTGTCGTGGAGCTGGAGGACGGCAAGATCGTCCGTGACCAGTCGCGTGGCGTTTACGGCCAGGCGTACTGACAGGGAGCTGCAGACAGAACATGCGGGCGAATTTCATCTTCTCCGAGGTCTGGATCGGCCTCCGTCGCAACTTGACCATGACGATCGCGGTGATCATCACCGTGGCGGTCGGTATGGCGATGCTGGGCGTCGGCTTGATGATCAACGCCCAAGTCGGCCTGATGAAGGGCTACTGGGACGACAAGGTCGAGGTCTCGGTCTTCCTGTGCGGCAAGGGGACCGCCATGCCGGCGTGCAACGGCAAGGAGGCGACCGGCAACCAGATCAAGGCCCTCGAGACACACATCAAGAGCATTCCTGGGGTCAAGGAGGTGTACTTCGAGAACCAGACGGCGGCGTACAAGAACTTCAAGGACTCCTACTCCGCCAACAAGGCCCTCGTCGACGCCGCCAAGGTCGAGGACATGCCGCAGTCGTTCCGCATCAAGCTGGTCGACCCGGACAACTACCAGCCGATCGTCCAGGCGGTGAAGGGCCAGCCGGGCGTGGCGCAGGTGCTCGACCAGAAGGAGCTGATCGGCCCGTTCTTCGTGATGCTCGACCGGCTCGCCTTCGTCGCGCTGGCGGTGGCGATCATCCTGGTGCTGGCGGCCGCCCTGCTGATCGGCAACACGGTCCGGCTGTCGGCGTTCAACAGACGCAGGGAGACCGGCATCATGCGGCTGGTCGGCGCGTCCAACCTCTACATCCAGCTTCCCTTCGTCATGGAGGGCGTCATCGCCGGCCTGATCGGCGGCGTGTTCTCGGCGATCATCCTGATCATGGCCAAGGTCTTCCTGTTCGAGGAGCTCGGCAGTTTCTTCGGGGACGTCACCTCCCAGCTGGGCTGGAACGACGTGGCCCAGACGATCACGATCACCATGGTCATCGGCGTCGTGATCTGTGTGCTCGCCTCGTTCGTGACGCTCCGCCGTTACCTCAGGGTCTAGTCATGCGCGCGCGGATGGGCCGCCGCCGCTCCGGCCGCCGGTAAAGTCGGAAGCATGCCACGTGAGACCGGGCGGAAGGTCATCGCCCAGAACAAACGTGCTCGGCACGACTACCACGTCGACGAGACCTTCGAGGCGGGGCTCGTGCTGCAGGGCACCGAGGTCAAGTCGCTCCGCGAGGGCCGCGCCTCGCTCGTCGACGGCTACGCCAGCATCGACAACGGCGAAGCGTGGCTGCTCAACGTGCACATCCCCGAATACACGCAGGGCACGTGGACCAACCACACGGCCCGACGCAAGCGCAAGCTGCTGCTGCACCGCAAGGAGATCGACAAGCTCGCCGCCAAGACCAAGGAGGGCGGGCTCACGATCGTGCCGCTGGTGCTCTACTTCAAGGACGGCCGGGCCAAGATCGAGATCGGCCTGGCGCGCGGTAAGAAAGACTGGGACAAACGGCACGCACTGGCGGAGCAGCAGGCCAAACGCGAAATGGCGCGGGCGCTGCGGCACCGCACCCGATGAGGGCGGTGGCACCGCACCCATGACACGCGCCCGCCGCACCCTCGGCGCACCGATGAGGCGCGCCCGTCGCACCGTGACCGCCACCCTCACGCTGGCGGTCGCGAGCACGATGCTGACCGGCTGTTTCGAGGAGCCGTCGCCGCACGACGCGGTGCGCGACTTCCTCGTGGGCTGGCAGTCGGGCGACTACGGGCTGGCGGCCGGCCGCGCCGACGGCGACCTGGCCACTGTGCGCAAGGCGCTGGCCGACGCCAAGCTGGAGCTCGACGCCGCCTCCTTCCGCTTCAGGATCACAAGTGTCACCATGACGGGCGAGGAGTCCAAGGCCGGTTTCCACGCCGAGGTCGATCTCGGGGAGAACAACCCGCTCTGGGAATACGACGGCGTGCTGCCGCTGCACCTGGTCGACGGGGTGTGGAAGGTGCGCTGGTCACCGTCCGTGCTGCATCCGCAGCTCAAGGAGGGCCAGCGCTTCGCCGTCGACACCGACCCGACGCCCCGCCAGCCGGTTCTCGACAGGTCGGGAGACTCGCTGCAGACCGACACCGTCCTCTACGTCGCGGGCGTCTATCCCGCCAGGCTGGGCGGCAAGGCGGAGGAGGTCGTGGCCCAGCTGTCCGAGGCCACGGGTTACGCCCAGGACCGCCTGCTGAGCCGCATCAGGTCGTCGCCGCCCGACAAGTTCGTGCAGCTGGTCACGTTCGGGCGCTCGCGCTATCAGTCGATGCAGCCGAAGCTCGACGCGATCGCCGGGATCGAGATCGAGCCGCAGGACCAGCCGGTCAACCCCGACGCGCCCCGGCAGATCGTCGGCACCGTCAGCGCGCTCACGCCGGAGAGCGAGCAGAAACTCGGCGGTCCGCAGCGGGCCGGCGACTCGGTCGGCAAGAGCGGCCTGCAGCAGGCCTACCAGGAATACCTGACGGGCTCCACGCAGACCAAGGTGATCACCCTCGATCTCAAGACCGGCGAGCAGGTCGCCCTGCTGAAGGAGTGGCCGGGCCGACGCAACCTCTCGGTGAAGACCACGATCGACCGCACCGTCCAGGCGGCGGCCGAGCGGGCGGTGTCCCTCACCGACACCAGCGCGCTGGTGGCCGTCGACCGCAACACCGGCGAGATCCGCGCGGTCGGCACCAAGAACCTGCACCAGGAGAAGCAAGCCCTGGCCGGCAAGTTCCCCGCGGGCACGGCGTTCTCCATCGTGGCCGCCGACGCGCTGCTGAAGTCCGGGGTGAGCCCCAAACAGCGGCTCGCCTGCCCGCAGGAGCGCACCGTCGGGGGCGCGACGTTCGCCAACTCCGGCGGGAGCGCCGGCACGACGCAGTCGGCCACGTTCCGCGAACACTTCGCCAAGGGATGCGTGACCGCGCTGGCCTCGCTCGCCCGCCGGGTCACGGCCGACGACCTCGCCAAGAGCGCCAAGGCCTACGGCATCGGGCAGCCATGGCGGCTGCCGCTCAAGTCGTTCAGCGGCACCCTGCCCGAACTGACCGGTGACGCCGACAAGGCCAAGGCGATCGCGGGCCAGAACGTCGAGGTGAGCCCGCTCAGCATGGCGCTGGTGGCCGCCGCCGTCGCCTCGGGCACCTGGCATCCGCCCGTGCTGGTCACCGAGCCCAAGTCGCCGGATCCCGCGGCCGAGGTCGTCCCGACCGCACAGCCCGCGCCGGTGCCCGTCGATCCCAAGGTCCGCTCGGCGCTGACGGCGATGATGCGGTCCGGCGCGGTCGGCACGCCCGCCCAGGCGGGCAAGGGCAAGGTCTACGGCGTGACGGCGACGGCGGGCGACGAGCACACCTGGTTCGTCGGCTGGCAGGGGGACGTGGCGATCGCGGTGCTGGCGAAGAACCACGACGCCGGCGCGGTGGCGGGCAGCTTCTTCGCGGCCCTGCGCAGTTCGTGAGGGCGGCAGGGCAGGTGCTCGGACACCCATGGTGAGAAATTCGTGACGCCGAGCAACCATGCGGGCTGTCGGCTGCGTCTTACTGAGTGACTGGGCCCGCTCGGGGGGTTGCGGATCCAGTCGCCGTGATGAGATCAGGACTTCATCTCGGGGGAAGTCCTGCCGTCCGGACCGGCTCGACCCTGCCGGTCGGCCCCCGGGAGCGCGTGCCACCGTGCCACGCTCCCGGGGGTTTCGCCATAAGGGAATTAAGTTGGCGCGAAGGGCGTTGTTCCCTGTACATTCGTGTCGCGCAGCTCTTTCGAGAGATGTGTTGACAACTGCACAGGGGGTGACTGGCTTCGACTTTGGCCTTGCAAGCCAGGTGAAGCGGGCCGAGGACTGCGGACATAACCTCGTTAATCCTGTGACCGCAAACAACAAGTGCCAATTCCAAGAGCACTGTGGCGGCCAGGGACTCCCTGGCCCTCGCTGCCTGAGCAGCGAAGCCACTGTCAGCCCGGGAGCGCCTTCGGCCCGGTGTCTGGCATCGCTAGAAGGCTCAACCGGTCGACCCGGCCACGGGGGAGATCGGGAAATCTAACAGTGGCTGAGCCCGTCGGCGACTTGCCTGCGTGATCGCCGGGGCTGAGAAAAACACAGCAGGCTGCGCCCGGAGAAGCCCTGACTTGGGGTTGAAGGACGCGGGTTCGATTCCCGCCACCTCCACCACGTGAAACCGCCTCTTACCTGAGGGAGCACCACAGGTAAGGGGCGGTTTCGTCTGTCCGGCACCCCTGGCGAGGAGCGGCGTCAGAGACCGTCACCGGTGTTGTGCGCGGTGGTGACCGCGAAGAGCCCCACCTTCTCCATGCGGCTGACCACGTCCTCGAAGCCGGCTTCGCGCGCCCAGCCGTGCCGGTAGCCGATGCGGATGCCTTCGCTGAGCCGGCCGAGCGTGCGCAGCAGGAACCGCATGAGGATCCACTTCATGAAATATCTGCTTCGATCAGGTCGTGCGCGCTCTCCAGGTCGTGAACAGGCCGGTTGAAGCGGACGAGCACCTGCCCCCGCCGCACCCGCCCGTGCACGGGCAGCACCTCCGAGGTGCCCTGGATGGTCACGGGCTGGATCGGTACGCCCGCCTTCTCGGCGACGCGCGCTGCCCCGGAGCGGAACGCGCCGACGCGGCCGTCCCGCGAGCGCGTGCCTTCGGGGAAGACGACGACGATGCGTCCCCCTTCCAGGAGCCGTACGGCGTGGGCGAGGTCGGCCGAGCCGCCCCCGCCGCGCCGTACGGGAAATCCGGCGACGAGGGTGCGGCAGACGAGCGACCGCAGCGGGCCCGCGAACCAGTAGTCGGCGGCGGCCGCCACCACGGGACGCCTGCGCGCGGGCAACGCGGCGAGCAGAGCCGCGGTGTCGGCGTGGGAGCTGTGGTTGGCGACGACCACACACGGCCCGTCAGGGACCGTCCCTTCGACCCGCAACCCGCCGTTGCAGGCGAAGGCCGTCCGCCATAGATACCGCCGCAGGAGAGCGCCGTTCATGAGAGCACCACCGCCAGGGCCAGGGCGATCAGGAGGGAGTCGACACGGTCGAGCAGGCCGCCGAAGCCGGGTAGCCAGGTGCCCGCGTCCTTGACGCCCGCGCCGCGCTTGACCATCGACTCCACCAGGTCGCCGAGGGGAGCGCCGACGGCCACGGCCACGGCCAGGGCGGGGGTGAGGGCTCCGAGCAGGGCCAGTACGGCGAGCCCGCCCGCCGCGCCGCCCAGGACGCCGCTCCAGGTCTTGACCGGTGACAGCGGTGACAACCGCGGGCCGCCGACGAGGTTGCCGCCGCACCATGCCGCCACGTCGGCGATGGCGACGGCCAGGCAGAGCGCGAACGCCTGGGCGGGGCCGAGCAGGACGAGCCCGGCCAGGGGCGCGAGCCAGAGCAGCCCGAACATCCCGAAGGCGGCCCTGCGGGCGCCGTCCTCCGCGTCGCCGGACAGGACCGGCGCCAGCACCATGGCCAGTAAGCACCCGGCGACCGACCCGTACATGTCCCCCATCAGCGCGGCGACGGGGAGGAGAGCGGCGTGGGCGATCAGGATGACACGTTCGGGGGTGCGCAGCCGGACCAGGCGGGTGTATTCGACGGCGCAGACGACGCCGAGCAGGACCGCGAGGACGGTGGCGCCCCGGGGGCCGAGCAGGAGGCAGCCGGTCACGAGCGGCGCGGCGACGGCCCAGGTGGTCCAGCGGCGCGCCAGCTCGCGCTGCCTGGACCGCCAGACCGCCAGCCCGCTCACTCCGAGGGCTCCGGCCAGGTAGGGGGCGGTGTCGAGGATCATGACGTGGCCTCCCGCAGCTCGCGGTGGACGCGCGTGATCCGTACGACCGCGGTGAGCAGGGAGCCGGCGGCGAGCACGATCAGCCAGCCCGTCCAGCCCGTGAGGGCGAGCAGCACCAGCAGCGCGCAGCGCTCGGTCTTGCCGGCGGGGCCGCCCTGCGGACGCCGCGCCCCCGCGGCGGCGCCCGCGAGTGCGGCCCACGAGGGGAGGGTGGCGGCCAGCGCGGCGGCGGCCACGAGCGCGGGGTCGGCCAGTGCCAGGCATCCGGCGAGCGCCGCGTACTCGGCGAGCCGGTCGCCCAGTTCGTTGACCACGGCGCCGAACCTGGTGCTCCGGCCGCCGTCGCGTGCGACGCCGCCGTCGAGGTTCGCGCAGGCCAGGCGTCCGGCGAGGGCCGCCGCGACGGCCACCGCCGCCCACGGTCCCGTCTCGCCCAGCCCGAGTACGGCTCCCGCCGCCGCCCCGAACACGATGCCCGCCACGGTGATGGCCGAGGGGTGGACGCCGTGGGTGACCAGGAGGGCCCGCACCCCGCTGAGCCGGGCGGCGTACCAGGGTTTGAGCGCGTACAGACCGTTCATGTCGGCCAATGTCTCGCGCCACGGGGAGCCGATACATGGGGGTTTCTGCGCAATTGCCCATAGGTACTGCTACTCACCGGTAGCGCTCGTCGAGCAAGGGCCATCCGGTATCACCGAGTGGTCAGGCCGGGAGTCGATCACGTGGTCAACCATGCTGCGGACAATTGTCCGGGCAGTCCTCCCGCTGGAGATCAGACCCTTGACAGGCGACCCTGGGCACATCATTCTGAGGCCAGCCCATGATGACCACTGTACGGACGGTTGTCCGCCAAGCGCGCGGCTGCGCGTCCGACTGTGTGGTCGCGTGCCCTCCAGCGCATAGGAACGCCAGATGAGCAGCACCACAGAGCGCCCCCAGGGCGGCGCCTCCCCGCAGGTGACGAAGGCCTCCGTCGCGATCGGCTTCGCGGTCCTGTGCGCGTCGTACATGCTCAACGCGATGGACCGGCAGATCTTCTACCCCCTCCTGCCCGAGATCAGGAACGAGCTCGGTTTCTCTCTGGAGCAGGGCGGACTACTGGCCACCGGCTTCACGCTGGGGCTCGCGCTCGCCGGACCCCCGGCCGGCTACCTGGCCGACCGGCTCTCCCGCAGGACGATCATCGTCATCAGCGTGCTGGTCTACTCACTCGGCACGCTGGCCATCCCGCTGGCCGTCGGGTTCGTCGACATGAGCATCTACCGCCTCGTCTCCGGCGTCGGCGAGGGTGTGCAGGCCACCGCCCTGTACGCGGTGATCGGGGCGTTCTTCTTCCACCGGCGGGCGCTGGCCGCGGGCGTCGTGGGCGTGGCGTTCGGGCTGGGAGTCTTCCTCGGCCCGCTCATCGGCACGGGGCTCGCCGAGAGCTCGGGCACCTGGCGCACACCGTTCTTCCTGTTCGCCGCCGCCGGCCTCGTCATGAGCCTGCTCATCGCGCTCACGGTGTCGCGCAAGATGACCGAGGCGGTCACCGGCACGGCCACCGAGGCCGACGCCACGTCGTACGAGCACGTGCCGGCCTCCCCCTACAACCGCAACACGCTCGCCGTGGGCATCGCCTGTGCCGTGTCAGGCCTGGTGTTCTACGGCTATCTCGGGCTCTACCCCACCTTCCTCCGCGAGGGACTCGGCTTCACCGCCGACCAGGCGGCCTTCGCGGTGTCCATGGGCGGTCTCGGCGCCATGATGGCCCTGCCGGCCGGCTGGCTGGGCGACCGGTTCAACCAGGCCCGCCTCCTGATGTTCGCCATGGTCGCCACCTCGGTCACCGCCTACCTCATGTACCAGGTCGCGACCGGGACCACGGCGCAGTACGTGCTCTCCTTCCTCATGGGCACGTTCGCCAGCGGCTTCCTGTTCACCAACTGCTCCACCGCGATGCAGCGGGCCGTCCGCCCGCACCACGTCGGCCGGGGCGCGGGCCTGTTCATCCTCACCTACTACGTCGCCGCCGCCTTCTCGGGGCTGCTGTTCGCCCGGCTGGTGGGCGCGCTCGGCTGGGACGGCGCCGGTCTCTGGCAGCTCACCCTCCTGCCCGTGCTCGGCGTGGCGGGCCTCCTGCTGGTCGATCCGGCCAGGATGGTCCTGCGGCGGTAGGCCGATCCGGCTCGTGAACGGCGGTGTCCCGACGGGCGCCGCCGTTTTCGCGTGGTGAATCCGCCGCCAAACTCCGAAATGGCGTTCGTTGTTTCAAAGAATGGCCAAGGAAATGTTGCGGAGCGCGGGCGCACTTATGCCCCGACGTTCTCGATCTGGGCGGTCCGTGGAGCTACGATCAAGGCGCTCGCTGCGGGATTGTTCGCGTATTGCATAGCAAAGCCCCTGCTCAACGCCTATGCCGCGGCAGGTTGCCGGAAAGGTGACTAGTGGCTACATAGGTGGACCGGATTGGCTGATCGAAGGTCGGTCCGGTCGAACGAGCTATTTCCGGAGAAGCAGTGGCTGTTAGCGTTGAGGGCGACCGGCGGGCCGCACGGCCGGCGGGCCGTCAAAGCTCACGACTATGGCGGGCGACCCAGCCACTCGCTCTGGCCGGCATCGACCTGCTGTGCATGGCGTTCGCCGCCGCCCAGGTGGGCCGGGGCCTCCCGCCCGTCGCCCTCGCGGCCGTTCTGGTCGTCGTGCTCAACGGCCTCGGGCGGGTGTACGCGCCACGGGTCCTGCCCTCCGGCCTCGACCGTGGCGGCTGGATCGCCGGGTCCGGGTTCGTGGCCGCCTGCGTGGCCTTCCGGGAGTCGGCGTCGTTCGTCACGATCGCGTTGTGCGCGATGCTCTGCACGTTCCTCGCCGTGTGCGGCAGGAGCGTGCTCGCCTTCGCCGTACGCCGAGCGCACCGGTACGGCCGGCCGGCGCCCACGCTGGTGATCGGCGCGGGCCCGCACGGTCACCTGCTGGCGCAGAACCTGCTCGCCCACCCGGAGTACGGACTGCTCCCCTTGGGCTTCCTGGCCGAGACGGGTGGTGACCACCCCGGTCTGCCCCTGCTCGGCCTGCCCGTGCTCGGCCGGCCCGGCGAGATCGCGCACCTCATCCAGGCCTACGAGGTGCGCGCGGTCATCCTCGCGGGACAGTGCCAGCAGCCGGTCGCGCGAACGGCGAGGGCGCTGGGCTGCGACGTGTACCTCGCGCTCGACCTGAGCGAACTCATCGTCGACTTCGTCACGCTGCGCGAGCACGTACGCGGGTTCCCGCTGCTCCGCATGCGCCCCGCGGCGCAGCGCAGCGCGTTCTGGCCGCTGAAGCGGGCGCTCGACATCGCGGTCGCGCTGGCCGGTCTCATCGTGACCGCGCCGGTCCTGGCGGTCTGCGCGCTGGTCATCCGCGCGGAGGTCGGCCAGAGCCCGCTGTTCAGGCAGCGGCGCGTGGGCTGCCAGGGAGAGCCGATCGACGTGATCAAGCTCAGGACGATGAAGCCCGCCGACGCGCACGAGTCGGCGACCCTGTGGAGCATCGCCCACGACAGCCGCGTCGGCCCGGTGGGCAGGCTGCTGCGCAGGACCTCGGTCGACGAGCTCCCTCAGTTGTGGAACGTCCTCAAGGGCGACATGAGCATGGTCGGCCCCCGGCCGGAGCGCCCGCACTTCGTCGACGAGTTCTCCCGGACGATCCCCGGCTACGGCATGCGGCACAGGGCGCCGGCCGGGATCACCGGGTGGGCCCAGATCCACGGCCTGCGCGGCGACACCTCGATCGAGGACCGCGCCCGATTCGACAACCACTACATCGACGGCTGGTCACTCGGCACGGACATCAAGATCATGGTGCGGACCGTGGGGTCCCTGCTGCGGCTGGGCGGGAGCTGACCCTTGGGCGCCCTGCACCGACCGAGCCTCGTGGCGGCCGCGACCGTGCTCCTCACCTGTCTGCCCGCCGGGGCCGGCGGCGTGTTCGGGCAGGCGCGGGTGACGGCCGCCGACCTCGCCACCGTCGCGCTGGCCGCCGTCGCGCTCGCGCTCCTGGTCGCGAGCGGGCGCGCGGCCGAACTGCCCGCCCGCGCGCTGGTCCTCGCCCCCGTCGCGGGCGCGGCCTGCATCGCCGTGCTGGCCTCGCCCGACATGGCGGCGAGCGTGCCCGGCGGCCTCAGGTACGTCCAGGTGTTCGTGATCGTCCCGCTGGCCGTCATGGTGACGGTGCGCGACCGGGCCGACCGGCTGATCGTGGGCGGTGCGGTCGTCGGCGCGGCGGCCGTGCAGGGCGTGGTCGGCTGCGTCCAGACGCTCACCGGCACCGGGGCGTCGTACGCGGGCGAGCGGGTGCGGGCCGTCGGCACGTTCGGCGCGCTCGACGTCATGGGCATGGCCGGCGTGGTCAGCTTCGGCGTGGTCATCCTGCTGGGCGCGGGCCTCGCCGTACGCGGACGGTGGCGCGCGGCCGCGTTCGGGGGCGCGGCCCTGCTCTGCGTCCCCCTCGCCCTGTCGCTCAGCAGGGGAGCCTGGCTGGCCCTGCTCTGCGCGGTCCTGGTCATGGTGTTCCTGCACAGCCGGGTGCTCGCCGCCCGGATGGTCCTCGCCGGCGCCGCCGCCGGGATCGTGCTGCTGGCCGCCGGGCTCGGCACGGGATCGGACGTGCTGGGACGGCGGGCCGCCTCGATCGCCACCGCCGTGACCCAGCCCGACCAGTCGCTGAGCGACCGGTACACCCTCTGGCGCACCGCCGCGGGCATGTGGCTCGACCACCCGCTCACGGGCGTGGGCCCGCGCCGGTTCGCGGAGCTGCGCGACACGTACGCGCCGATCGAGCTGTCGTCGGGCAGCGACACCGACGACCCGGTCCACGGCTTCCAGCGCCGGCCGCTGCTCTCGCCGCACAACATGTACCTGCTGACCCTCAGCGAACAGGGACTGCTCGGCCTGGCCGCGCTCGGGCTCTGCCTGGGGTCGCTGGCGTGGTGGGCGGTCCGAGGGGGCGCGGTCATCGCGGCCGGGCTGCTGACGTGGCAGCTGGCCGACTTCGTCTACGGCGACATCGGCGGGCCTCCGACGCTGGTCATGTCGGTCGTGCTCGGGCTCGTCCTGTCGCGCGTCGCCCGGCCCGCGCCGTCACCGGTGACCGGCGTACCGGCCGGGCACGGCGGGACACGATGACGACGGCCACCTCGCCCGCGGTCAGGGCCGTCAGCGTCACCGCGCTGCTCGTCGGGCTCGGCTCGCTGCTCGGCTTCGTCCGTGACCTGCTGCTGGGCACGACGTTCGGGGCCGACGCCGGCACCGACGCGTTCCTCGTCGCCTGGACGATCCCGGAGACCGCGGCGCCCCTGCTCATCGAGGGCGCCATGGCCTTCGTGCTGGTGCCGCTGTTCAGCCGGGCGGTGGAGGCGGGCGACGACGCGCGGGTCCTGGTGTCGTCGACGTTGCCGTACCTGTGCCTGGGGCTCGCGGCGCTGAGCGCGGTGGCCGCCGCGAGCGCGCCGTGGCTGGTCGGCGTGCTCGCTCCCGGCATTCCGCGGGCGGACCTCGCGGCCGACTGCATGCGTGTCGCCTCGGTCACGATCCTCACGTTCGGGCTGGCCGGATATCTCAGCGCGGCGCTGCGCTCGCATGAGACGTTCGCTCCGCCCGCCGCCATCTACGTCGCCTACAACGTGGGGATCATCGTCTGCCTGTGGTCCCTGCGCGACCAGGGCGCGTACGCCGCCGCGGTGGGCGTGGCCGTGGGCGGCGTCGCCATGGTGCTCGTCCAGGCTCCGGCGTTCGTGCGGCGCTTCGGCCGTCCCCGCCGCCCGACGCGCGGGATGCCGCTGCCCCTGGCGGCGTTCCTGCCGATCGCGGTCTTCACGCTCGCGCGCCAGAGCCAGGTCTTCATCGAGAGGTACGTCGGCTCCTCGCTGCCCGAAGGGTCGATCTCGCACCTCAACTACGCGCAGAAGATCGCGCAGGTGCCGATGGTCCTGTCGCTGATCGTGGCGACGGTGACCTTCCCCGCCCTCGCCCGCGCCGTCGCCGCCGGCGACCGCGAGCGAGCCCGCGAACGGCTGGCCGGCGACGTGGTCGCCGCCTCGGCGATCGTGCTGCCCGCCACGGCGGCGCTGCTGGTCTGCGCTCCCGACGTCGTGGCCGTCCTGTTGCGGTACGGCGCGTTCACCGAGGCGGACACCGTCGCCACCGCGCAGATCGTGCGCGTGTACGCGCTGGGTCTGCTCGGCCAGGCGATCGTGGGGATCGTGTGCCGCGCGTACTTCTGCGGGCCCCGCGCCTCGTGGTACCCGGCACTCGCGATGGCCGCCGGGCTGGCCGTGACGGCTCTGCTGGCCCGGCCGGCGTGGGGTGTCACGGGGCTGGCCGCGGCCAACGCCGCCGGGATCACGCTGACCGGCATGGTACTGGTGGCCGGGCTGCGTCGGCGGGTCATCGCCCTGCCGCTGCGCGACGCCGCCGCGCCCGTCGGCGTGCTGCTCCTCGCCGCCGCGGCCGCCGTCGCCGCGGGCCTGCTGACGCGGCCGCTGCTCGCGGGCCTGCCGCAGCCGGTGGCGCTCGCTCTGACCTGCGCCGCGATCGCCGCCGCCTGCTGCGCCGTCGCGGCGCTGGCGGGGGCCACGACCACGCTGACAGAAATCACCCGCTCGATCAGGACGCGAGGCCGCGCATGACCGCCATGCCGTACGTGCTCATGTACCACTCCGTCGACAAATGTGACGACGATCCCTTCCAGATCACCGTCTCGCCCGACCGCTTCGCCCGGCAGTTGCTCTGGCTGGCCCGGCGCGGCCTGACCGGTGTCTCCATGAGCCGGCTGCTGCGCGCCCACACAGAGGGCGACGCGAAGGGACTGGTCGGGCTCACCTTCGACGACGGGTACGCCGACTTCTGCAGCGAGGTCGTCCCCGCGCTGCTCGAACGCGGGTTCAGCGCCACGGTCTTCGTGGTGTCCGGCCTGGTCGGCGAGCACAACGCCTGGGACGAGGGAGGGCCGCGCAAACGCCTCATGGACGCCGACGGCCTGCGCTGGGCCGCGCGGCACGGCATGGAGGTCGGCTCGCACTCGGCCGGGCACCGCTCGCTGACCGGGCTGAGCGAGGCCGAGCTCCATGACGAGGTGGCGGGCGGCAAGGCGGCGCTGGAGGACCTGCTGGGCGAGCCGGTGAACGGCTTCTGCTACCCGTACGGGCACGCCGGCGCGCGGGAGGTGGACGCCGTTCGCAGGGCCGGCTACGGCTACGGCTGCGCGATCTGGAAGTCGGAGCTCAGCGGCCGGTACGCGCTGCCGCGCACCTATGTCGGCGAGCGGGACGGCGCCCTGCGGCTGCGGGCCAAGCACGCGCGTCACCGGGTCCGGTGGGCCTGGTGAAGGTCCTGCACGTCATCACGGGTCTGGCGGCGGGCGGCGCGGAGCAGCAGTTGCGGTTCCTGCTGCCGCACCTGCGGGCCCGGTGCGACGTCGCGGTCCTCACCGGCAGCGGCGTGGTCGCGGACGCCATCGCGCGTACCGGCGTGCCCGTCCACCAGGTGGGGATGCGCGGCAACCGGGACCTGCGGGCCGTCGGGCGGCTGGCCAGGCTCATGCGCAGGCACCGCTACGAAGTGGTGCACACCCACCTGTATCGCGCCTGCGTGTACGGCAGGCTGGCCGCGCGGCTGGCGAACGTCCCCGCGATCGTGGCGACCGAGCACTCGATCGGCCGCGAGCACATCGAGGGGCGCAGGCTCACCCTCCCCGTCAGGGCGCTGTACCTGGCCAGTGAGCTGCTCGGACACCTGACCGTGGCAGTCTCGCCGACCGTGGCCGACCGGCTGGCCGGCTGGGGCGTGCCGCGCTCGCGCATCGTGGTGATCCCCAACGGCGTCGACGGCCGGGCGTTCGGCTTCGACGCGGCGCTGCGCCGGCGCACCCGGCTGCGGCTGGGCGTGCCCGCGCGCGCCTTCGTGATCGGCGGGGTGGGCCGGCTGGAGCCGGGCAAACGTTTCGACACGCTGATCGAGGCCTTGCCGGCGCTCGGATCCGCGGTCCTGCTCCTGGTCGGCTCCGGTTCGTACGAGCCGCGGCTGCGGCAGTTCGCCGGTTCGGTGGGCGCGGGTCACCGGCTGATCTTCGCCGGCGAGTCGACCGACGTGCGGGCGATGTTGTCGGCGATGGACGTGCTGGCCGCTCCGTCGGCGGAGGAGACGTTCGGGCTGGCGGTCGTCGAGGCGCTCGCCGCGGGCCTGCCCGTCCTGTACGACGCCTGCCCGGCCGTCGACGACCTGCCGCCGGGTTCCGCGCCCGGGGCCAGGCGTGTCCCGCCGGACCGGCTCGCCGCCGAACTGGCCGCGCTCGCCGCCCGCCCGCCCGGACGGCTGCCGCCGCCCGAGGCCGTCCGCCTCTACGACATCCGCCGTCAGGCCGACCGGCTGGAGTCGCTCTACCTGCGCCTGCTGGGCGCCGTACCCACGGAGGATCAACGATGACATGGAACCGGGCCCGCATCATGAGCGTGCTCGCGCGATGGTGGCTGCCGCTGTCCCTGACGCTGGGAGCGACGGGCGGGGCCGTGTACGCCGTGGCGAGCGACGCCGTCTACTCCGCCGACGCCTACGTCGTGGTGGTGGCGGGCGGCGACCCGGCGCAGGCGATCGACTTCGCCTCCGCCTACGCCCGCATCTCCGCCCACCCCGGCCTGCTCACCGGTGACGAGACCGAGTGGGACAGCCTGAGCGTGGCCGCCTCGCCGGACGCGCCGCTGGTGCGGCTCACGTCCGTGGCGCCCACCGCGTGGGTGGCCGCCGACCGCGCCAACCGGGCCGCCACCGCGCTGATCACGTACGCCAACAGGCACGCCACCGACACCCGCGTACGGCTGGCGCCCTTCGCCAGCGCGTCCATCCCGGCTCACCCCTCGGCCCCGGTGCCACTGGTCGGCATCGCCGTCGGCGGCTTCGGCGCGGCCCTGGTCGCCGGGCTGGTCCGCCTGGCCGCGCCGCAGGCGCTCCGGCAGGTGCGGCGCGAAGAGCCCGCGCCGGTGCTGACCGGGGCGAAGGCGTGAGCGCCGCGACGCCGGGCGCGTCCACGTCGCGGACCTCGCCTCCGATCCCGCGCGCCGGGCGGCCCACGCTGCGTCCCACGCTGCGTCCCACGCTGGGGCCCACGCTGCGGGTCGTGCCGCGCAACGCGCTGGCGGGATTGGCGGAGGACTGGGCCGGCCTGTACGCGCGCAGTTCGGCCGCCACGCCGTTCCAGTCGTACAGCTGGCTCTGCTCCTGGTGGCGGGCGTACGGCACTCCGGGGCGGCTGCGGGTGTTCCTGGCCTACCGGGGCGGGCGGCTGGTCGCTGCGGCGCCCCTCAGGCTGGAGTACCGGCTGGGCTGCCGGGTGCTGACGCCCGTCGGCGGCGGGCAGTCCGACTTCACGGACATCATGGTGGACGACGCCGAGGGCGAGGCGGGCCTGCGCGAGCTGCGAGCCGGGCTGCTCGCCCAGCCGGGCTGGGACGTGATCGACCTGCCCGAGGCGCGGCCGGGCGCGGCGATCCTGCGGCTGGCGGGGCTCTGGGGCGGCCGGGCCTGGACTCTGCCCGCCTCCACCTGCCTGCAACTGCCCGGCCGGCCGATCGAGCAGGTGATGGCCGGGCTCAACAGCCGGCGCGCACGGCGGCTGCGTACGGCGATGCGCAAGCTCGACGCGATGGACCTGTCGGTGGACGTGGTCGAGCCGGACCGGGTCGAGCACTCGGTGCGCGAGCTGCTGCGACTGCACGTCCTGCAGTGGGAGAGCCGGGGGATCAACGTCCAGCACACGGAGCCGCGCTTCATGGACCATCTGACGCGGGCCACGCGGTCGCTGGTGGTGGAGGACCGCGCGGTTCTGAAGGAGTTCAGGGTACGGGGACGGCTGCGGGCCTGCGATCTGACGGTGGTCGGCAAGGACTTCGTGGGCGGCTACCTGTACGGCGCGGATCCGGAGCTGCGCGCCGAGGCCGACGTGCTGACGATGTTGTTGCGGGACAACCTGGAGACGGCCCACCGGCTGGCCAAACCGGTGCTGAGCCTGCTGCGCGGCGACGAGCCGCACAAGGCGAAGTTCGGCTGCGAGGCGGTCGTCAACCAGCGGGTGATGCTGGGCCGCGGCGTACGCTCGGCCGCCTACGCCGCGAGCGCCGGCACCCGGGCCGCGGGCCGGGAACTGCTGAAGCGGCGCTGCCCGCGGCTGGTGGAGAGGTTCGCGGCATGGCGGTGAGGCCGCGCGTCCTGCACGTCACCCAGCCGGTGGACGGCGGGGTCGGCGCGTACGTGGCGATGGCCGCCGCCGACCAGGCGCGGCGGGGCTGGCGGGTCGCGGTCGCCTGCCCGCCGGCCGGTCCGCTGGCCGGCGACCTGGCCGGTTCGGGCGTGCCCTGCCTGGCCTGGGAGGCGACCCGCGCGCCGGGTGCCGCCGACGTGGGGCAGGCGGCCCGGCTGGCGCGGATCGTCGGAGAGTTCGGCCCCGACGTGGTGCACCTGCACTCCTCCAAGGCCGGGCTGGCGGGCCGGGCCACGCTGAGGGGACGGGTGCCCACCGTCTTCCAGCCGCACGGCTGGTCCTGGCTGGCCGCCCGCGGCGTGCTCGCCGCCGCCTGCCTGGGCTGGGAACGGCTGGCCGCGCGCTGGGCCGACCTGGTGGTCTGCGTGGGCGAGGGCGAGGCGGCGCTGGCCAGGCGGCACGGCGTGCCCGCCGAGCTCGTGGTGGTCCGCAACGGCGTGGACCTGCGCCGCTTCCGGCCGGCCTCCCCGGCGGAACGTACGGCGGCCCGCGCGGGCCACGGCATCCCCGAGGGAACGCCGCTGGCGGTCTGCGTCGGCCGGGTCACCCGGCAGAAGGGCCAGGACCTGCTGCTGTCGGCGTGGGAACGGGTGGCCGCGCGCGACGGCGCGGCCCGGTTGGTCGTCGTCGGCGACGGCCCGCTGCTGCCCGAGCTGCGGGCGCGGGCCGTGCCGCGCGTTCACTTCACCGGCGACGTGTCCGACGCCAGGCCCTGGTACGTCGCGGCCGACGTGGTGGTGCTGCCCTCCCGCTGGGAGGGGCTGCCGCTCACGGCGCTGGAGGCGCTGGCCACGGGGCGTTGCCTCATCGCCTGCGGCGTGCCTGGGATCTCCGAGCTGGTGTCCGGGGCCGTCGGCGCGCTCGTGCCGCCCGGTGACGCGGCGGCGTTGGCGGAGGCGCTGCTGCTCAGGCTCGGGAGCCCCTCGCTGGCGGCGGCGGAGGGCTCGGCCGCCGTCGAGCTGGCGGCCGGATTCGACGCGGGCGGGTCGATGGACGCGCTCGCCGAGTGCACGCTCGGGCTGCTCGGAGTCGGTACGGGGAACGGCCGCCGGCGCAGCCGCTCGCGGAAGATCTCCGCCGAGCGCGGGTTCGACGAGCACTGCCAGATGCCGTGAGGACAGTAATCGGAGATCGAGTGATAGAGCACGTTGTGACTGTCGATCCAGTCGAGCATCCGGCGGACATAGTCGGGCCGGTCGCCGTTGCGGAACAGCCCCCACTCGGGGAACGAGATGGCCTTGCCGTGCTGGGCCGCGAAGTCGGCGTGCGCCTGCAGCCCGTACGGCTGGGTGACGTAGTCGGAGAAGTCGTCGCCAGGTCCCTGGTCGTAGCTGTCCATGCCGATGATGTCGACCACGTCGTCACCCGGGTAACACTCCGTCCAGGGGATGGCGTCGAGCCCGCGGCTGGGCGCGAAGTCGAAGCGGAATCGCTGGCCCGGCGTCGCGCGCATGGCCGCCACGATGCGCCGCCAGTACTGCTTCCACGCCTGCGGGTCGGGCGCGCAGCGGCTGGAGTAGGTCGTGCCGTTCATCTCCCAGCCGAGCACGATGATCGTGTCACCCGCGCCGGCGGAGACCAGCTTCCTGCCGAGCTCGCCGAAGTGGTGGTCGCGCTCGCCGCGTGCGCCCTCGGCCAGCCGCTGGGCCACCTCGTGGTCCGGCATCCTCGACTCGTTCGGCGCGACCATCGGCACGTTCAGCGCCAGGACCCGGTCCGGCTCGGCGCTTCTCCAGCGGGTCCAGGGGCCGAGCACGAACTCGGCCCCCTCGATCGACTTCCACGTCTCGCCGGGCAGGTAGGTGCGTCCCACCGTCACGCTGCTCTTCAACCAGGACTCGAAGCGCTCCAGGTGCACGGGGCCGCGCGAGTCGGAGCCGAGGAAGACACCCAGCGCCGCGCCGGGACGCTGCCGGTGGTCCGGCGGGTTGTCGCCCCGTGCGCTCAGGCCCAGCCACACCGCCGCCGCAATCGTGACGATCGCCAGCGAACAACGCAGACAGCCCTTTCTCATCACCATCGCATATCCCCCGTCGGAGTTTTCCCTCATTCCCTACACCTCGAATAACGGCCGATCGGATATGCAACCTGGGATTTGCCGGATCAATAGCTATTCGTAAGGAGTAGGACGTACATCATGTTCGATTGCACCGTCCCGGCGCTCCTTCTGCGACTGGACTCCAATGTCTTTCATCACGGGACGCTCGGTGCCATTCGCTCGCTCGGCAGGGCCGGGGTGGAGGTGCACGGGCTCGTCGAGGGCGCGCACGCGCCGACGTACCGCTCCCGGTACCTGGCGCGGATGCACACGTGGTCGCGCGGCCGGGACACCGTCCGGACGCTCACGCGGGTCGCCGAGCGCATCGGACGGCGGGCCGTGCTCCTGACGCTGGACGACGCCGGGGCCATCGCGGTCGCCGAGCACGCGGCCGAACTGCGTCCGTACTACCTCCTCCCCGGCCAGCCGCCCGGCCTGCCGCGCAGGCTGGCGGACAAGCGCCTGCTGCACCGGCTCTGCACCACGCTCGGCGTCGTCCACCCGGAGACCCGCCTGATCAGGGGCGCGGACGACGCGGCGGTGGCCGTCGCCGACTTCGGGCTGCCGCTGGTCGCCAAATGGGCGCAACCCTGGCTGCTGCCCGCGGGGTTGCGCAGGACCGGCCTGGTGCGCGGGACCCAGCAGGTGGCGCGGCTGCTCCAGCACGTGGAGAGGAGCGAGCTGCTGTTCCAGCGTTTCGTACCGGGCGGGCCGGGCTCGGACTGGTTCTTCCACGGCTATTTCGACGAGAACTCCCGCTGCCTGTACGGCGGCGCGGGACGCAAGGAACGCGCCTACCCGCGAGGCGCCGGGCTCACCACCTGGGGGCGGTGGCTGCCCAACCCGGTCGTGGAGGACACGGCGCAAGAGCTGGCGATGACGCTCGGCTACCGCGGGGTCGTCGACATCGACTTCCGCCACGACCCGTCGGCGGACGCCTACCACCTGCTCGACTTCAACCCCCGGCTCGGCGCCCAGTTCCGCCTGTTCACCGACGGCGACGGCCTCGACCTCGTACGCGCCGCCCACCTGCATCTCTCGGGCCGGTGGACGGGCCGGTCGACGGGCCGGTCGACGGTGCCGGGCAGGGCCGGTCACGGCCGGACGTACGTGGTGGAGAACTACGACCTCTTCACGGCCGGCCCGAAAAGCCTGCGCGCCCTGTGCGTGGCCGATGAATTCGCCTGGTTGTCGGCCGACGACCCCCGGCCTTTCGTGGGAATGGCCGGTCAGACCATAAAGCGTGGTATGGCCCGGCTCGCCGGGTCACGGAAACAACGATGGAGGAAATTTGCGCACGCCGGTGATTGACGTGGCGATCGTGGGCGCGGGCCCGTACGGGCTTTCCGCGGCTGCTCACGCGCTGGGCGCGGGACTCGACGCCCGGATATTCGGAAAACCGATGCGGGCGTGGGAATTCCATATGCCCCGCGGAATGCTGCTGAAGTCGGAGGCCGCCGCGTCCCATCTCGCCGACCCCGGGCGGCGCTACGGTCTCGACGCGTTCCACCGCTACGCGTACGGCGAGCCGGTGCCGGTGGAGCGGTTCGTCGCGTACGGCAAGTGGTTCCGCGCGCGCACGGTGGGTCAGGCGCTCGACGAGTCGGAGGTGACGGCCGTCGGCGCCGAGGGGAACCTGTTCGCGCTCACGCTGTCGTCGGGGGCGTCCATGCTGGCCAGGGCCGTGGTGCTGGCGGTGGGGCACCTGCCGTTCGCCTACCGGCCCTGCGTCCTGGCCGGGCTGCCGCCCGAGGCGGCCACGCACAGCTGCGACCATCACGAGCCGGCCGTGTTCGCGGGCCGCGACGTGACCGTGCTGGGGGCGGGGCAGTCGGCGCTGGAGACCGCGACGCTGCTGGCGGAGGCCGGGGCGAGCGTCCGGCTCGTCGCGAGGGCGGGCGCGCTGGCGTGGAACGACGTCCCGCAGGAGCGGCGCTCACTGCCGGCCCGTGTGCGGGCGCCGCGCTCCAAGCTCGGCGGCGGCTGGCCCTCCGTGGCCTGGTCCCGGCTGCCTGGCGCGATCAGGCACCTGCCGGGCGCGGCCCGCGACCACGTCGTACGCACCGCGCTCGGACCCGCCGGCGCCTGGTGGCTGCGCGACCGTTTCGAGGGGGCCGTCAAGGTGACCCTGGGCGCGCGGCTGACCGGTTCCGAGTACGGCGACGGCGTACGGCTGCACCTGAGGGACCTGTCGGGAGCGGCCACCACGCTGGAGACCGAGCACGTGATCGCGGCCACCGGCTACCGGGTGGAGGTGGCGAGGATCACGATGCTCCGTGAGGACCTTCGGCGCGCGGTGGGGTCGCAGGGGCCCGCGCCGCGGCTCAGCGGCACCTTTGAGACGCCCGTCCCCGGGCTGCACCTGGTCGGGCTGGCGGCGGCGGCCACGTTCGGGCCTTCCATGCGGTTCGTGTGCGGGTGCGACTTCGCCGCCCGGCGCGTGACGAGGGGCCTCGTGAGGCGCCTGCGCGGCTCGCGGCGTGCGGCGAAATTGCCGTTGTCTTGACCGTGTCCCGCCGTCGGCGGATCAGGCAGGACGGTTAGATCTGGATCACGAGCTTCGGGGGAGCAAACATGGCTTTTCGCGTGATGGTGGCCTGCACGGCCACGGCGTTCGTCGGCGTCTCGGGGGTCGCTCCCGTCGCGCGTGCCGACAGCGCGCCATCGTCGTTCGCCAACTCGGCCACGGTGGCCTCGGGCCGCACGCCGTCCGGGGTGACGGTGACGGTGCGCAAGCAGATGATCGGGACGGCGCGGGTGACGTCGGCCGAGGCGTCGCCCGCCAACCCGGCGGCGCCCGACGACGAATACCTGACCCCGGCCAACTCCAAGACGTCCGCGGGTTTCGTCGACCTCTACGAGGGGTTCGAGGCCGAGGACGGCAAGTGGAGCGACGTCGCCCAGTTGACGTTCACCTTCTCCCGGCCCGTACGCGACCCGCGGCTGCACGTGTTCGGCACGGGCGGCGCGTCCGGCGAGTCCAGGAAGCGCCGCGACGACTACTGGCCCGCCGTCGAACTGGTCGGCGGAGTGCCCGCCAGGCCCACGTTCTCCTGGGCGGCCGGGTTCCCGGGCTACCGGGTCACGAGCGACGCGATCAACCCGGAAAGGGTCTACTCCACCCGCTCCACGACCTGCGGGGTGGTCTACACCTGCGGGACTGTCAAGGTGAACGGCACGGTCAGCGCGTTCACGGTCCGGCTGAAGGCGCATGACGTGCGCCACGGGAGCGGCGGGTCCGTGTCGCAGATGTGGGCGGCGTTCAAGCTGTCGCTGGCCGAGGACGTCTCCGACGCGCCGGCCTCTTACGGCGTGGCCTCCCACGCGCTCACGGACTCCCACCTCGGGTGGTCCGTGAGCGAGGACCACACCGACGAGGTGAGCATGACCCCGCGCGCCGTGGCCCTGGACACGGGCGACGACGCCATGGAGGCCGGGGAGGGGAACAGTGTGATCAGCGGCGGCAGGTGCAGGATCTCGGTGCCGGTGACCGCCGGATCGCCGTCGAAGGTCGCCGGCTGGATCGACTTCGACCGCGACGGCCGCTTCGACGCCGACGAGCGGGCCACCACGACGGTCGACGAGGGGGCGTCGTCCGCGGAGCTGACGTGGCGGCTTCCCGAGTCGCTGCCCAACGGCCCCGTCTGGATGCGGCTGCGCATGGTCGCGAGGGCGGAGTCCGTGACCTCGCCGACGGGATGGGCCGACAGCGGCGAGGTCGAGGACCACCAGATCCAGTTCGTCGAGTGAGCCGCGCGACCGCCGCCGACAATTAGGCAAGTTGTCACCCCTGTCACAACTTGCACGCGTAACGTGTCACGCATCCCTTACCTCCCATGTCAAGGAGATGCGATGTTGCGTCGAACCCTCGGCGTGCTGGTCGCGGCAGGAACCATGCTGCTGGCGGCCGCTCCCGCGCAGGCCGCCGGCCGCCCCGAGCCGCTTCCCCGCGCCCACGCGCATAACGACTACGAGCACGAGCGGCCGCTCCTTGACGCGCTCGACCACGGGTTCACCAGCGTCGAGGCCGACATCTACCTCGTGGACGGCGAACTGCGCGTCGGGCACGACCCCGAGGACCTGCGGCCAGGCCGCACGCTGCAGTCGCTCTACCTCGACCCGCTGATCCGCCGGGCGCGGCACGGAAGCGTCTTCCCCGGCACCCGTCAGCCGCTGCAACTCCTCGTGGACGTCAAGAACAACGGCGAGGCCACGTACACCGAGCTCGACCGGGTGCTCAAGGCGTACAAGAGGATGCTCACCACCTACCACAAGGGCCACAAGGGCAGGGTCCGGCACGGCGCCGTCACCGTGGTCGTCAGCGGCGAACGGCCGCGCGAGCTCATGGCCGGCCAGGAGCGGCGCTACGCCTTCTACGACGGGCGCATGGACGACCTGGGGCAGGGCGACCCCGGCCTGATCCCGCTGATCAGCGACAACTGGACCAACCACTTCAGCTGGCTGGGCGAGGGGGAGATGCCGGCCGCCGAACGGGCGAAGCTGCGCCGGATCGTGGCGACCGCGCACCGCGACGGGCAGCGGGTACGCTTCTGGGCCACCCCCGACACGGCCGGTCCCGCGCGCGACGCGCTCTGGCGCGAACTCGTCGCGGCCGACGTGGACCACCTCAACACCGACGACCTGGCAGGGCTCCGGGACTTCCTGCGCGAGAACGACCGCGAGCGCGCCGCGGCCTGAGCTCGGCGTGCACAGCCGTCCGGCGGCTCTGTCCCTCGTGTTGTCGCCGGCTCCCAGCGCGCCTCCGGACGCGACCGGGCCGGTCGAGGACCTGGTGCTGCCCGTGGAGGACATCGTCGGCGAGGTCGAGTCGCTGGACGGCACCCAGAGCGAGAGCAAGCGCGGCCGCGAGGTGACGCATGAAGAGGAACCAGGCCGAGAACCGCCGCGTCGAGATCGTCTTCACTGCCAAGCAGGAGTGATCTCCGGGTCACTCGCTCGGGAGCTGCCCCAGCGTCACGGTGACAGTCTCCCGCTTCCCGCTCGCGCGGATGACCCCTACGCGCGCCTTGTCGCCGGGTTTGAGCGCCGTGATGGCCTCGGCCAGCTCGGCCATGGTCGGCGTCTCCTTGTCATTGATCGAGACGATCACGTCCCCCGCCCGGATGCCGGCCTTCTCGGCGCCCCCGCCGCGCTCGACCCTGGCCACGCCCACGCCGGAGGGTTGCCCGTCGTCGCCGATGACCGTGCTGCCCCTGATGCCCAGCGCGGCCCGGTGGGTGTTGGTGACCTTGCCGTCCTTGACGATCTGGGCGGCGATGTCGGTGGCGGTGTTGCTGGGGATCGCGAAGCCGATGCCGGGAGCCGCGCCCCCGCCCAGGTCGGGGTCCGTGGCGGCGAGCGTCGGGATGCCGATCACCTGACCCGACAGGTCCACGAGCGCGCCGCCGCTGTTGCCGGGATTGATCGCGGCCGACGTCTGGATGGCCCCGGCGATCGTGGCGCCGGGCGAGCCGGCGGACTGCGGCTCGGTGACCGTACGGCCGAGTGCCGAGACGATGCCGTTCGTCACGCTGCCCGAGAAGCCCAGCGGGTTGCCCATGGCGAGGACGATCTGGCCGACCCGCAGCTTCGACGAGTCGCCGAACTTCGCCGGTCGCAGGCCGTCGGGCCGGTCCACCTTGATCACCGCCAGGTCTCCGGCGGGGAACGACTCGACCAGCTTGGCCGGGCGCGGCGGGCCGCCGGTGGCTAGGGTGACCTCCATCTCCTGAGCCTGGCCGACCACGTGCGCGTTGGTGACGATGTGCCCGGCCTTGTCGAACACGACGCCGGAGCCGAGGCCCACCTTCGTGGTGATCTGCACGATGGACGGCAGGACGTTCGTGATGACCCGTTCGTACGCCGCCTCGAGCGGTTGCAGCGACGCCGTGGGGGAGGCGGTCGGGGAGGTGGTGCCCGTACTTGTCGGCGTGGCGGCGCCCGGTGACGACGGTGACGACGGGGGCGACCCGCAGCCTGCGAGCAACACGGCAGTGGCCGCCAGTCCTGCGACGAACTCCCTCATACAGGGCTTAGTGCCCAGCTCATCCTGAAAGATACGCTTCTCGGACGTTACGCCTGCTCAGCTTGCCTGTCGGCGTACGCGGCAACGACGCGCGATACTCGATCACCCGCGGATGCTTCATCCGGGCCAGCCGCGGCTCGCAGTGGCGCAGCAACGCGGCGGTGAGCTCCGGGCCGCCGGAGACTCCCGCCGCGGGCTGCACGAGCGCCACGACCCGCTGCCCCCACTCGGCGTCGGGCACACCGATCACCGCGACGTCCGCCACGGAGGGGTGTTCCAGCAGCGCCGCCTCGATCTCGGCCGGATAGACGTTGACCCCGCCGGAGATGATCAGGTCGGTCCGCCGGTCCAGCAGGAACAGGTAGCCCTCGTCGTCGAGATAGCCGATGTCGCCCGGCGTGTACGCCCGGCCGCGCATGGCCGCCGCCGTCTTGCCGGGATCGCGGTGGTACTCGAACCGGTTGATGCCCTCGACGTACACCTGCCCCGGCGAGCCCGGCGGCGCCTCCTCGCCGTCATCGCCGACGATCGTGAACGTCATCCCGTCCAGCGCCCTGCCGACCGTGCCCGGCCTGGCCAGCCACTCCTGGGAGGACACCATGGTCACCACGGCCGCCTCGGTGGAGCCGTAATACTCCCACAGCACCGGCCCCAGCCAGTCGATCATCGCCTTCTTGACGGCCGGCGGGCAGGGCGCGGCGCCGTGGTAGAGGTGGGTGAGGGACGACAGGTCGTACGACTCCCGATCGGGCACCGCGAGCAACCGGTGGAACATGGTGGGCACCATGAAGGCGTTCGTCACCCCGTGCCGTTCGATCAGCCGCAGCGCGCCGGCCGCGTCGAACCGTTCCGGCGCCACGATCGTGTGCCCGAACTGCAGCGCCATCATCGCCTGCCCGTACGGCGCCGAGTGGTAGAGCTGCGAGCACACCAGGTGCACCCCGCCCATCGGCAGCCCGAAGTGCCGCCAGCTCTTGCGCATCAGGATCGGGTACAGCTCCTCGGGCGTCAGGTCCAGCAGCCGCCGCCGCACGCCCTTGGGCCGGCCCGTGGTGCCCGAGGTGTAGAGCATCATCGACCCGGCGCGGCGGTGCTCGGGGGCGTCGGCGGGCCGTCCGGCCACGAGTTCGTCGACCGTGAGCGCGTGCGGCGCGACCACCACGGCGGCGCCGCAGTCGGTCACGATGTAGTCGATCTCCTCGGCCGTGAAATGCCAGTTGACCGGCACCAGGTACGCGCCGATCTGGTACGTCGCCAGCATCATGGTCAGGGCGTCGAGCCCGTTCTTCAGCACGGTGACCACGCAGTCGCCGGGGCCGGTTCCGCGCGCGGTCAGTCCGTTGGAGGCCCGGTTCACCCGGTCGAGCAGAGCGCCGTAGGAAACCTGGTCGTCGCCGAGCAGGGCGGCGCGGTCAGGGTCGTTGGCCGCGATCTCGTAGAAACCCCTCATAGTCGCCGACCTTACAGAATAAGATTCTGCAAGGGGAATAGCGGATTTATGCCTCGCCGGGGTGACGTAATCTCATGGCCATGGCGGACGTCGGCGACCAGAGACCTGAGCATGATCCACCCACCACTCCGTTTCGCAAGATCGTCTTGCCCGCCGAGGAGACGGTCCAGATCGCCCGGCCGCCGGTGCAGGGGGCGTCCACCCCGGTGAAGCCCGCCGGCCAACCCGCGAAGCAGCCCCCGGCCCGGCCCGGAGGCCGGCCACCGGGGCAGTCCGGCAACCCGCCGCAGAACCAGCCGCCGGGCCGTCCGGGGAACCAGCCTCCCGGCACTGCGAACCAGCCTCCAGGCACCGGGAACCAGGCCCCGAACCCCGGGAACCAGCCTCCGAACTCCGGCAGCCGGCCCCCAGACGCCGGATATCGACCGCCGAACGCCGGAGGCCCGCCTCCGGGGGCCGGGAACCCGGCTCAGGTTGGCAACCAGCCGCCGCACCGATTCCCGCAGCAGCCCCCGAATCCGGCCCCGGGTCAGCCGCCGCCCGCGCAGCCGTTCATGCAGCCGCAGGCGCCTCCGGTGCCGCCGCGCACGTCCAAGCCGGAGCCCCGCGGGCTCGGCGACATCCCGATCAAGGTCGTCTACCTGGCCGGGGCCAGCCTCGCGACCGTGCTCGCCGTGCTGCTGGTCTTCGTGGCCTTCTCGGGTGATGTGCCCGTCAACCAGGAGCAGCCCGAGGACGTGGTCGCCGTCGCGCCCGTGCCGAGTTCGGCCACCCCGTCGGCGACGCCCAGCCCGACGGCGTCCGAGAGCCCGATCGTGTTGCCGCCGGTGCCGGAGAGCAAGAAGTTCCCGACGTTGTCCGGCAAGGCGGCCAAGGTCACCGGCACCATCACCGACAAGAACACCGGCATCAAATACCCGCGTCTGGGCTCTCCGTGGAAGGCCAGGGACTTCCCGCCGTTCTCGGTCGCGCAGCGGATCGGCAAGGTGGCGATCCCGCACACGGTGATCGGCTCGGCGAAATACCCCGGTGACGCGCCGGACAAGAAGCCGTCGTCCAACGCCGACTACCGTGCGATCGCCACGGAGGCGGCCCGCTGGACCATCCGCACGCAGTACCCCAAGGGCGCCACGCTCGCGTGGACGGCCTCGCAGAAGAACCCGGTCGGCAAGGGATGGACGCTCGGGTACAAGGTCACCTACACCTTCGACGGCAAGCAGCAGGTCGCCCAGGCCATGGTGACGGTGGTCGAGGTGGGCAGGACGAAGCCGACGCTGCTGATGGCCTCTGTCCCCGAGACGGACAAGGAACGCTGGCGTGACCTGAGCACCATCGTGAAGCAGGTTCGCCCGCTCTAGGCCCAGAAGCATCCTCTAGAATATGGTTCTGGCATGGTGCCGGACCTGGCTGGAGGATGAGCATGGCGATCGGGTTGAGCGAGGAGCACGGGGCGCTCCGCGAGTCGGTGAGCGGCTGGGCGGAGCGGAACATCCCGGCGGAGCTGCTGCGCGCCGAGGCGGACGGCCGCCCGCCGTTCTGGCCGGGCCTAGCCGAGCAGGGGCTGCTCGGCCTGCACCTGCCCGAGGAGTCGGGCGGGTCCGGCTACGGGCTCCTGGAGGCCGCCGTGGCCGTGGAGGCGCTGGCCGAGCGGATGGCGCCGGGGCCATACGTGCCGACCGTGCTGGCCGGCGCGGTCATCGACGCCTCCAAGCGGCACGACCTGCTGGAGGGCCTGGCCGACGGCACGCTCACCGGCGCGGTCGCCCTGACCGGCGCGCTGACCGGCGTCCGTGACGACGACGGCTCCCTGGTCGTCTCCGGCACGGCCGAGCCCGTGCTCGGCGGTCCACTGGCGGACGTGCTGGTGCTGCCGGTGAGCACGTCGCAGGGCGAGGAGTGGGTGGTGGCCGACGCCTCCGCCGTCACGGTCACCGCGCTCCCGTCGCTCGACCTGACCAGGCCCGTCGCCAGGGTGGAGCTCGCGGACGTGGCGGTGCCCGCGGAGCGGGTGCTCGACGGAGTCGAGAGCTCCGACGTACGCAACCTGGCGGCCATCGTGCTCGGCGCGGAGGCCGCGGGGCTGGCCTCGTGGTGCGTCACCGCCGCCGCCGAATACGCCAAGGTACGCGTGCAGTTCGGCCGCCCGATCGGCCAGTTCCAGGGCATCAAGCACAAGCTGTCCCGCATGCTGGTCGCGCTGGAGCAGGCCCGCGCCACCGTCTGGGACGCCACCAGGGCGGCGGAGCGGCGCTCCGGCCCCGAGGAGCAGGTGGAGGCTCCGGAGAGTGCGACCGCCGGCGCGGCCAAGGAGCTGGAGTTCGCCGCCGCCGTCGCCGGGGTGATGGCGCCCGACGCGGCCGTCCAGTGCGCGAAGGACGCGATCCAGACGTTCGGCGGCATCGGTTACACCTTCGAGCACGACGTACACCTCTACTACCGCCGCGCGCTCACCCTGCGGGCGCTGCTCGGCCCGTCGTCCGAGTGGGCCGCCACGGTCGCCGCGCTCGCCCTGCAGGGCGTCTCCCGCCCGATGGAGATCGACCTGCCGGAGGACGCGGGGGTCCTGCGCGAGTCGATCCGCGCCGAGATCGCGGAGATCGCCGGGCTGGAGGGCAAGGAGCAGAAGCGGGCGCTCGCCTCCCGTGGTTTCGTCATGCCCCATCTGTCCTGGCCGTGGGGCCGCGACGCCAAGCCGCTCGAGCAGGTGCTGATCGCGCAGGAGCTCAGGGCCGCGAAGGTCCGGCTGCCCCAGATGATCATCGGTGCCTGGGTGGTGCCGTCCATCGCCGCGTACGGCACCCAGGCGCAGCAGGAACGGTTCCTGCCCAGGACGCTCAGCGGCGAGATGATCTGGTGCCAGCTGTTCTCCGAGCCCGGCGCCGGGTCCGACCTGGCCTCGCTGCAGATGAAGGCGGAGCGGGTCGAGGGCGGCTGGAAGCTCAACGGCCAGAAGATCTGGACCTCGGTCGCGCACGTGGCCGAGTGGGGCATCTGCATCGCCCGTAACTCCAGCGAGGGTTCCAAGCACGAGGGCATCACGTACTTCCTGGTCGACATGAAGGCCCCCGGGGTCACGGTCAGGCCGCTGACGGAGATGACCGGCGAGAACCTGTTCAACGAGGTCTTCCTCGACGACGTGTTCGTCCCTGACGACCTGGTTGTGGGCGAGGTCGGCGAGGGGTGGAAGGTGGCCCGCAACACGCTGTCCAACGAGCGGGTCTCGTTGTCGTCCGGCTCGGGCGGCACCGGCTCCTCCGTGCCCGACCTGCTCGGCCTGGCGGGGCGGCTCGGCCGGGACCTGTCGCCCGTGGAGGCGCAGCGGGTGGCCGGGGTGGTGTGCGAGGGTCATTCGATCAACGCGCTGTCGCTGCGGGTCACGCTCAAGCAGCTGGCCGGCTCCGAGCCGGGCGCGGACGCCTCCGTACGCAAGCTGCTGTCGACCTCCCACGCCCAGCACGTCTCCGAGACCGCCGTGGAACTGCTCGGCACGGCCGCGGTCACGGCCGCCGACATGAAGCTCGGCGACGCCGGCTACTGGAACCGGGCGGTGCTCGCCACCCGCGCCATGACCATCTACGGCGGCACCACCGAGGTGCAGCTCAACATCATCGGCGAGCGCATGCTGGGCCTGCCGAGGGACCCCGAACCCGGTAAGTGACCCGTGCGGCCTGGGCCGCCCGCTCACCGGGTGGCCCAGTGGGTGGCCCAGTGGGTGGCTCAGGCCGGCTCAGCGCGTCACCGGGTCCGGCGGTATCGCCGCGGCGTCCTCCGCGGGGACGGGGACGCCGATCCGGATCTCGCCGACACAGGCCGTCCCGCCGTCCAGCGTGCGCAGGCGCACCTCGCCGCCGCCGCCCCGGACGGGAGCGAAGGTCCAGCCGAATCCGCTGCCGGCCCGGACCGCGGCCGTGCCGTCGCCGAGCCGCACCGACAGCTCGGTGGACTTCGGGTTGAGGTAGCCGACCTGCACCGTCCACTCCCCGGCCCTCACCGGGGCGGGAAGACGCAGGCGCGTCTCCTTGCCCGAGATCCGGGTGCAGCCGTCCCGCTGGGGGATCCTGACTCCGCTGATGACCACCGGCCGCAACCGGCCCTGGCCGTCGAAGGCCAGGGGCCTGGGCACCGGGCCGGTCAGCCGCCGGGTCCAGGTGACCGGCTGCGCCGCCAGCGGGCCGAGGAGCTTGGAGACGCGGGCGTAGTCGTAGAAGAACATCGCGTGGGCGACCTTGCCCGGGACGTGGGCGTCGAGGATGACCGAGCCGGACGGCACCCGCTTGAGCGCCAGCCGGGCCGTCTCGACGTAGCTCCTGACCTGGTCGCCCAGCGGCAGCCGGGCGTACGCGGCGGCGGACCAGAGCGAACCGGCGGCGATCAGCGCCCCGAGCGGGATCCAGGCGTGCCGGAGCCTCGGCAGCGGGCGCAGCCACGGGCGCTCCTCGCCGCGCAGCGGCAGGAAGGCCAGCCCGATCACGAGGGCGAGCACGCTCGCCGTCGAGGAGACGTACCGCAGCTCAAGGCCGCCGAGGTCGGGCCCGAGCTGGACGATCCGCCCGATCGCGACGGGCACCACGTCGGCGAGCAGGAAATACGCCAGCAGCGTCAGCCAGGCCAGCCAGGCCGTCCGCCGGTATCGCACGGACGCCGCGACCACCGCCACCGCGACGGCGAGCCCGGCCCAGACCAGCGCCTGCGGGGTGGCGGCGATGGCGTAGTCGTCGCCGATCGGCTGCCACGCCCACGGCCCGCCCAACGCCGTGGACACCAGGGAGGTCAGCAGCTGCCACGTGAAGCCGGCGGCCGTCGCCGGGTCGGGCAGCGCCGGCCGTACCGCGTCGTTGGTGAGCGTCACCGAGGCGGAGAGCCGCTGGAAGAAGATCGCGGCGTAGATCGCGATCAGGGTGAGGTAGAGCAGCCACGCCGGCCTGCGGTCCGCGCGCGGGAACCAGCCGAGCGTCAGCACGAACGCCAGCAGCAGGATGAACGGCGCCTTGACGAAGAACGCCATGGCCAGCACGGTCCACGCCGCGGCGGCCACCGCGTGCCTGAAACGCCCGCTGCGCACGTAGAGCACGTGCGAGCCGAGCGCCATCGGCAACGCGACCTGGAACGGCAGGGTCTCCACCACCACCGCCCACCACGACAGAGCGGAGAGCGTCATCGGCGTCAGCAGGTAGAACGCCAGCGGCACCAGGATGGCCGGGCGAGGCCCGAACAGCACGTGCAGCAGCCGCAGCAGCGCGAGTCCGGCGGCGGCCAGCAGCCCGATCGTGACGGTGTGGGCGAGCAGGTCGTTGTAGACGCCGAGCCGGCCCATCACCCAGTGGATCGCGAACGGCCCGGGCATCAGATGCCCGAAGTCGACGCGCATCAGGTAGTCCCACGACAGGCCCTGTTCGAGGCCGCGGGCGATGAAGTGGAAGTCGTCCTGACGGAAGTACGTCCGGCGTACCAGGGCGAACTTCCAGATGAGCTGAACGGCGATCATGGCGATCCCCGCGGCCAGCACGGCGTCCTCGCGTCCGGCGGAGCGGGCCCGCGCCGTAGTACCGATCGTCGTCACCCCGTCCTCCTGCTCGGAAGGGTAACGAGGCGGGTGATGTTGGGGAATGCCCGTTGTGCGGTTGTGATGTCATATCGGGATGCCTTGTACCCTTCGCGGTACCTTTCGCGCCGGCCCGGCCGCCGCGCTGCTCGGGCTCGCCCTGGGATGCCTGACTCTCGGTCCCGCGCTGGGCCCGGGGTTCGTCCTGGTGCAGGACATGGTGTTCGTGCCGGATCCGGTGTTCACCCGCTTCACCTTCGGGCTCGCCGGGAGCGCACCCCGGGTGGTGCCGAGCGACGCGGTGGTCACGGCGCTGTCCTGGGTGCTGCCGGCCGAGGTGGTGCAGAAGGTGATCCTGCTGGGCGTGTTCGTGCTGGGGTGCTCGGGCGCGGCGCTGCTCGTGCCGTCGCGACGGCTCACGCCCCGGCTGGTGGCCGGGACGTTCTACGTGTGGAATCCGTACGTGGCCGAGCGGCTGCTGATGGGGCAGTGGGCGCTGCTGCTCGGGTACGCGGCGCTGCCGTGGGTGGTGCGGGCGACCGGCTCGGCCCGCCGGTCGGCGGTGGCGATGACGCCCGCGGCGGCCGGGGGGTTCGCGGCCATGGCGATCACCGCGCTGACGGCGCTTCCGCTGGCCGTGCTCCGGGAGGGCCGCACGCCCTGGACGGCGCGGGTGGCGCGGGTCGCGCCGGTGGTGGCGGTGCTGGCCGGGTTCAGCCTGCCCTGGCTGGTGCCCACGCTGTTGCGGCCAGGCGTGCTGACCGGTGACGCGACGGGGGTGGAGGCGTTCGCCGCCCGTGCGGACGGGCCGTTCGGCGCGGTGGGGAGCCTGCTGTCGCTGGGCGGGATCTGGAACGCGCAGGCCGTGCCGGTGGGATACGACACGGT
>NZ_SMJZ01000061.1 GCF_004348345.1 Nonomuraea longispora
CCCCCAGTTGCGAATACACCGCCACCCGCCCCCCGTGCGACTCCACGATCTGGCGGACGATGGCCAGGCCCAGCCCCGTGTGGCGGTCGCGGCGGCTGGCCTCGCCTCGCCAGAAACGGTCGAACACGCGCTGCTGGTCCGCCTCTCCCAGCCCGGGCCCGTCGTCGCGGACCGCCACCCACAACCAGCCGTCCGCCCGACCCGCCGCCACGCGGATCGTGCCGCCCGGCGGCGACAAGCGCACGGCGTTGGAGAGCAGGTTGGCCACGGCGCGGCGCAGCGCGTCGGAGTCGCCGGTCATCTCCAGGCCGGCGCCCAGGTCGCGGGTGATCCGCACGTGGCGGGCCGCGGCCGGGGTGGCGTGCTCCTCGCACGCCTCCGCCGCCACCCTGGCCAGGTCCAGATCGGCGTCGGCGAACGCCGTGCCCTGACGCCTCGCGCTGGCCAGCAGGTCCTCGACGAGCCTGGTCATGCGGGTGGTCGCGCGGTCCACGATGGCCACGGCCCTGGTGCGCTCCTCGTCGCTGGCGTCGGGCGCGGACAGTACGGCGTCCACGTTCGCCCGGATGATCGTCAGCGGGCTGCGCAGCTCGTGCGAGGCGTCGTCGATGAGCTGGCGCTGCGCGCTGAACGCCTCCTCCAGCCGGTCGAGCATGGTGTCGATGGTGTCGGCCAGGTCCTTGAGCTCGTCGCGCGGCCCGTCCAGCTTGATGCGCCGGGTCAGGTCGGTCGCCTGGATCTCCTCCGTGGTGCGGGTGATCGACCTGACCGGACGCAGCACGCGGCCGGCCAGCACCCAGCCGATGCCCAGGCTGGCGAGATAGAGGCCGACGAGCGTGACCAGCGAATAGTCGCGCAGCGTGGCCAGCGTCTTGACGTTGACCGCGTTCTCCACCTCCTGGACGAAGACGACCTCGCGCCTGCCCAGGTACTGGTCTCCCGAGTAGGCCTTGGCGTACTCGGTGGTGTAGGGGCGTTGTTCGGTGGATTTCGAGACGGCGACGTAGATGCCGCCGAGCACGAGCGCGGCCAGCACGAACAGCAGCCCGGAGTAGAGCACCGTGAGCCGGAAGCGGATGGTGTGGATCATGTCGGCTCCTTGAGCCGGTAACCCCGGCTGATCACCGTCTCGATGAGGCCGTCCTCCTGGAGCTTGCGCCGCAGGTTGCCGACCGTGACGCGCACGGTGTTGGTGAACGGGTCGGCGTGCTCGTCCCAGACGTGCTCCAGCAGTTCCTCGCTGGACACCACGTGGCCCGGCCTGGTCATCAGGTAGTGCAGCACTCCGTACTCCTTGGGGGTGAGCGCCAGCGACCTGCCGTCCAGCGACACCTCCAGCCTGGCCGTGTCGATGCGCAGCCCGCCCACCTCCAGCACGGAGGTGCCGCCGACGCTCTCCCTGCGCAGCAGCGCCCGCACCCGGGCCAGCAGCTCGGGGAAGGCGAACGGCTTGACCAGGTAGTCGTCCGCCCCCTCGTCGAGCCCGCGCACGCGGTCGTCGAGCCGGTCGCGGGCGGTCACCATGATGATCCGCACCCCCTGCCCCGCCGCGCGGACGGTGCGGCAGAGCTGGAAGCCGTCGCCACCGGGCAGGTTCAGGTCGAGCAGGACCAGGTCGTACGTGTTGACCTGCAACTTCTCGTTGGCGGACGGCGCGTCGTAGGCCACGTCCACCGCGTAACCGGCGCGGACGAGGCCGACCCGCAACGCATCGACCAGGTCCTCCTCGTCCTCCACCACGAGCAGTCGCATGCTTTCGACCCTAATTTCGCATGAGGCGTTCCGCGATGGGCGCGGCCCGGTCGATGGGGATGGCGAAACCGATGCCGATGTTCCCGCCCCCTCGCCCGGCCGCGATGGCGGTGTTCACCCCCACGACCTCGCCCCGGTCGTTCACCAGCGGCCCACCCGAGTTGCCCGGGTTGATGGACGCGTCCGTCTGCACGGCCGTACGCTGGGCCCCGCCCAGCCGTACCTCCCTGTCCAGGGCGCTGACGATGCCCGCCGTGACCGTGCCGGACAACCCCAGCGGCGAGCCGATGGCCAGCACCCGGTCACCGACGGACAGATCGGACGAGCGGCCGAGGGTGGCGGGCGTCAGCTCACCCGGGCGGTCGGCCACCAGCACGGCCAGGTCCTCGTCGTCGTCCGCGCCGACCACGCGGGCGCTCAGCCTGCGGCCGTCGTTCAGCACCACGGTCGCCATGCCGCTCGCGCCCACCACGTGCGCGTTGGTGAGGATGTGGCCGCTCCCGTCCACCACGAAGCCGGACCCGCCCCGGCTGCCGGCCTCCACGGAGACCACGCTGGGAAGCACCCGCGCCGCCGTCGCGCTCAACCCGGTCAGACCGGACGACGGCGCGGGCGCGACCCGCGGCAGGGCCGCGACGGGGGCCGGCTCGGACACCCCGGAGAGCCGGGCCCCCGCCACTCCCGCCGCCCCGCCGGCGAGCGCCGCGACGAGCGCGGCGACCACCAGCAGGCGTCCTCTGGGCGCCACCGCGCCCTGCCCGTGCCGCGTCCCCGGCGCCGGCGGCTGTCCCTGCACGGGGAGCCCCTGCGTGCCGAGCTGTCCCCGGATGAGCGGCTGTCCCTGGGCGGGCAACCGCCCCTGCGTGGCAAGCCCCTGCGCAAAGGGGCCCTGCGCGGGCCGTGGCTCCAGGATGGGCGGCGGCTGCGCGGGAGGCTGCCGCGGAGGCGGTGGCCCCGGCACGGGTGGCGGCCCCTGGACGAGCTCCTGGGGCCCGCCGAGCGGCACCGTACGGAACTCCGGCCCGCTCGGCCGGCCGAGGCCCTTCACGGCAACCTCGAGAACCACACCATCGACGTCACCGCCGCGATCAGTCCGGACATCAGCCCCGCCGCCACGAACCACTGCCATACCTCCTGCTGCTCGGTGCGGTAGCCGACCGAGGTGCCGATGTCCTCGTACACCGCCTGCAGCTCGCTGCCGCTGGCCGCCTCGTAGAACCCGCCGCCCGCCGACTCGGCCAGCCCGCGCAGGGCGGGGCCGTCCACCGGCACAGGGACCTCCTGGCCGGAGAGGCTGATGGTGCCGTCCGCGGTGCCGTAGGCGATGGTGGTGACCGGGACGCCTCTCGACTGCGCCTCAGCCGCCGCGTCGTTCAGCGTGCGGCCGGTCGTGTTGGAGCCGTCCGACAGCAGCACGATGTGCGCGGGCGGCGCCTCCTCGTCCGAGTCGAGCGCGGCGACGGCCTCCAGCGAGGAGTAGACGGCCTCGCCGATGGCGGTGCCCGAGGCCGTGCTGAGCCGGTCGAGCGCGCTCAGCACCGCCTGCCGGTCCGTGGTCGGCGGCACCGCCACGGAGGCCGACGACGAGAACGACACCAGTCCCAGGTTGAACCTCTCAGGCAGGCCCTCCACGAACTGCCTGGCCGCCTGCCGGGCCACCGAGAACCGGTCGGGGTTGACGTCGGTGGCGCTCATCGACGCCGACACGTCGAACGCCACCATGATCGTGGCTCGTTCCCTCGGCACCTGCACCTCGGCCGTCGGCCTGGCGAAGCCCACGACCGCCAGCGCGAACATGAGCAGCAGCGCCGACGCCGGAACATGCCTGCGCCACCCCGGGCTCCTCGGAGCCACCCGGTCGAGCAGGTCGAGGTTGGTGAAACGGACGGCGTACGCGCTGCGCCGCAGCGACATGAGCACGTAGGCGACGGCGAGCAGCGCCACGGGGATGAGCAGCAGCAACCAGACGGGCGAGATCAGCCTCACGCCACATCACCTCCTGTGCCGGGCGTGCCGCCACCACGGGCGGGCGACATCGGGCTCGGGGCCAGCGCGGCCAGGCGGCGCTGGCGCATGACGTGCTGAACCAGGTCACGCACCCAGTCCCGGTCCGTACGCAGCCGCAGGTGGGCGGCTCCGGCCCGGCGCAGCGCCCGCGCGATGGCGTCGCGCTGCCCGGCCGCCGCCTCCGCGTACCGGCGGCGCAGCCGGGCGCTGCCGGTGGCGACCTCGCGCCGCCGTCCCGTCTCCGGGTCGATCAGCGTGAGGATCCCCACGTCCGGCAGGGTCAGCTCGCGCGGGTCGACCACCTCCACGGCCAGGACCTGGTGTCTGGCGGCGAGCCTGCGCAGCGGCGGCTCCCACGTCTCGGGCGCGTCCAGGTAGTCGGACACGACCACGACCAGGCCGCGCCGCCGTACGACCCGGGCGAGCTGTTCCGCCGCGACGCCGAGCAACGGCTCGGCCACCCCCGGCGGGGTGCGCGGCAGCGCGAACGCCGCCTGCAGCAGCGCCATCAGGTGCGGCCGGCCCGTCCTGGCGGGCAGCGTCCTGACGCCGCCGCCGTGCAGCAGGTGGGTGCCGATGCGGTTGCCGGTCCGCTGGGTGAGGAAGCCGACCGCCGCCAGCGCGGACAGGGCGAGTTCCCGCTTCTCCAGCACCGCGGTCCCGAAGTCCATGCTCGCGGTGACGTCGAGCAGGGCCCACATCTCCAACTCCCGGTCGGCGACCAGCTCCCGCACGTGGGGCTCGTTGGTGCGGGCGGTGACGTTCCAGTCCATCCGCCGCACGTCGTCCCCCGGCTGGTACGGCCGCGACTCCGCGGGCTCGCTCCCGGGACCTGGCACCAGGCCGAGGTGTTCGCCCTGGAGCAGTCCATCCAGCCTCCTGGTGATCGTCAGTTCGAGCCTGCGCAGCGCGGGCTCCGCGATCAGGTACGGCTTCATGCCACCGCGTCCTGCCGCACCGATCCCTGCCGCGCCGATTCCTGTTGGGGCGCGATGAGGGGCAGCGGCACGGTGGCCAGCACCCGGTCCACGATCTGCCGGGGCTCGACCCCGTCGGCCAGCGCGTCGAAGGAGAGCACCAGCCGGTGCGCCATCACGTCGTGCGCCAGGTCGCGTACGTCCTCCGGCAGCACGTAGCCGCGCCCCCTCACGAGCGCCAGCGCCCTGGCGGCCGCCAGCAGGCCGAGCGTGGCCCTGGGGCTGGCCCCGAACGCCAGCAGCCTGCGTACGTCCTGCACCCCGTACCGGTCGGGGTCGCGGGTGGCGTAGACGAGGCGGACGGCGTACTCGGCGATGGCGTGGTGCACGAAGACCTCATCGGCCCGCCGCTGGAGCGCGAGAACCTGCGCCGGGTCGAGGACGGCGGTCGGCTCGGGCGGGTCCACGCTCATGCGGTAGACGATCGCCAGCTCCTCCGATTCGCTGGGATAGCCCACGTCGATCTTCATGAGGAAGCGGTCGCGCTGCGCCTCGGGCAGGTGGTAGACGCCCTCCGACTCGATGGGGTTCTGGGTGGCCAGCACCAGGAACGGCCTCGGCACATCGTGGGTGACGCCGCCGATGCTGACCTGCCGCTCGGCCATGATTTCCAGCAGGGCGGACTGCACCTTGGCGGGCGCCCGGTTGATCTCGTCGGCGAGCAGCAGGTTCACCATGACGGGGCCCAGCTCGATGTCGAACGACTCGGTCGAGGGCCGGTAGATCCGCGTGCCGATGATGTCGGACGGCACCAGGTCGGGCGTGAACTGGATGCGGGCGAACGTCCCTCCGACCACGCTCGCCGTAGTCTCGGCGGCCAGTGTCTTGGCGATGCCCGGCACGCCTTCGAGCAGGCAGTGCCCCTTGGCGATGACCGCGACGAGCAGCCGCTCGACCATGTGGTCCTGGCCGACGATCACCCGCTTGACCTCGAAGAGCGCGCGTTCGAGCAGTGCGGGGTCGATCATGGCTGCACGACCTTGTCGGGGCAGTTGTCCACGACCAGCCGCAGTTCCGACGCGGTCGGCTCAGGTTGGGCGAATGCGGCGCTCCCCGTCATGAGCACCGCGCCCGCGGCGAGCAGCACAAGAGCGAAACGTGATGTACGCATGGTTACCCTCGTCCCTCGTATGGCCGTTTATCGGCTTACGAGGCATGTCATCAGGCAACCGCGAAAACCCGCGTAACCCCCGCCTTTACACGATTTTTCGGTCAGCCAGGCCGTCACGAATGGCCACGGAGCCGGGCAAGAATGCGCGCGTCACGGCGGTGAGGCGGTGAGGCGGTGAGGCGTCTCCCTGGAAGGCCGCAGCACACGGCGGCGGGTGGGGCTCAGACGGCATGCCGTAAAACAACACCGCCCACCCCACCCGAACGCAGACCAGCGGACACGCACCTACCGAAGTACGGCGGTCAGTCGTTCAGGTGCTGGCGCAGGTAGGCGTCGACGCCGTCGATGGAGATGCGCTCCTGGGCCATGGAGTCACGCTCGCGGATGGTCACCGCGTTGTCCTCCAGGGTGTCGAAGTCGACGGTGATGCAGAACGGCGTGCCGATCTCGTCCTGGCGGCGGTAGCGGCGGCCGATGGCGCCGGCGTCGTCGAACTCGACGTTCCACCGGCGGCGCAGCTGCGCGGCCAGGTCGCGTGCCTTCGGCGACAGGTCGGCGTTGCGCGAGAGCGGCAGCACCGCGGCCTTGACCGGGGCGAGCCGGTGGTCGAGCCGCATGACCGTGCGCTTCTCCATGACGCCCTTGGCGTTGGGCGCCTCGTCCTCGCTGTAGGCGTCGATCAGGAAGGTCAGCGTGGCCCGGTCGACGCCGGCGGCCGGCTCGATGACGTAGGGGACGTAGCGCTCCCCGCTGTCCTGCTCGAAGAAGCTGAGGTCGGCGCCGGACGCCTTGGCGTGGGAGGTGAGGTCGAAGTCGGTGCGGTTGGCGATGCCTTCGAGCTCACCCCACTCGGAGCCGACGAAGTTGAAGCGGTATTCGACGTCGACGGTGCGCTTGGCGTAGTGGGACAACTTTTCCTGCGGGTGCTCGTAGAGACGCAGGTTGTCCTTGTTGATGCCGAGGTCGGAATACCACCGGAAGCGCTCGTCGATCCAGTATTGGTGCCATTCCTCGTCGGTGCCGGGCTTGACGAAGAACTCCATCTCCATCTGCTCGAACTCGCGGGTGCGGAAGATGAAGTTGCCCGGCGTGATCTCGTTGCGGAAGGACTTGCCGACCTGGCCGATGCCGAACGGGATCTTCTTGCGCGCCGACTGCTGAACGTTGAGGTAGTTGATGAAGATGCCCTGCGCGGTCTCGGGGCGCAGCCAGGCCAGGCCCGACTCGTCCTCGACCGGGCCGAGGTAGGTCTTGAGCAGGCCGCTGAACTGCCGGGGCTCGGTGAAGGTGCCCTTGTTGCCGCAGTTGGGGCAGGTGATGTCGGCCAGGCCGCCCTCGGGTGTCTTGCCGTTCTTCTCTTCGTAGGCCTCGATCAGGTGGTCGGCCCTGAAACGCTTGTGGCAGGACAGGCACTCGGTCAGCGGGTCGGTGAAGGTGTCGACGTGGCCGCTGGCCCGCCACACCTCGGGCGCCAGGATGACGCAGGAGTCGAGGCCCACCACGTCGTCGCGCGACTGCACCATCGACAGCCACCACTGCCGCTTGACGTTGTTCTTCAGCTCGACGCCCAGTGGACCGTAGTCCCACGACGCGCGCAGTCCGCCGTAGATCTCGCTCGACGGGTAGACGAGCCCGCGGCGCTTGGCGAGGCTGACGATGGTGTCCAGGACGTCGGTGCGTCGTGCCATGTTGGTTGGTTCTCTTTCCGGCTGGAGGTCGGCGAGTGAAATCGGTGAGATCCCAGCTTAGGGGACGCTCGAACGCCTTCGCGCGCGAGTATTGTTACGCGCCGTCCCGAACGTGAACGTCCTCATATGCGCTGGGTTCGTTGACCATGAGGATCATCAGCGGATACATCGTCATCCGCGCGGCGGAGAGCGCTCTGCGGTAGAAGCCGGCGCCCTCCCACTCGCTGACCAGCGCCCACAGGTTGGGCTCGTCGACCGAGCGGGCCAACCGGCCGCGCCGGTAGCCCGGCTGGGTGGCGAGCAGGTCGAGGATGGCGTGGCCCTGTTTGACGAAGTCCTGCGACTGGGACTCTGGAACGGAGTATCGGATCACGGCGAGCACGCGACCAGCCTAGAGGCCCGTCCAGAAGCGCCGCGCCCGCGCGACACGCGTAGGCTCTTCCCGTGACCCCTGACAGTAAGCGCGGCGACAAGCGCACAGGCAGGCAGGGCGGCAAGCGTGCGGTCCCGCAGGGTGAGCAGTTCTTCACGCCGGGCGCGACCGGCCTGCGCAAGGCCGTCGAGCAGCGCAGCGCCGTGCCGATGACGTTCCTGTTCACGCAGGTGCCCCGGTGGGTGGCGCCGGCCGTGATGGTGATCCTGCTGCTGGCGGGGTTCGCCGTGACCAATCCGCTGGGTGGTGTGGCCGTCCTGCCGGTGATCGCGTTCATCGGGTGGCTGGCCTATCTGTCCTGGCCGTCGCTGACCGTCGGCGGGAAGCTGTTGCGGGTCGCCATGCTGACCTTTCTCGTCCTGCTCGCGGCGACCCGCTTCGGCGCCTTCTAGAGGGTTCGCCTCAGGGCACCTTGTCCGGTTCCTGGTGGTCTGGCGGGATCCGTTCTGGGAGAGCGCCTCAGGGCAGGAGCGTGTAGTGCGGGAAGTTGCCCGGCAGGCGTTCGCCGTCGGGGCCGCTCGTCGCGGCGCGCACCAGCAGCTCGCCGCCGACGAACGCGCCGCGCCACGACGCGCCGAGCCCGCCGAACAGCTCCTCGCGGTCGCCGCGCGAGCGGGGTTTGTTGTGGCCCACCTTGAACGCGCGCACCTGGGGTGCGAGGCGGTGGAAGGTCTCCTCCTCGTCGCAGGAGAGGGTGGCGACGAGGGCGCCGTTGCTGGCGTTCATGGCGGCCAGCAGCTCGGCCTCCGTGTCCACCAGGACGATCGTGTCGACGGGGCCGAACGGCTCGGCGTGGTGCAGGGGTGAGGACGGGGGCGGGTTGAGGATCGCGGTCGGAGCGAAGTACGCCGAAATATCCTGCCCCGGGAGGAAATGTCCAGACTCGATGGCCGCACGGTGGACCGGCACGCCGCCCCGCGCCACGGCCTCGTCCACCTGGTCGGCCAGCTCCTTGGCCTTCGAGGCGTTGATCAGAGGGCCGAAGGCGAGCTCCGGCAGCGGGTCGTCCGGCTCGGCCACCGCGAGCGGATGACCGAAGCGCAGCGACCCCACGGCCGACAGGTACGCCCCCAGGAACTCGTGGAACGCCGACCGCTGCACCACGAACCGCGGATAGGCGGTGCACCGCTGCTTGGCGTAGTCGAACGACGCCCGGATCTGCGTCGTGAGCAGGTCCCAGTCGCCGTACTCCCACACCCCCCAGCAGTTCAGCCCTTCCTGCTCCAGCACGTGCCGGCGCCCGAGGTCGGCCAGCGAGGTCGCCACCTTGGCCCCCGCGTCCCTGCCGCCCACGAACGACACGCAGCCCAGCGCGCGCCCGGCCACCAGCACCGGCGACAGCTCGGCCCCTCCCCCGCTGACCAGCGTGAACGGCAGCCCTTCCCGCACGGCCAGCGCGCAGGCCAGCGTGAGGCAGCACAATCCGCCGTCCGTGGGCGTCTTGGCGATCACCGCGTTGCCGGCCAGCGCCTGCACGAGCATGGCGTGCATGAGCACGCTCATCGGATAGTTCCAGCTCGCGATGTTGCTGACCGGGCCGGGCAGCGGCGTGCGTCCCGCGACCATGCGGTCGATTTCGTCGAGGTACCAGCGCACGCCGTCCAGGCAGCGGTCCACGTCGGCACACGCCGTCTTCCACGGCTTGCCGATCTCCCAGACCAGCAGCAGGGCGAGCAGGTCGCGGTGCGCGGCCATGGACTCGACGGCCGCCGCGACCATCGCCTTGCGCTCGGCCATCGGCAGGTAGCGCCACCGGTTGTGCTCCTCCACCGCGCCCGCCACCGCCCGCGCGGCCCCGGCGCGGTCGAGCCGCGGCAGGCCGGCGATGGCGGTGCCGTCGAGCGGCGAGAACCCCGGCACGGGACGACCGTCGCGGCGCCACATGCCGCCCCAGTGGTTCAGCACGCGGTCGTCGTGGAAGGCCTCAGGGGCCGCCGCGTGGCATCGGTCATAGGCGTCCTGCCAGGCCGTACCCGGTTTGAGCTGCATGAGAGCTCCTCTCAGTCGGACCAGTCGGCGGTGATGAGCTCGGGCAGCGGCTCGAACTCCTTGATCTCGTCGAGCGAGGGGCCCATGGCGGCGTTGGCCTCGCGTTCGACCATCACCTCCACCAGCACCGGCACCCGCTCCCGCGCCGACGCGGCCGACGCCCACGCCAGCGCGTCCGGCAGGTCACCCGGCAGCTCCACGCGACGCGCCGGGCAGCCGAACGCCTCCATGGCCTTGACATGGTCGATGCCGCCCTCCCCGTAGTGCAGGTCCACGGCGAAGTTCATGCCGTACGGGATCTCGGCCTGCCGTATGAGGCCCAGATACTCGTTGTTGATCATCACGATGACGAACGGGATGCGGTACTGGGCGGCCACCGCGACCTCCTCCATCAGGAACTGGAAGGAGTAGTCGCCCACCACGGCCACCACCTGCCGCTCGGGATGTGCGCACTTGACGCCCATGGCCGCGGGCACCTCCCAGCCCAGCGGCCCCGCCTGCCCGCAGACCAGGTAGCGGCGCGGCAGGTAGGTCGTCTGGAACTGCCCCGACCAGATCTGGTAGAGCCCGATGGCGGTAACGAACGTGGTGTCCCTGCCGAAATACGCGTTGATCTCCTTGAACACCCTGGGCGGCTTGATCGGCACGTCGTCGAAGTCGTCGCGGCGGGCCATCGTACGGCGCAGGTCGGCGACCTTGCGCACCCATTTGCCGGGCTCCTTCGGCCCGCCGCGCCCGCGCGCCTCGGCCAGCAGGTCGGCGAGCACCGGTTTGGCGTGGCCGACGATCCCCAGGTCGGGTTCGAGGACCCGGCCGAGCTGCATGGGCTCGATGTCCACGTGCACGAATTTGCGCCCGCGACGGTAGACGTCGAGGTCGCCGGTGTGCCGGTCGCCGAAGCGGGCGCCGACGGCGAGCACCAGGTCGCTTTCCAGGAACGCGGCGTTGCCCCATCGAGTCTGCGTCTGGATGCCGGGCATTCCGGCGAACAGCGGGTGGTCCTCGGGGAAGGCGCCCTTGCCCATGAGCGTCACGTGCACCGGCACCTGGAGGTGCTCGGCCAGCGCGCGCAGCTCGTCGCAGGCGTCGGCGATGATCACGCCGCCGCCGGCCAGGATGACGGGTCGCTTGGCCGCCGTCAGCAGGTCCATGGCCCTGCGCACGGCTCCGGGCAGCGGGCGTGGGGTCTCGACGGGCAGCGGCGCGTCCACGTCGCGGTCGTACAGGCAGGTGCCGCGCTGGACGTCGATCGGCAGGTCGATGAGCACCGGCCCCGGCCGGCCCGACCGCGCGACCCTGAACGCCTCGCGGAACACCCACGGCGCCTGGGCGGGCTCCTTGAGCTGCACCGCCCACTTGGTCACGGGCCGGGCGATCTCCACGATGTCGACCGCCTGGAAAGCCTCCTGGTGCAGTTTCGAGGTGGCCGCCTGGCCGGTGACGCAGATCATCGGGATCGAGTCGGCCATCGCCGTGTAGAGACCCGTGATCATGTTGGTGCCCGCGGGGCCTGACGTGCCGATGCAGACGCCCACGTTCCCCGTCACCCTGGCCCAGCCGTCGGCCGCGTGGGTGCCGCCCTCTTCGTGGCGTACCGTGATGTGCCGGATCGAGCTGTTCTGGAGTGCCGCGTAGAGCGGCAGGATGGCCGCGCCCGGGATGCCGAAGACGGTGTCCACGCCCTCCGACTCCAGCACCGCGACCACGGCCTCCATGCAGGGAATGCGAGTCATCCATTCAGCCTTTCGATCACTTTGAGCAGGGCGGAGTGGTCGAGCGAGCCGTGGCCCTGCGCCCTGGCCGCCGCCATGAGCTGGGCGATCTGACCGGTGAGCGGCAGGCTCACCCCGGCCTCGCGGGCTGCGGCGACGGCGATGCCCATGTCCTTGTGGTGCAGGTCGATGCGGAACCCCGGGGCGAACTCGCGTCTGACCATGGTGTGCCGTTTGAGATCGAGGATCCTGGAGCCCGCCAGGCCGGCCGCGAGCACGTCCAGGCCGGCGACCGGGTCCACGCCCGAGGCCTCCAGCAGCACGATGGCCTCCGACACGAGCCCGTACACGCCGCCGACGACGAGCTGGTTGGCCGCCTTGACGGTCTGGCCGGCGCCCGCGGGGCCGACGTGCACCACGGTCGTGCCGAGGCTGCCCAGCACCGGCCTGGCCGCCTCGACGTCCTCGGTGGCGCCACCCACCATGATCGACAGGGTGCCGTCGATCGCGCCGCGCTCGCCGCCGCTGACGGGGGCGTCCAGCGCCCGCACCCCGGCGGCCGCCGCCCGGCGGGCCACCTCGCGGGAGGTCTCCGGCCTGATGGTGCTCATGTCGACGTAGAGCAGGTTCGGCCTGCCGTACTCGACGACCAGCGGCGCGACCTCCTCCACCTGCGGCGAGTCGGGCAGCATGGTGATCACGACGTCCGCGCCGGCGACCGCGTCGACCACGCTCGCCGCGCCCTTGCCGCCCAGCCCGGCGAGCCGCTCGACCCGCTCGGCGCCGAGGTCGTACCCGGTCACGGTGTGCCCGGCCTTGACGAGGTTGGCGGCCATGGGGCTGCCCATGATCCCCAGGCCGACGAAGCCGATGTTCATGTGCGCCTCCAGTCGAATGCGCCCGGCCCCTCGTGCCGGTACTCCAGGCCGACGTGGCCGCGGTAGCCCGCGGCCGTCAGCCGCGCGAAGATCTCCTGGTACGGCATGCGCCCGCTGCCCGGCCGTCCCCTGCCGGGGTCGTCGGCGATCTGTACGTGGCCGAAACGTCCCGCGTGCCCGTCGATGAGCGCGAGCACGTCCTCGCCCATCCGGTGCAGGTGGTAGAGGTCGGCCAGGAAGGCCACGTTGTCCCTGCCGGCCTCGTCGATCAGGTCGAACGCCGCCCGCGACGACGTGATCGGGTATTTCGGGTTCTCGTGGGAGTTGAGCGCTTCGACGACCACGGTCGCGCCGATCCCCGCCGCCGCGTCCGCCGCCCTGCGCAGGTTCGCCACGGCCAGGTCCCTGTCGGTGCCCGGGCCGTTGCCGTACAACGCGTTGAGCACCCCGCAGCCCAGCTCGCCCGCCAGCCGGACCGCGACGTCGATGTTGGCCTGGAACCTGGCCGAGTCGCCCGGCCTGGCCAGCAGCCCGCGATCGCCGGCCGCCATGTCACCGGCGTCGAAGTTGAGCCCGGTGAGACGCACTCCGGCGTCCTCTACGGCCTTGCGCAGCGCCGCGAGCTCGGCATCGCCGGGTTCGGGGCCGTCGAACGGCCACCACAGCTCCACGGCGTCGAACCCCGCCTTGGCCGCCGCGGCCGGACGTTCGAGCAACGGCAGGTCGGTCAGGAGAATGGACAGATTGACGGCGAACTTCACGACGACACCCCGGCGCGGAGGAGACGGGCCGTTTCGGAGGGGGTGCGGCCGACGCGGACGCCGACGGCCTCCAGAGCCTCCTTCTTGGCCTGGGCGGTGCCGGACGAGCCGGACACGATCGCGCCCGCGTGCCCCATGGTCCTGCCCTCCGGCGCGGTGAAGCCGGCGACGTAGGCGATGACGGGCTTGGTGACGTTCGCCGCGATGTAGGCGGCGGCCCGTTCCTCGGCGTCGCCGCCGATCTCGCCGATCATGACGATCGCGTCGGTGCCGGGGTCGTCTTGGAACGCCTTGAGGCAGTCGATGTGGGTGGTGCCGACGACCGGGTCGCCGCCGATGCCGACGGCGGTGGAGAAGCCGAGGTCGCGCAGCTCGTACATCAGCTGGTACGTCAGCGTGCCCGACTTCGAGACCAGCCCGATGCGCCCGGCGGAGGTGATGTCGGCGGGGATGATGCCGGCCGACGACTGGCCGGGGCTGATCAGGCCGGGGCAGTTGGGCCCGATGATCCTGGTGCGGCCGCTCGCCAGGGCGCGGAAACGTACGGCGTCATGCACGGGGACGCCCTCGGTGATGACCACGCACAGCGGGATGCCCGCCTCGACGGCCTCCTCCACGGCGGAGCCGGTGAAGCGGGGCGGCACGAACACCACGGAGACGTCCGCCCCCGTCTCGGCCATCGCCTCGGCCACGGAGCCGAAGACCGGCACCGCGCGTTCGCCGAAGTCCAGCGAGCGCCCGCCCTTTCCGGGGGTCACCCCGGCCACGATGTCGGTGCCCGCGGCGAGCATGCGGGCCGTGTGCCTGCTGCCTTCCGCGCCTGTCATGCCCTGCACGAGCACCCGGCTGTCCTTGGTCAGGAAGATCGCCATCACGCACCTGCCGCGAGTCTGGCCGCCGTCTCGGCGGCGCCGTCCATGGTGGAGACCTGGCGGACGGCCGGGTGCCTGGCGTCGCTGAGGATGCGCCGGCCCACCTCGGCGTTGTTGCCGTCCAGCCGTACGACGATGGGCCTGCCGTGGCCGCGTTCGCCGAGGAGTTCGAGTGCGGTGACGATGCCGCTGGCCACCGCGTCGCAGGCCGTGATGCCGCCGAAGACGTTGACCAGCACCGAGCGCACGTCGGGGTCGGCCAGGATGATCTCCAGCCCGTCGGCCATGACCTTGGCGGACGCGCCGCCGCCGATGTCGAGGAAGTTGGCGGGGGCGGCCCCCGCCCCCGCGACCACGTCGAGCGTGCTCATGACGAGGCCGGCCCCGTTGCCGATCACGCCGACGCGTCCGTCCAGTTTGACGTAGTTGAGTCCTTTGGCCCGGGCGCGGGCCTCCAGGCCGTCCGCCTGTTCCTCCGGCTCCCGTGAGTGCCGGAACGCGGCGTTGTCGTCCAGGGTCACCTTGCCGTCGAGCGCCACGATGCGCTGGTCGGTGGTGCAGATCAGCGGGTTCACCTCGACCAGCAGGGCGTCCTCCGCGACCAGCACCCGCCACAGCTGCTCCAGCACCCCGGCCGCCTGCTCGGGCAGGCCCGCCTTGGCGGCGAGAGCCCGCGCGGTCTCCGCGTCCACCCCGGACACCGGGTCGACGGGCAGCTTCACCAGAGCGTCGGGGTCGGTGGCGGCGAGCTCCTCGATCTCCATGCCTCCCTGGCTCGACACCATGGCCAGGAACCCGCCCTCGGCCCGGTCGACCAGGAAGGCCGCGTAGTACTCCTCGAACGGCACGGTCGCGGTCTCGACCAGCACGGCGCGCGCGACGTGCCCCTTGATGTCCATGCCGAGGACGCGGTCGGCCTCCACCTCCGCGGTGACCGGCCCCGCCGCGCTCCTGATGCCACCCGCCTTGCCGCGCCCACCGGTCTTCACCTGGGCCTTGATGACAACGGGCGCGTTCAGCTCGGCCGCGATCGCGCCGGCTTGCGCGGGGGTGGTGGCGACCCTGCCGGCGGGGACCGGGATCCCGTGACGCCCGAAGAGCTCCTTCGCCTGGAATTCGTACAGGTCCATTCGAGCCTCCTTTGTAGACGGTATACCGTATGGAATATCCCTCGTCTAGGGTCTCGACAGGGAGCCGTCTACTGGATATTCCATACAGTATGGAGAATCCAGTCAGAGACTGGCGCGGCCGCTCGTACCTTCCCGGGCCCGTCCCCGCCGACCGCACGCGCATGTTCCGGCTGGCCTGGGCCGCGATGGCCGCGATCAGCCCGCTCCAGTACGGCTACGCCGCGCTGCTCGCCCAGAAAGGCGCCGGGCTGACCCTGCTGGCCGTCTGGATCGCCTGTCAGGCGGCGGGCGCGCTGCCCGCCCTGCACTTGGTGCGGCGCGGGCGCCTCAGCGTACGCGTGAGCCTTGCGCTCGGGGCCGCGCTGAGCGGGCTCGGCCTCGTCACGGCCGCCCTCACGAGCGGCGCGTCGCTCGCCGCGGCCGGGCAGGCGGCGCTCGCGGGCGGCGGCCCCGTGAGTCCGGCCGCCCTCGTCGGCTACGGGCTGCTCGGCGGGCTGGGCGCGGGCCTGGTCTACGGCGTCTGCGGCGAGGTGGTCTCCTCCTGGTTCCCCGAGCGCCCCGCCGCCCGGGTCGGCCTGATCACCGGCGCCTTCGGGTACGGGGCCGTGCCGCTGCTGGTCTGGGCCGGGATCGCCCCCGACGCCACGCCGGCCGCCTTCCTGACCGCCGCGGCCGTCGCCGTGGCCGTCATCGGGACGGCGGCCCGCCACCTGCGGCTGCCCCCGGCCCTGTGGTGGCCCGCCGACGTGGACCCGCGTACGCACGCCCTCGACGCCGCGCGGCTGCGCGTCACCCCGGAGGCGGCCAAGCAGTTCCTGCTCGCCCAGGCGCTGCGCACGAGGACGTTGCCCGCGCTCGCCCTGATCCTGACGTGCGCCGGCGCCGTGTCGGTCTTCGACGTGATCGTGGTCGCGGGCACGGGGACGTGGGGCGCGGTGGCCCTCATGGTGGCGCTGAACGGCGCCAGCAGGGCGGTGGCCATGCGCTGCTCGGAGTTGTTCGGCCGCAGGCGGGTGCTGGCCGCCGTGCTGGGCGCGCTCGCGGCCGGCCAGGTGCTGCTGACCGCCGGCGGCGCGCACGTGGGCGGCCTCCCCGGGCCGGCGAACGTCAGCGCTCCCCTGCTCTGGCTCGGCGCGATCGCGGCCGGGCTGGGCGGCGGCGCCTTCTACCCGCTGCTCGCCAGCCTCGTACGCGAGTTCTTCGGCACCGAGCGGGCCGGCGAGATCCACGCCGTCATCTACAGCGCCAAGGCCCTGGCAGGTGTCGGCGCCGTGGCCCTGGCCACGGCGGCACTGGCCGCCCCCGGCGCCGCGCTGCTGGTCGCCGCCGTCCTGGCCGCGCTGCCCGCGCTGGCCGCCTCCCGCCTGCGTCTACCCGGCCTGCCCGCGACGATCCCCCTGTGATGAGACTCACGACCATGGACAACGCGCGGCCGGTATGCTGTAGGCAGTCGACTAAAAACTTTTCAGCTCAGTCCTGGAGACGTGCCCATGTTGCTGTCGGATCAGGCCGGTCAGACGGCGGCCGCGAAGATTCCCCGTCCTGCCACGCTCCGTGAAAGCGTCATAGAGGCTATCCAAGAGCTCATCGTCTCCGGGCAGCTCAAACCCGGCCAGCACCTCGTCGAGAGCGAGCTGGCCGAGCTGCTGGGGGTCTCCAGGCAGCCGGTCCGCGAGGCGTTGCAGCAGCTCAGCGGCGAGGGCTGGGTCGATCTGCACCCGGGTCAGGGCGCGTTCGTGCACGTCCCGACATTGGAGGAGGCCGACCAACTGCTGGCCGTCCGCACCCTGCTCGAGACCGAGTCCGCCCGGCTGGCCGCCGAGCACGCCGGCGAGGACGGCGTGAAACGGCTGCGCGCGTTGTGCGCCCGCGGCATCGCCGCGGTGCAGTCCGACGACGTCGACGCGGCCGTGGCCACCAACTCGGAGCTGCACGCGCTGGTGACCGACCTGTCTGGCAACAAGGTCCTGGCCGAGCTGGCCGCCCAGGTGGCCAGGCGCGTGCGGTGGTATCACACGCCCGTGGCCCGCCAGCGCGGCATGGCCTCATGGGACGAGCACACCTCGCTGATCGACGCCATCGAGGCGGGCGACGAGCGCCGCGCTGCGAAGATCATGCGTGAGCACACCGAGCACACCCGCGCCTCCTACATGGAGCAGCGGGAGAACGAGCCCGTGGAGCCCGCGCCCAAGCCGGTGCGCCGGCGACGTCCGCGCACCCCCTCCGCCGGCTAAAGACCCCGAAGACCCTCGCGGGGCGTCCCGCGAGGTGCGTCGAGCACGCCTGCGCGAAATCGCCGTGGGGTGACCTGCGGGGACGACCGCGGGGAGATCTGACGTTCACAGAAGACGACATGCTGCGTAACACCTCGGGCAGAGGATGCGTGGCAGAGATTGGAGGTGCATGACCGTGAAGGCGTTCATCCGCTTTCTCCTTGGTGATCCGGCAGGCCATCCGGCCGACGGCCGGGTGATCGGCCTCGGCCTCAGCACGGCGCTCAGGAAGCACCACTCCGCCGACGACGCGGAGCGCTACCTGCGCCAGTGGACCGCCGAGCACGACGTACGCAAGAGTCCCCGGCCGTAGGACGTCCGGTGAGGCACGTCCCGTGAGCACGGTCGTCGCGGGCACACCGCAGAGCCGCGGCAGGGGAGGGTTCGCCCCCGCGCGCGGCCCCGGTTCGGGGTGGGTCAGCGATCGGCGGTTTCCTGCTCCACCACCTCCGCCCTGGCGTCGCGAGCCGACTTCACCAGGCTCAGCACCGTGGTGACCGCGAGGGTGCCGACGATGACGCCGAGAGAGACCAGGATCGGGATCTCCGGCGCCCACGACACACCGTCGTGGTGCAGGGCCTCGAGGATCAGCTTCACCCCGATGAAGGCCAGCACCACCGACAACCCCTTGCTCAGGTAGACGAGCCGGTCGAGCAGCCCGCCGATGAGGAAGAAGAGCTGCCGCAGCCCCATGAGGGCGAAGGCGTTGGCGGTGAAGACCAGATAGGGCTCCTTGGTGAGCCCGAAGATGGCCGGGATGGAATCGAGGGCGAACAGCAGGTCGGTCGTCCCGATGGCGACCATCACGATCAGCATCGGGGTGACCATCCTGCGGCCCAGGTGCACGGTGAGCCGGGCGCCGTGATAGGTGTCCGTGGTCGGGAGCACCCGGCGCACCGTGCGCAGGGCGATGTTCTCGGAGAACTCCGCGTCGTCGTCCTCGTGACCGATCAGCTTCCACGCGGTGTAGACGAGGAACGCGCCGAAGACGTAGAAGAGCCAGTCGAACCTGGTGACCGCCTCGGCGCCGGCCGCGATGAAGACGCCGCGCATCATCAGCGCCAGGATGATGCCGATGAGCAGCACCTTCTGGCGATATTCGCGCGGCACCCGGAATCGGCTCATGATCAGCAGGAAGACGAAGAGGTTGTCCACGCTGAGCGAATACTCGGTGATCCACCCGGCGAAGAACTCCCCGCCGTGCGCGGGGCCCGACAACAGGAGCAGGCCGACGCCGAAGGCCGCGGCCAGGCCCACGTAGAACGACACCCAGCCCACACATTCCCTGAACGAGGGTTCGTGCGGGTTGCGGGCGACGAGGTAGAAGTCGAACGCGAGCACGATGCAGAATCCGCCGATCGTGGCCAGCCAGACCCAGACGGGCAGGTTCATCGACGCGACCCCTTCCTGGTCGCCTGCAGCGCCTGGGCGTGCTTGATGTACTGGCCGAGCAGCGCCTTGGCCTCAGGGTTCGCGCCGGCCCTGCGCATCAGCCAGTGCGGCATGAGCCGCTCGTGCAGCCAGACGAAGCCGATCGCGAAGCCGAGCGCCACCATCGCCTGGTACGCCAGGAACGGCAGCACGCCGTCGGCCATGCCGACCCCGGCCAGGCTCTCCTGGACGAGCCGGGACACGGGGAAGGCCACCATCCAGAACAGTCCGACGGGGCCGAAGGTACCCGGCCGGAACACGCCGTGGCCCAGGAGCACCCCGTACAACCCGCCGAAGAGGCCGAGCGGCACGGAGAGCGCGAGGGCCGACAGCGCGGCCATCCCGGTGGGCTGCCCCGCGAGCAGGGTCAGCCCACCGGCCATGGCACCGGCGGCGGCTCCGATCGACGCCCCTGGCAGGGCGAGTTCGAGGCTGTGCCGTCCGATCATCAGCCCACGACCACGCCGTAGGCGAACAGGCTGTAGAACAGCATCCCCAGGTAGAACACCGCGCCGAATCCGATGATCATGTTGGTCCACCACTTGGGCCTGATCGGTTTGGGCAGCATGCGGTTGTTCACCAGGAGCAGCGTCACGCAGTACGCGCCCATCGCGAACGTCGACAGGAACGCCAGCGTGTCGAGGATCCCGCTGGGTCCGTCGGCCGGGCCGAGCAGCAGGATCAGGATGCCGAAGATGATCACGCCCCAGAGGAAGATGGCGTACAGGTGCGACATGCGGACCTTCTTCGCGCCGGGCACGAAGTTGTACGTCATGTCGGCCTGACCTCTGGAGAAGGAGTCGAACAACCCCAGCGTCGCGTTCAGGCCGATGAGCGCGATGAACCCGAGGAAAACGACCCCGAGTACCGAGCTGCCCGCGGAGGAGACCGCGTCCGCCATCGCGGTGAGCGCCACCTCCTGGTCATCGCCTGCGATCACGTCGCGCACGCCCGGGTTCTGCCGCACCGCCGACTGGGCGATCACCGTGAAGGAGATCGTGACCAGCATGGTGATGCCCCAGAACAGCAGGAGGGCGTCGAAGGTGACCCAGCGCCGCCACCCCCTCCACTTGGCCATCTCCGCCGGGTTGTCGGTGTCGAACATGAACCCGCGCGCGGGCATCTCCTCCTGCTCGCCCGCGTGCCGCAGCCCGCGGACCTTCGGCATGTGCGCGCCCATGCCGGCGCCGGAGTCACGCAGGTGCAGCGTGTACCACATCTGCTGCATGCCCGACGGGCCGGCGAACGCGCACGCCCCGACGATCACGGGGAACCAGGCCGCGGTCATGGCCTCCGGCGGCAGGTAGCCGAAGGAGAACATGCCCGTGATCGTGGTGACCACGTCGTTCCAGGTGCCGACCATGGCGGCGACCACGGCGGTGCCGAGCACGAGTGCGCCGATGAGCAGCGACAACACGTTCTCCAGCACGTTGTAGATCACCTTGGCCAGGCTGAAGATCACTCCGACGAGGATCAACCCGGCGACCGCGGTCACCACCCAGGGGATTCCGGATATCTCCTCGAACGCCGCCGCTCCCGCCGACAGGTGTCCCGGCCAGATGTAGACGGCGATGGCGACGATGAAGAAGAACCACATCAGCGGCTTGAACACCCTGGCCGCGCCGGAGAAGATGCTCTCCCCCGTGGCCATGGCGTAGCGCGCCATCTCCAACATCACCACGGCCTGCAGGCTGACGCCGATCAGGAACAGCCACCGGATCTCCGGCCCGAACAGCAGCACCAGCCGGGGCCACATGTACGACTCGCCCATGCCCACGCCCAGGGCGACGAGAAAGACCGTCGGCCCGAGAATGTGCACCGAGGGAGGCGCGTCGGGGAGCTTCCTGATGGGCATCGGCTCAAGCCGGCCCGCTTTCCATACTCGTTCGTCCTCCGCCGGTGGCGCGGTCTGCGCCGCCGGTGGTGTGTTCGATGTGTCCACCTACGGACCTCCTGGGGGGTTGTTGCCTTTCTGCGCTGCTGCCCCGAAATGGCCCCCTCGCCTGGCTGCTGTGCGGTCAATCGGCTCTAGCGCAGCAGTCCGGCAGCCCTGGCCCAGCGGTACTTCGCACCGAGGACCGCCACGGGCTTCTCTGTCGTGTACGGGTACGCGACCACGCCATGCTCGAACAGGTACTCGCTGGCCTCCTCAACTTCGGTGTCCCCGGCGAGCGACGCCACGACCGGCTTGACGTTGCCCTTCTGCCGCTCCTCCGCCACGACGCGGGCGATGAGCTCGGCGAAGACCATCGGCGGCGTCACGATCGTGTGCCAGTAGCCCAGGACGAGCGCGTGGATGCGCTCGTCGGCCAGGCCGAGGCGGACCGTGTTCTCGTACGTCGATGGCGGTTCGCCGCCGGTGATGTCGATGGGGTTGCCCGCCGCCCCGAACGGGGGGATGTAGGCGCGGAAGGCCTCGTCCAGGTCGGGCGGGATGTCCATGAGCGTCAGGCCCGCGTCGACGATGGCGTCGGAGAGCAGCACGCCCGAGCCGCCGGCCCCGGTGATGATGACGACGTTCTCACCCTTGGGCGCGGGCAGGATCGGCAGCGCGCGGGCGTACTCCAGCATGTCGTTGAGTCCCGGCGCGCGCACCACCCCGGCCTGCCGGAGGATGTCGTCGTAGACCTTGTCGTTGCCGGCCAGGGCCCCGGTGTGGGAGCCGGCCGCCCGCGCGCCCATCGCGGTGCGTCCCGCCTTGAGCACGATGACCGGCTTCTCCTTGACCACGCGGCGGGCGGCGTCGACGAAGCCGCGCCCGTCCTTGAGGTCCTCCAGGTGCATGGCCACGGCCTTGGTGTTGTCGTCCTGCTCGAAGAAGGTGAGCAGGTCGTCCTCGTCCACGTCGGCCTTGTTGCCGACGCCGACGATGGCGGAGACGCCCATCTTGGTGGTGCGGCTGAAGCCCAGGATGGCCATGCCGATACCGCCGCTCTGCGAGGTCAGCGCCACGCTGCCCTTGACGTCGTACGGCGTGCAGAACGTCGCGCAGAGGTTCTCCGGCGTGTAGTAGTAGCCGTAGATGTTGGGCCCGAGCATGCGCACGCCGTGCCTGCGCGCGATCTCGACGATCTCCTGCTGACCCTCGACGTTGCCGGTTTCGGCGAAGCCCGACGGGATCATGACGGCGCCCGCCACGCCCTTCTTGCCGGTCTCCTCCAGCGCCGCCGCGACGAACTTGGCGGGGATGGCGAACACGGCCACGTCCACGTCGCCGGGGACGTCGGAGATGCTCTTGTACGCGGGCAGCCCCATGATCTCGTCGGCCTTGGGGTTGATCGGCAGGATCTGCCCCTGGTAGCCGCCGTTGATGAGGTTGCGCATGACGGAGTTGCCGATCTTGCCGGTCTCGGCTGAGGCGCCGATGACCGCGACCGAGCGCGGCTTGAAGATCCGCGTCATCTGCCGGAGGATCTCCTCGCGCGACAGCCGGGCGACCTCGGCGGGCCTGTCGCCGATGAGGATGCGCACGTCGGCGGCGACCGCTCCGCTCGCGTCGGCGAAGACCGGGTTGAGGTCGATCTCGACGATCTCGGGGACGTCGGTGACCAGCCGGCCGACCCGCTCGATCAGGCCCGCGAGCGCCTCCCGGTTGGCGGGTTCGGCGCCGCGAGCACCACGGAGGACCTCTGCCGCCCTGATGTCGTCCAGCATGCCAAAGGCATCTTCACCCGAAAGCGGGGCAAGCCTAAAGGTAACGTCTTGCAAAACTTCGACCAGGACACCGCCAAGCCCGAAGGCGACGACCTTGCCGAACGTGGGATCGGTGACGGCGCCGACGATGACCTCGTGGCCGCCGCCGACCAGTTGCTGCACCTGGATGCCGTCGATCTTCGCGTCGGGGTTGTAGGCGCGGGCGTTGGCCAGGATCGTGTCGTAGCCCTCCCGCACCTCGTCGGCGCTCCTGAGGCCGACCAGCACGCCGCCGGCGTCCGTCTTGTGCAGGATGTCAGGCGAGACGATCTTGAGAACGACCGGGAGCCCGATCTTCTCGGCGACCTCCGCCGCCTCCGCCGCCGACGTGGCCAGCCCTTCGCCCGGGGTCGCGATGCCGTACTCCTCGCAGAGCCTGCGCCCTTCCGGTGCGGTCAGAGCCGTCCGCCCTTCGGCGAGCGCCTTGTCGATGACCTCCCTGGCCACGCTTGTGGTCGCCACTTAGATGACTCCGTTCGTCTTGAGTTCGGCGAGCTCGTCCGCGCTGACGCCCAGCTCGCCGTAGATGTCCTGGTTGTGCTCACCGAGCAGCGGCGGGGTGACGACGTCCACCGGCGAGTCCGACAACTGCAGCGGGCTGCCGACCGTCACGAACTCACCGCGTTCCGGGTGGTCGACCTTGACGACGATGCCCTCCTCGCGCAGGCTCTCGTCCTCCACCAGCTCCTTGGTCGACAGGATCGGCCCGCACGGGACGTTGGCGCCGTTGAACCGGTCGAGCACCGTCCACTTGTCGTGGCGGATCGTCCACTCCTCGATGAGCTGGAACATCTTGTCCAGCTTGGTCAGCCGCGCCTCCGGCGTCGCCCACTCGGGGTCGGCGGCCAGCTCGGGACGGCCGATGATGTTCGCGATCGGCTCCCAGCCGACCGGCTGCACGATCACGTAGATGTAGTCGTTGGGACCGCCGGGCGCGCAACGCACCGCCCAGCCCGGCTGGCCGCCGCCGCTGGCGTTGCCCGAGCGCGGCACCTCGTCGCCGAACGTCTTGTTCGGATATTCGCGCAGCGGGCCGTGCGCCAGCCGCTGCTGGTCGCGCAGCTTGACGCGGCACAGGTTCAGCACGGCGTGCTGCATGGCCACCTGGACGCGCTGGCCGCGCTGGGTCTGCTGGCGCTGGTAGAGGGCGGCCAGGATGCCGGCGACCGCGTGGATGCCGGTGCCCGAGTCGCCGATCTGCGCCCCGGTGGCCAGCGGCGGGCCCTCCTCGAAGCCGGTGGTGCTCATCGAGCCGCCCATCGCCTGCGCGATCACCTCGTACGCCTTGAACTTGGCGTACCGGCCGGGGCCGAAGCCCTTGATCGAGGCGTAGATGAGGCCGGGGTTGAGCTCCTGGAGGCGTTCCCAGGTGAAGCCCATGCGGTCGACGGCGCCCGGCCCGAAGTTCTCCACCAGGACGTCCGCGCTCTTCACCAGTTCGGTGAAGAGCTCCTTGCCGCGCTCGCTCTTCATGTTGAGGGTGATGCTGCGCTTGTTGCAGTTCAGCATCGTGAAATACAGGCTGTCTACGTCTGGCACGTCACGGAGCTGCTGTCGGGTGATGTCGCCTTTGGGAGCTTCCAGCTTGACCACGTCGGCGCCCAGCCACGCGAGCATCTGGGTGGCGGACGGGCCCGACTGGACGTGGGTCATGTCGAGGACGCGGACACCTTCGAGAGCCTTCATGTCGCTGTTTCCCCTACTTGTACATGGTCTGGTTCATCGTTCCGGGGGCGTAGACCTCCGGATCGACCCATACGTTGATCAGTGAGGGCTTGCCCGACTCCCTGGCCCGCTCCAGCGCGGGCCGGATCTCGGACGGGTCGCGGACCTCCTCGCCGTGGCCGCCGAGGAGCTTGGCGAACTCGCCGTAGCGGATGTCGCCGAGGGTGTTGCCGACGCGCGCGCGGTCCTCGCCGTACTTGGCGGCCTGGCCGTATCTGATCTGGTTCATCGAGGAGTTGTTGCCGATGATCCCGATGAACGGCAGGTCGAAGCGGACCATCGTCTCGAAGTCCCAGCCGGTCAGGCTGAAGGCGCCGTCGCCGAACAGGCACAGCACCTCCTTGTCCCGCCGCGCCTGCTTGGCCGCCATCGCGAAGGCCGTGCCGACGCCGAGCGTGCCGAGCGGTCCCGGGTCCATCCAGTGGCCGGGCGACTTCGGCTGCACGACCTGGCCGGAGAAGGTGACGATGTCGCCGCCGTCGCCGATGTAGATGGTGTCCTCGGTGAGGAACTCGTTGATCTCGTGCACGAGGCGGTAGGGGTCGATGGGCCGGGCGTCGGAGTGCTGGCGGGGCAGGCGCTTCTCGTACGCCTGGGTCTCGACCGTGCGCAACTCCTCCAGCCACGCCTTGCGCTTGGCTGCGGCGTCCCCGATGCGGCCGCTCGCGGCCTGGGCGGCGGCGGACAGGACGAGGCCGGCGTCGCCGACGATGCCGAGGTCGATGTCCCTGTTCTTGCCGACGGTGCGGTAGTCGAGGTCGATCTGGACGACCGTCGCGGTCGGCGACAGGCGTTTGCCGTAGCCCATCCGGAAGTCGAACGGGGTGCCGACGATGATGATCAGGTCGGCCTCGGTGAAGGCGTACCTGCGGCTGAGCTGGAAGTGGTGCGGGTCGCCCGGCGCGAGCGTGCCGCGGCCCGAGCCGTTCATGTACGCGGGCACGTTGAGCGACCTGACGAAGCCGGTCGCCGCGTCCGTCGCCCGGCACGTCCAGACCTGGCTCCCGAGCAGGATGGCCGGCTTCTCGGCGTGCGCGAGCAGGTCGGCGAGCCGCTCGATCGCCTCGGGGTCGCCCGCCTGGCGGGTGGAGGCGCGGTAGCGGCCGGCCTCGGGGATCCGCGCCTTCTCCAGCGGGACCTTCGCGTCGAGCACGTCGCGCGGGATCTCCAGGAACGACGGGCCGGGAGCGCCGTGGTAGCACTCGCGGAAGGCCATGGACACGATGTCGGCCACCCGTTCCGTGCTGGGCACCGTGGCCGCGAACTTGGTGATGGGCGCCATCATGTCCACGTGGGGCAGGTCCTGGAGCGAGCCCATCTTGTGCTGGCTCAGAGCCCCCTGGCCGCCGATGAGCAACATGGGGCTCTCGGCGCGGAAGGCGTTGGCCACGCCGGTGACCGCGTCGGTCGTGCCCGGTCCGGCGGTGACCACCGCGCAGCCGGGCTTGCCGGTGATGCGCGCGTATCCGTCCGCGGCGTGCGCGGCTACCTGTTCGTGGCGTACGTCGATGACCTCGATGCCCTCATCGACGCAGCCGTCATAGATATCGATGATGTGGCCGCCGCAGAGCGTGTAGATCACTTCTACGCCCTCGGCCTTGAGTGCCTTGGCTACGAGATGACCGCCAGAGATCGTTTCCGACATCCTTCAAACCCTTTCCCGGGGACGGATCGCCTGTCTTCCGCATACTGCATACCGTATGAACGCAATGGTTACTCCCTCCTGAACGGCCTGTCTAGCCCCCCAGGGGCAACTCGATCAGCTCGATCTGCTCACCGGACCACCCCGGAGGCACCACGGCCAGCGCATCCGCGAGCGCTGCGCCCCACAACGAACCCGGCCGGTCATGTCCCACAGGCACGGCCCCGCGGCCGGATCTCCTCACCGGCACCAGCCGGGTGTCCCTCGGGTGCACCCTGACCGGGCCGGCCAGCGCGCTCGTCTCCCGGCCCGCCGCCGTGCCGGCCGCCTCGCGTACCAGCGGGGCCAGCAGCGTGAGCGCGGCGGCGAGGGCCGCGAACGGGTTGCCGGGCAGGCCCACGACGAGCCCGCCGCCCGGCAGGCGGGCCAGCATCTGTGGATGCCCAGGACGTACGGCGACGCCGTCGACGAGGAGCTCCGCCCCGAGCCGCGCCAGCACACCCCGGAGGTGGTCGGCCGGCCCCTTCGACGACGCCCCGCACACGACGGCCACCTCACCCGCGCCCGTTCCCGGCGCCCCATCCGCGAGAGCGGCGCGGAGAGGGCCGGGGCCGTCGGGGAGGCGGGTCTCGCCGGCGACCCGGCCGCCCGCCCACTCCACGAGACCGGGCAGGAACGGCCCGATGGCGTCGCGGACCCGGCCCGGCGCGGGCAGCCCCGCGTGCACCACCTCGTCGCCGGTGACCAGCACCGTCACCCGGATCCGCGGACGTACGAGCAGGGTGTCGTGACCGAGCGAGGCGGCAAGCCCGAGTACGGCGGGGGTGACCATGGCGCCCGCGCCGAGCACGACCGCGTCCTCGGCGATGTCCTCGCCCCGCCGCCGGATGTGCCGCCCGGCCTCGACCGCGCCGTCCACCCACGTGACGGGTTCGTGCCCGGCGCCCCCATGCCCTGGAGGCGGTGCCGCGACCGTGTGCTCGTAGGGCAGCACCGCCTCCGCCCCCGCCGGGGCCGGGGCGCCGGTGGCGATCTCCACCGCCTCCCCGGCCCGCAGCGCTTCCCCGTACGGCGCTCCCCCGGCCAGGACGCCGCCCACGACCAGCCACGGGCCCCGTCCCGCCACGGCGTAGCCGTCCATCGCCGCCACGTCCACGCCGGGCACCGGCACGAGCGCCGCCAAGGGGGCGGTCAGGCGGCGGCCGAGGGCCTCCTGGAGCGGCACCCGCGCCGGCTCCAGCCGCCCCGCCGACCGCGCCGCGAGGGCCCGCGCGGCGGCCCATGGCATCGCTTCCACCACTGGTTCATGCCGAACAACGGTCACAGATACGCTCCTTGACCCGACTTTTTCCATACTGTATACCGAATGCACAGTCGCCCGCCTCCAGCGGGCCGCGTGAACGGTCGGCCGCGGCGGCGGTCCACCGCTGTACGGGGGCCGTACAGACAGTCCGACGCGAGAACGGAGCGGATGATGAAGGTCGCTGTTCTTGGCGCCGGCGCCATCGGCGCATACGTGGGGGCCGCCCTCCACAGAGCGGGAGTCGAGGTGCACCTCATCGCCAGAGGCGAGCACCTGCAGGCGATACGCTCCGCCGGTGTGCGGGTGCTCACCCCCAGGGGCGATTTCGTCGCCCATCCCCATGCCACCGACGACCCCACCGAGGTCGGCCCGGTGGACCACGTCTTCCTGGGCCTCAAGGCGAACAGTTACGCCGCCGCGGGCCCCATGATCCAGCCGCTTCTGCACGAGACCACGAGCATCATCGCCGCGCAGAACGGCATCCCGTGGTGGTACTTCCACGGACTGAAGGGCCCGCACGAGGGCTACCGCATCGAAAGCGTCGACCCGGGCGGCGCGGTGACGGCCGCGCTGCCGCTGCACCGGGCGATCGGCTGCGTCGTCTACGCCGCCACCGAGATCGAGAGGCCGGGCGTGATCCGCCACCTCGAAGGCACCAGGTTCTCCATCGGCGAGCCGAACGGCGAGCCGACCGAGCGGTGCGCCGCCTTCAGCCGGGCGGCGGTCGAGGGCGGCCTGAAGTGCCCGGTGGAGCCGGATCTCCGCCGGGATGTTTGGATCAAACTCATGGGCAACATCGCCTTCAACCCCATCAGCGCGCTCGCCAGAGCGACGATGGCCGGGATCTGCCGCCACGACGGCACGAGAGGGCTGGTCGTGGCCATGATGCAGGAGACGGTCGAGGTCGCGAGGCGGGTGGGCTGCGATCCGGGCATCTCGATCGAGCGCCGTCTGCGAGGCGCGGAGAAGGCCGGCGAGCACAAGACGTCCACGCTTCAGGACCTGGAGAAGGGGAAACCGCTGGAGCTCGACGTGCTGCTGGCTGCGGTGGTCGAGCTGGCCGATCTCACTGGAGCGGAGGTGCCGACGCTGCGCGCGATCCACGCTGTGAGCGATCTGCTGAACGCGAACCTTGTCCGCGCGGTCTAGCTGGGAATACCGTGATTGTATACAGAATGGAGGGATCATGAGCTATGACCGCCTGACCCATCCACTGGTGCGCGAGAACGGCGTACTGCGCCAGGCGAGCTGGGAGGAGGCGCTGGAGCGCGCTGCGGAGGGCTTCCGCCGCAACGTCGCCGAGCACGGGCCCGACTGCTTCGCCATGTTGTCGTGCGCCCGTTCCACCAACGAGATGAACTACGTCGGGCAGAAGTTCACCCGCGTGGTAATAGGCACCAACAACGTGGACTCCTGCAACCGCACCTGCCACGCGCCCAGCGTGGCAGGGCTGTCGGCGGTGTTCGGCAGCGGCGGCGGCACCTCCTCCTACCAGGAGGTCGAGGACACCGACGTGATCGTCATGTGGGGTTCGGCGGCCAGGAACGCCCACCCCATCTTCTTCCAGCACGTGCTCAAGGGCATCCGCAAGGGCGCGCGCATGTTCGCGGTCGACCCCCGCCGCACCGGCACGGCCCAGTGGGCCGACCTGTGGCTGGGGCTCAACGTCGGCACGGACATCCCGCTCGCCCACGCGGTGGCCCGCGAGATCATCCACGCCGGCCTGCACAACGAGGCGTTCATCGAGCGGGCCACAAGCGGCTTCGAGGAGTTCAAGGAGTCGGTCGAGCCGTGGACGCTCAGCGTGGCCGAGCAGGTCACCGGCGTGCCCGCGGCCGCCATCCGCGAGCTGGCCCACTCCTACGCCCGCGCCGACCGCGCCCAGCTGTGCTGGACGCTCGGCATCACGGAGCACCACAACGCCACCGACAACGTACGGGCGCTCATCAACCTGTCCCTGCTGACCGGCCACGTCGGCCGCTACGGCTCGGGCCTGTCGCCGCTGCGCGGGCAGAACAACGTGCAGGGCGGCGGCGACATGGGAGCCATCCCCAACCGCCTGCCCGGCTTCCAGGACATCCTCGACCCCGGCATCAGGGCCAGGTTCGAGAGCGCGTGGGGCCGGCCGATCCAGCCGAGGTACGGGCACAACCTCACCGAGATGCTGGAGGCGATGGCCGAGGGCGAGGTCACCACGTGCTATCTGATCGGTGAGAATCCCGTACAGTCGGAGGCCGACTCGCTGGCCTGCATCAAGCGCCTGTCGATGCTCGACCACCTGGTGGTGCAGGACATCTTCCTCACCAAGACCGCCCAGATGGCCGACGTCGTGCTGCCGGCCAGCGCCGCCTGGTGCGAGGCCGACGGCACGTTCACCAACAGCGAGCGCCGCGTCCAGCGGGTGCGCAAGGCCCTGGAGCCGCCGGGCGAGGCCCGCGACGACATCTGGATCATGTGCGAGATCGCGCGCAGGCTGGGCCACGACTGGCACTACGACGGCGCGGAGGAGGTCTGGAACGAACTGCGCGCCCTGTCCCCGCAGCACACGGGCATGACCTACCAGCGGCTGGCCGACCTGCAGGGCATCCAGTGGCCCTGCCCGTCGGAGGACTCGCTGGAGCCCCCCTACCTGCACGGCAGGCTGTGGGAGAACGACCCGTCAAAGCGCGGCACGCCGGCGCCGTTCGCGGTGCTGCGGCACTCGCCGCCGGTGGACCTGCTCGACGACGAATATCCGCTGCGGCTGACCACCGGCCGCCGGCTCGACTCCTACAACACCGGGGTGCAGTCGTCCGGGTTCGCCTCGCCGCTGCGCCGTGGCGAGACCGTCGAACTCTGCCCCGAGGACGCCGAGCGGCTCGGCCTCACCGAGGGCGAGGAGGTGCGGATCACCTCGCGGCGAGGCTCGGTGACCGCGCCGGTCTACATCGACCCCGCCCTGCGGCCGGGGCTCGTGTTCATGACGTTCCACTTCCCCGACGAGGTGGACACCAACTCCTTGACCATCGAGGCCACCGACCCGATCTCGGGCACGGCCGAGTTCAAGGCCGCCGCCGTACGTGTCGAGAAGCTCGTCAAGGCCGGGTGATCAGATGGATCTGAGATTTCGTGGGGCGGAGCCGTCCGAGGAGGAGCGCGCGGCGATCGACGCCCTGCTCGGGCCGCCCGCCTCCGCCTGGGACGGCGGCGCGAGGACCGAGCAGGACCTGCGCTTCGCCGCCCGCGCGGAGGCCGCCCGGGACCAGTTGCTGCCCGCGCTGCACGCGGTCAACGACCGGGTCGGGTGGATCAGCGAGGGGGCGCTCGAGTACATCTGCCGGCGCCTGACGATCCCCCCGGCCGAGGCGTACGGCGTGGCCACGTTCTACGCGCTGTTCTCCGTGCAGCCCAGGCCGAAGCGGGTGCTGCACGTCTGCACCGACCTGGCCTGCCAGGCGAAGGGCGCGGAGTCCGTACGCAGGCGCGTCGAGGACCACTTCGGCCCGGCGGGCACGTCGTGGCAGGAGAGCCCCTGCCTGGGCATGTGCGAGCGGGCCCCGGCCGCGCTGGCCCTGGAGGCCGGCACGCCCCCCGTGGCGCAGGTGTACGCCCCCGCGACCCCTGAAACGATCACCACCATGGCCGAGGCGCCGCCGAACTCCAACGGCAGCACGCCGAGCGTCAAGGTCACCGGCGAGACCCCGGAGCGGGCGGCGGTGCCGCAGACCGGGCAGGACGGACTGCTCCTGCTCAGGAGAATCGGCACCGTCGACCCGGCCAGCCTGGACGACTACCGGGCGGCCGGCGGCTACACCGCGCTGCGGCGGGCCTTCGAGCTCGGGCCCGCAGGCGTGATCCGCGAAGTGCTGGAGTCGGGCCTGGTCGGCAGGGGCGGCGCGGCGTTCCCGACCGGGCGCAAGTGGGACGCCACGGCCCGCCAGCCGGACCACCCCCACTACCTGGTCTGCAACGCCGACGAGAGCGAGCCGGGCACGTTCAAGGACCGGGTCATCATGGAGGGCGACCCGTACGCGCTCGTCGAGGCCATGACGATCGCCGCCTACGCCACCGGCTGCGCCAAGGGATACCTCTACATCAGGGGCGAATATCCCCGGGCGGTCGCGCGGCTCCAGCACGCGATCGCGACCGCCCGCGCGCGGGGCCTGCTCGGCGACGACATCCTCGGCAAGGGCCTGTCCTTCGACATCGAGCTGCGGAGGGGCGCGGGCGCCTACATCTGCGGCGAGGAGACCGCGATCTTCAACTCGATCGAGGGGCAGCGGGGCGAGCCGCGCAGCAAACCGCCGTTCCCGGTGGAGAAGGGGCTGTTCGGCAAGCCGACCGTGGTCAACAACGTCGAGACGCTGGTCAACGTGCTGCCGATCCTGGAGCGCGGGGCGCAGGCGTACGCGGCGGCCGAGCCCAAGCTGTTCTGCGTCTCGGGCGCGGTGGAACGCCCCGGCGTCTACGAGCTGACGTTCGGCGCCACGCTGCGCGAGCTGCTCGACCTGTCGGGCACCACCGGCACGACCAGGGCGGTGCTGCTGGGCGGCGCGGCCGGCGCGTTCGTCACCGATCTGGACATCCCGCTCACCTTCGAGGGCACCAGGGCCGCCGGCGCGACGCTCGGCTCGGGTGTGGTGCTCGTCATCGACGACGGCGTGGACCTCAAGAGCCTGCTGCTGCGCATCGCGGAGTTCTTCCGCGACGAGTCCTGCGGCCAGTGCGTGCCCTGCCGGGTGGGTACGGTACGCCAGGAGGAGGCCCTGCACCGGTTGTCGCGCCGGGTCGACGACGATGATCTCGTGCTGCTGCGCGAGGTCGGGCAGACCATGCGTGACGCCTCCATCTGCGGCCTCGGACAGACCGCCTGGAACGCCGTCGAATCAGCCATCGACCGCCTGGGAGTTTTCAGATGATCCCGCTCCAGCCGCCCCGCCGGCTCATCGACGTCGAGATCGACGGCGAGACCGTGCGCGTGCCAGAGGGCTCGACGATCCTCGACGCGTGCGCCGTGGCGGGCAAGGACATCCCGACGCTCTGCTACGGCGACACGCTCACCCCGAAGAACGCCTGCCGGGTCTGCGTGGTGGAGGTGGAGGGCGCGCGGACGCTGGCGCCCGCCTGCTCCAGGAAGGCCGAGAAGGGCATGAAGGTCGGCACCGACACCGAGCGCGCCCGGCAGAGTCGCAAGGTGGTGCTGGAACTGCTCGCGTCCTCGGTGGACCTGTCGACCACCCCGAGGGCCGCCGAGTGGACGAAGGAGTACGACGCCGACCCGGCCAGGTTCGGCGACGACGCCGCCACCGTCGAGCAGCCCGCCAAGGTCGACAACGAGCTCTACGTACGCGACTACAGCAAGTGCATCATGTGTTACAAGTGCGTGGACGCCTGCGGCGACCAGTGGCAGAACACCTTCGCCATCGGCGTCGCGGGCCGGGGCTTCGACACGACGATCTCCACGGAGTTCGACGCCCCGCTCACCGACTCGGCCTGCGTCTACTGCGGCAACTGCGTCGAGGTGTGCCCCACGGGCGCGCTGTCGTTCAAGAGCGAGTTCGACATGCGGGCCGAGGGCACCTGGGACGAGTCGAAGCAGACGGAGACCACGACGATCTGCAGCTACTGCGGTGTGGGCTGCAACCTGACCCTGCACGTGCAGGACAACAAGATCGTCAAGGTGACCTCGCCGCACGACAACCCGGTCACCAAGGGCAACCTCTGCGTCAAGGGCCGCTTCGGGTACGGCTATGTCTAGGGTCTCCGTCAAACGCCGCATCCTGCGGGTGAAGGACACCGCCCGCACCCGCAGGATCGACTCGCTGGCCGCCGAGGAGCCGCTGGAGATCCGGCTCAACGGCACGCCGCTGACGGTCACCATGCGCACGCCCGGCGACGACTTCGACCTGGCCGCGGGCTTCCTCGTCAGCGAGGGTGCCGTGGGATCGCCGGACGACATCGCCACGATCCGCTACTGCGCGGGCGCGACGGTGGACGGCGGGAACACGTACAACGTGCTCGACGTGCGGCTCGCGCCCGGCGTCCCGGCGCCGGAGCCGCGTAACTTCTACACCACCTCCTCCTGCGGCGTCTGCGGCAAGGCGTCGCTGGAGGCGGTGCGCACCGTGGCGCGCTGGAGCGCCGGCGACGACCCCGTCGAGCTGACGCAGCCGGTGATCGCGTCGCTGCCGCTGCGGCTGCGGGCGGCCCAGCGGGTCTTCGACAGGACCGGCGGGCTGCACGCGGCGGGCCTGTTCACGGCCGACGGCGAGGCGTTGTGCGTGCGCGAGGACGTGGGCCGGCACAACGCCGTCGACAAGCTGCTCGGCTGGGCGCTCAGGAACGGCCGGCTGCCGTTGCGGGGCACCGTGCTGATGGTGTCGGGGCGGGCGTCGTTCGAGCTGGTGCAGAAGGCGGTCATGGGGGGCGTCCCCGTGCTCGCCGCGGTGTCCGCGCCCTCCTCGCTCGCGGCCGAGCTGGCCGCCGAGGAAGGGCTGACGCTCATCGGCTTCCTCCGGGGTGACTCGATGAACGTCTACGCGGGCGAACACCGGCTGAGCGAGGAGGCCCTGCTCCCCGACTGATCACCCCATTCCGCGAGGCGCGGCCGGGCCGGCCGGCGCCTCGCGGCCGCGAACGTCGCTCCGGGCACCGGCAACGGCTCTGCCGGCGCACGACCACCGGGGCGACCGCGGGATGCCGAGCGGCGTGCCCGGGCCCCCAGCCGCCGTCCGGCATCCTGTCTTCCTGGCCTGGAACGCTCCCGCCGCCGCGTCACCCTGCGCGGAGATTTTGACAATCATTTTCATTCTGCAGCATAATGGGTGCATGATTTCAGGATTTTCCCGGTCTTGTGCTGCACGCCTGCTGGCGGGAGCCGCGCTGGTCACCACCACCGCCGCGTGCGGCGCCGGCTCCGCCATCACAGAGGCGGAGGGCGGCAGGCCCGAGGTGGTCGCCGCCTTCTACCCGCTCCAGTGGCTGACCGAGCAGGTCGGGGGATCCGACGTGCAGGTGACGAGCCTGACCGCGCCCGGCGTCGAGCCCCACGATCTGGAGCTGGGCATCCAGCAGGTCACCGCGGTCAGGAACGCCGCGCTCACCGTCTACGTCAAGGGTGTGCAGCCGGCCGTGGACGACGCCGTGGAGCCCGACACGAGCTTCGACGCCGCGACCGCCGTCAAGACGATCCCGGCGGCCGGCGGGCACGCGGAGGAGCACGGGCACGCCGAGGAAGGCGCCGAGGAGCACGAGCACGAGGTCGCCTACGACCCGCATCTGTGGCTCGACCCGTCCCGCCTGGCCACCGTCGCCACGAAGCTGGGCGAGCGGCTGGCCGCCGCCGACGCCCCGCGCGCCAAGGCCTACCAGGACCGCGCCGCGAAGACGGCCGCCGCGCTCGGCACACTCGACCAGGAGCTCGCCCAGGGCCTCGGCACATGCAAGACGAGGACGCTGGTCACCGCGCACGAGGCGTTCGGATATCTGGCGGATCGTTACAAGCTCAAGCAGGTCGGCATCACGCTCGACCCCGAGACCGAGCCGTCGCCCACCCGCATCTCCGAGGTGGCCAAGCTCGCCAAGGCCGAGGGCGTGACCACGATCTTCACCGAGACCCTGGTCAGCCCGAAGGTGGCCGAGGTGCTCGCGAGCCAGGTCGGCGCGAGGACGGCCGTGCTCGACCCGCTGGAGAGCAAGCCCTCGGGCGATTACATGTCGGCCATGCGCGATAACCTCAGAACCCTACAAACAGCACTGGGGTGTACGGCATGAGCGAAACGGCCTTCGCGATGACCGGCGGCCGGGTCTCCTTCGAGGGCAAACCCGTCCTCCAGGGGATCGACCTGACCGTCCGTCCCGGGGAGGTCGTCGCCCTGCTGGGCGCCAACGGCTCGGGCAAGTCCACGCTGGTCCGCGCGCTGCTCGGCCTCACGCCGCTGTCCGGCGGCTCGACCCTGGTGTACGGCTCGCCGCCCGCCAGGTTCCGCGAGTGGTGGCGCATCGGCTACGTGCCGCAGCGGCTCCACGTGGGCGGCGGCGTGCCCGCCAGCGTGCGCGAGGTCGTGGCCTCCGGCCGGATCGCCAGGCAGAGCAGGTTCCGCAGGACCAGCGTGGTGGACAGGGCCGCCGTGGCGAGCGCGCTGGAGGCCGTCAGGCTGGCCGACCGCGAAGGTGATCCCGTCCAGTCGTTGTCCGGGGGCCAGCAGCAACGGGTGCTCATCGCCCGCGCGCTGGCCGGGGAGCCGGACACGTACGTGATGGACGAGCCGACCGCGGGCGTGGACGCCGAGACGCAGAAACTGCTCGCCGACACCCTGGCCGCGCTGGTGCTGGACGGCAAGACCGTGGTGCTGGTCGCGCACGAGCTGGGCCCGCTGGAGCCGATCATCACGCGCGGCGTCGTGATCCGCGAGGGCCAGGTCGTGCACGACGGCAGGCCGCCGCGTCCCGAGGGCGACTGCGCCCGGCCGGGGCACGAGCACCAGCACCCGCACGCGCCCGTCGAACCGGGCGCGGGACCGCTCACGGGGTGGCAGGGAGACCCACGGTGATCATCGAGTTGCTTCAGGAGGAGCTGTTCCAGCTCGCGCTGATCGCGGCGCTGCTGGTGGGGCTCTGCGCGCCCGCGGTCGGCACGTTCATCGTGCAGCGCAGGTTGTCGCTGCTCGGCGACGGCATCGGGCACGTGGCGCTGACCGGCGTGGCGCTCGGTTTCCTCACCGGCACCGCTCCCGTGCTGACCGCGGTGATCGTGTCCGTGCTCGGCGCCGTGGCCATCGAGCTGGTCAGGGCGCGCGGCCGCACCAGCGGCGACGTGGCGCTGGCGCTGCTGTTCTACGGCGGGATCGCGGGCGGCGTCATGCTCATGGGCATCGCGCCCGGCGGCAGCACCACCAAGCTCAACTCCTACCTGTTCGGCGCCATCGCCAGCGTCACCCCCGGGGACATCTGGGTCATCGCCGCGCTGGCCGCCGCGGTGATCGCGGTCGTGGTGATCTTCGGCAGGGAGTTGTTCGTGCTCTGCCAGGACGAGGAGATGGCCAGGGCCAGCGGCCTGCCGGTGCGTTTCCTCAGCCTGCTGATCGCGGTCACGGCGGCGCTCACCGTCGTCATCGCCATGCGCGTGGTCGGCCTCCTGCTGGTCAGCGCGCTGATGGTGATCCCGGTGGCCACCAGCCAGCAGTTGACGCGGGGCTTCCGCACGACGATGCTGCTGGCCATGGTGTTCGGGGTGCTCGCCTCCGTGGGCGGTCTGCTGGCCTCCACCTACTCGGCCAAGGTCCCGCCGGGGGCCGCGATCGTGCTTCTTGCGCTCGCCGGCTTCGTCCTGGCCCTCGGGGTCGGTAGATTCGTACGGCGAGGCCGTACCCAGGAGTCACCATTGAGCGAGCGACCAAAGCTGCGCGTCGAGGAGGTCGCATGACGACGAGACGCGATGCCGTGCACGACACCCTGCGCAGGAGCGAGGGTTTCCGCAGCGCGCAGGACGTCTATGCCGAGATGCGCCTGCACGGCGCCAAGATCGGCCTGACCACGGTCTACCGCGCTCTGCAGGCGCTGGCCGACGGCGGCCAGGTCGACGTGCTGCGCACCGACGAGGGCGAGTCGGTCTACCGCGCCTGCGCGAGCGACACCCACCACCACCACCTGGTGTGCCGCCGCTGCGGCCGCACCGTGGAGGTCGACGGGCCCGCGGTCGAGCGCTGGGCCGAGACGGTCGGCAGCGAGCACGGGTTCACCGAGATCACTCACACGGTCGAGGTCTTCGGCACCTGCTCGTCCTGCTCGGCCCCGGCCAGGACGGGCTGAGCCCGGCGAGAGCCGTAGAGCACGCCGAGCACGATGATCGCGCAGCCCGTGAGCTGCAACACCGACGGGCGCTCCCCGAGCGCCAGCGCGGAGATGCCCACGGTCGTCATGGGCTGGATCAGCAGCAGCAGCGCGGTGAGCGCGGCGGGCTGGCGCGGCAGCGAATACGTGATCAGCGACCATCCGAGCACCTGCGGTCCCAGCGCGAGCAGCAGCAGCCAGCCGTGCGCCGGCCAGTCCGGAGTGAAGTCCGCGCCGCCGAACACGGGGCTGAGCAGCGCGATCGTCGCGGCGGTCACCACGGTGGCGTGCGCCAGCGGGCCCGCGCCTCGATCCGGCCCCGCCTTCATCAGCAGCAGGAACACCGCGTACGACAACGACGTGGCGACCCCCGCGAGCACCCCCATCATGGGGTCGCTGCCGTAGGCCGCGCTGTCGAACACCCCGGAGATCAGCACCACGCCGCCGAACACGACCGGCGTCCCTACCATCAGCCGCGTGGACGGCCGCTCCCCGAACACCGCCCAGGCGGCGAACGCCACGATGAACACCTGCAGGTTGCCCAGCACGGTGGCCAGCCCCGCGCCGACGTACTCGATGGCGTGGTGCCAGAACAGCAGGTCGAGCGCGAACACCGCGCCCGCCGAATAGGCCGTCAGGAGCGCCTTGCGCGGCATCGGGCCTAAGCGGCGCCGCTCCAGCCAGGCCAGCACGAGCATCGGCGGCACGGCGTACGCGCATCGGAAGAACGCGGAGGTCGCGGGTGACACGTCGGCCATGCGGACCATGGGGCCAGAGGTGGAGATGATGAGCGCCCCGGCGATCGCGACCATGACGATACGCCGATGTGCACTCACGGAAACCCCCGATGCCCCGTGCAGGAGATACGCTGCGACAACGCTAGAACCCGGCGCGTACAGGAGTCAACATGCCGTTTGGCCATGACATGGTGCATTCGTTGGCCACCGTTGTCGAGCTGGTCAACACCTCGCCCTCCACCGGCGGCGACGAGGGCCTGGCCGGCCTGGCCGAACTGCAGGCGTTCGTTGAGTCCCGCGAGATCAGCGGCGTGGGCCGGCTCACGGTCCGCGACCTGGGGCAGGTGCGGATGGTGCGGGAGGCGTTCCACCGCGTCTTCACCGCCACCGACCAGCCGAGCGCCGTCCGCCTCCTCAACGCCCTGCTGTCGGAGACGCGCATCACGCCCAGGCTCACCGAGCACGACGGGCATCCGCTGCACGTGCACTATTTCGCCGCCGACGCGAAGCTGGCGGAGCACGTGGCGGCCGACTGCGGGGTGGCGCTGGCCCACCTGCTGGTCGAGGGCGAGGCCGAGCGCCTGCGCACGTGCGCGGCGCCCGACTGCGACCGGGTGTTCGTCGACGAGTCCCGCAACCGCTCGCGCGTCTACTGCGACAGCCGCACGTGCGGCAACCGCATGCACGTCGCCGCCTACCGCGCCCGCCGCCGGGCCTGAGCCGCTAGACCTGGTTGGGCATGGCCCCGCCATAGCGGCGGTCGCGCTTGGCGTAGATCTCGCACGCCTCCCACAAGTCTCTGCGATCGAAGTCGGGCCAGAGCCGGTCGAGGAACACCATCTCGGCGTAGGCCGACTGCCACAGCAGGAAGTTGGAGAAGCGCTGCTCTCCCGACGACCGTACGAACAGGTCGACCTCGGGAATCCCCGGCTCGTCGAGATAGCGGGCGAACACCTTCTCGTTGACCTTGGACGGCCTGACCCGCCCGGCCGCGATGTCCTGGGCCATCCGCACCGCCGCGTCGACGATCTCGGCCTGCCCGCCGTAGTTGACGCAGAACTGCAGCGTCAGCGTACGGTTGTCGACGGTCATCTCCTCGGCCGTCTGCAGCTCGGAGATGACGCTCTTCCACAACCGCCCCGGCCGGCCGGCCCAGCGCACGCGCACGCCCATGGCGTTGAGCTCGTCGCGGCGCCGCCGGATCACGTCGCGGTTGAAGCCCATGAGGAAACGCACCTCGTCGGGAGAGCGCTTCCAGTTCTCCGTCGAGAACGCGTAGGCGCTCAGATAGGGGATGCCCAGCTCCAGAGCCCCCTCGATGACGTCGAACAGCGATGACTCGCCTGCCTTGTGCCCCTCGGTGCGCGGCAGCCCCCGCGCCTTGGCCCAGCGGCCGTTTCCGTCCATGACGATGGCGACGTGCCGGGGCACCAGCTCGCGCGGGATCGGCGGCGGCGTCGCGCCTGACGGATGCGGGGACGGTGGTCGGACGTTCACGCGGGCTCCCTTTCGACGTGTCGGAGAGAGCGTATGCCGTGTTCGAGGTGCCACTGCAGATAGGCGGCGACCAGACCGCTGCACTCGCTGCGATGGCGCGACTCCGACACGTCGGCCGCCGCCCAGTCGCCCCGCAGCAGCGCCGCCATGAGCCCGATCGTCTCTCCCGCGGGCACGGCCGACCCGGACGGTTTGCACGCCCCGCACACCACGCCGCCCGCGACGATGGCGAACGCCCTGATCGCCGGGGCCCGGCACTTGGCGCACGCGTCGAGCGCGGGGGCGTAGCCCGCCACGGCCAGGGAGCGCAGAAAATAGGCGTCCAGCACCAGCCTGGCCTCGTGGTCCCGGTCGGCGAGCGTGCGCAGCCCGCCCACCAGCAGCAGGAACTGCCGCAGCGCCGGCTCCTTCTCCCCGTGCGTCAGCCGGTCGGCGGTCTCCAGCATCGCGGTGCCCGCGGTGTAGCGGGGATAGTCGGCGGCCAGCGCCTCCCCATAGGGTCTCAGCGTCTCCGCCTGGGTGACGACGTCGAGGGTGCGCCCGGTGTGCAGCTGCAGGTCGACGTGCGTGAACGGCTCAAGCCTCGCCCCGAAACGCGATGTCGTGCGGCGCACGCCCTTGGCCACCGCGCGTACCTTGCCGGTGCGCTTGGCCAGGATGGTGACGATGCGATCGGCCTCACCGAGTTTCTGTGTACGCAGGACCACGCCTTCGTCACGGTAGAGACTCACTCGGACATCTTACGGCCACTCTCGGTACCGACGGGCGAACGTTACGGGCATGCTCTGTTGACGCAACTTTGCGTAACCCTCACTAGACTTTGACGCCTGTCCCCGCATCACCCGTTGTTCAACCCCCCGCAACCGCCTCGAAAGGGAGACATGACCCGCGTGGTCCTGCTGGGCGCCTCGCCCGGCCCCGAAACCTCTCCGACCGGCCTGAGGCTGGCCGCGCTAGCCGGCAACCCGACTGTGGCCGAGCGACTACGCAGCCAGGTCACCTCCATGGATCCGCGGCCCGCCACCATCGAGTCAGGCGATGTGGCCGCCGCCCTGCGAGCCCTGGCCGATGTCGCAGCATCAGCAACGGAAAACCTCTTCATCATCCCCACCAACTCCGTCGTCCACGACGAGCTGATCTACCAGATCACCAAGTCCAAGCGCGGTGCGCTGGCGCTCGTCGCGAAGGAGCCGCGCTACGGGATCTCCGAGGAGGCGCAGGAGGACACCGGTCAGGAGGACAACGGTCCTGAAGACGGCGACGACGAGCCCGCCCAGGAGGGGCGCGTCCCGATCTCGGAGGCCGAGCCCGAGATCGGCTACGAGCGCCTCGAAGGCCTGCCCGTCCGCGCCCGCATCGGCAAGTCCTCACGTGTGGTCTCGGTGGGCACCGCCTACCACGCCGTCACCAGGCCCAACGCGGCCCTGCTCGGCCCGCTGCACGTGAGCGCGCGCAACGCCCCCGTGCTGGCGCAGACCTGCCGCGAGCTGGCCGAGATCGCCCACCGTTTCGGCGATGACGACGACCTGGTGCAGCTCATTGTGTTCGGGCTCGTGCGCAACGGCGTGTCGGTCGGCATCCGCGGCCGCCGCGACCTGTTCTACCGCCGGGTCACCACCCAGGAGGAGGTGAACGAAGCGGGCGCCGAGATGACCGGCATGAACGAAGACCGCTCCAGGCTCAACAACGCGGTCAAGGGCGCCGACGGCTTCTTCACCACCTACTTCGTCTCCACCTACTCCCGCTTCATCGCCCGCTGGGCGGCCAGGCGCGGGTGGACACCCAACCAGGTCACGCTGATCTCGATCGCGCTCGGCGTGGCAGCGGCCGCCTGCTTCGCGACGGGCGATCGCCCGTGGATGGTGGCGGGCGGCATCCTGATCTACTTCGCGTTCGTCTTCGACTGCGTCGACGGCCAGGTGGCCCGCTACGCCCGCAAGTTCGGCGTGCTGGGGGCGTGGCTGGACGCCACGTTCGACCGGTTCAAGGAATACGTGGTCTTCGCCGGCCTGGCCATCGGCTGGGTCGTCTCCGGCAACAGCGAGGACATCTGGATCCTGGCGCTGGCCGCGATCGGCCTGCAGTCGGTGCGCCACCTGCTCGACTTCTCCTTCGGCATCTCCAACCGCCGCAAGCCCCCGGCCAAGCTGCCCACCCTGGCGCTCGACGTGCCTGACGACCGCGACCTGCGCGAGGCGCTGACGCGGCGCAAGGTCGAGCGCAACCAGGGCGTGCGGGGCGTGCTCAAGATGTGGAGCAAGGCGGGCAAGCACCGCGCCGTCCACTGGGCGCGCAAGATGATCGTGTTCCCCATCGGCGAGCGGTTCGCGGCCATCGCGATCACCGCCGCCCTCTTCGACGCCCGGATCACCTTCCTCACCCTGGTGATCTGGGGCTCCGTCGCCGCCATCTACACCCTCACCGGACGCCTCATGAGGTCGCTCGTATGATCACCCAACCGCAGGCCATGGCCACTCCCACGCCGGACCCCGACGAGGAACGCCGCCGCACCCAGACCGCCCGCCTGCTCGCCTACCGCGACGACGGACCACTAACCCACGCGCTGGCCGGCAAGCTCGGCAAGGGCCTGCCGCCCGTCCCAGCCACGCTCGTCGCCCTGCTGGCGATCGTCGGCCTCATCGTCGCCGGCGTGCTGGAGCCGGGCCCGATCCTGCTCCTGCCCGTGGCGATCATGCTGCTGCTGGTGCTGCCCACCGCGCCGCGCGACCACCTGGGCCGCTTCGACTGGCTCACCCCGCCGCTGTTGCGCGGCACCGAGTTCCTCACCATGATCGCCGTCGGTCTCGTGGCCGACGCGCCGAGGTGGCTGCTGTTCGTGCTGGTGTACGTCGTGGGCTACCACACCTACGACACCGTCTACCGCACCCGGCAGAGCATCTGGCCGCCCGCCTGGGTGTTCTACGCGGGGCTCGGATGGGAGCTTCGGCTGCTCATCATCGGCGCCGGGGCCGCGCTGGAAGCGCTGACCCCGGTGCTGGCGGTGCTGACGGCCTACCTGTTCGTGTTGTTCGCGGTGGAGAGCGTGACGAGCTGGGTCCGCCTCGACAAGGCCTCCGCCGCGGGCGCCGACGCCGAGCAGGACCTCGAAGCCTCTCCGGAAGAGGCTATGGAGCAGGCGCAGGCCAACGGCGAGGCCAAAGGCTGACCGGGTCACCGCCGCGGCACCGGCCCCGCTCGGTGCCGCAGCGTCCCCCCGCGCTCCAGACAGTGGCCCGGGATGCGCTTGCCTTGTCTCAAAGGCCGGTCTCCAGGGCCTGTCTCAAGGCCACACCGGCGCAGAACCACCCGTGCGAGCCGCCATCACCCGGAAATGAGCACTTAGTCTGGGGGCCAGGGACACTCGGGCCGGGTTCCGGTCCGGCCGGAGCCAGGAGAGACGCGGATGGCGTTCTTGTCACGGCTGTTCAGGCGGGGCGATCCGCTGGCCGAGCGTGAAGAGGCACGCCGGCAGGGGATGCGGGACGCCCGGCGGCATCCGCTGGGCGAGTTCACCGATCCGGAGTTCCAGCCCGCGTACGTGACGGAGATCCGTGCCCGGGCCCGTGAGCAGATCACCGAGGTCGACCGGCGGCTGGCCGCCACCCGGACGGCGCTGACGGAACGCGCGCTCGGCGAGCGGGAGATCATCCTGCGGGAGCTCGGCAGGAGCGACACCCTGCCCCAGCCGTCCCCGAACGGCCACACCTCCGAGCCCCACCCGGGC
>NZ_SMJZ01000062.1 GCF_004348345.1 Nonomuraea longispora
GGGTGCTGCCGCGGGCCGGGAGGTTTCCGGCCGCGCTTGGACAGAGGTCATGGGGGCTCCGTTCCGGAGTGCGCGCACGCGAAGGGCGGGCGCGGGAAATGCGGGGGCGGCCTCGACCGGCAGCGTGACCGGCAGGCGGCCATGACGAACCGGCCGTCTCACAGCGGGACGGCGAGCCGCGCCGAAGGCGGGCGGGCACGGTCAGCGGCCCTGGGCGGAACGTCCGGCGTGTGGGATGCCGAGGCGTCGTGGGTGGGAACGTCTGGTGTGAGCGCTGCCGGGGCGTTGTGGGCGGCACGTCATGTGCGCGCTGCCGAGGTGCCGGGGCGGAACGTTCCGGTGGGTACGAGATCGCGGGCGGGCGCCCGTTACCGAGGCGGCCCCCGCCGGCACAACGTCCAGGCCAGCACGGGCGGGACGGCGACGTCGCCGGGAGCCGCGGGGACGAGCCCGGGGCGTGGCGCAGGGGTCGGCGCAAGGCGGGTGGTCAGCCGGTCCCACAGGCCGCGCAGCGAGCAGGCCAGCAGGGACGCCAGCGCCAGCAGCGCCGTCTCGCCGCGCCGCAACCACCACGCCGACACCGCCGCGACCAGCACGTGGGCCAACACCATGCCGGTCCCGGGGCCGAGCTCGGTCCCGGTGTGGAGGCCGCCCCCATGATGGCCGGGGAAGGCGGCAGCGCCCGAGCCGAAGAGGTGGTGCATGCCGTACTGCGCGGCGAAGGAGGCGGCGAGCAGGGTGCCCAGTGACCGCTGCCGCCGGGCGAGAACGTACGCGCCCGCACCCGTCACCAGGGTCGCGGCGACGACGGTCACCAGGCGGGCGTCCGGGCCTCCGGCCAGCACGTGCATGCCCAGCGCGGCGAACACGCAGACCACCGCGAACACCGCCGCCCGCAGCCCGCGCAGGCCGGCCCGGCCGGCCCGCGCGGTGTCCCTGCTGCCGGTGCCGCTTCCTTTCTGGTCGGCGTTCAAACGCGATCACCGCTCACACGAGGAGATACGGCGGCCGCCCGGCAACGGTTCAGCACCCAGGAGGCGCCCGTCAGGGTGTCACGACCGCCAGGTCTCCCGAGTCGCTGTTCAGTTCGATCGTCCGCCGGGCCGAGGGGACGCTCGGCGCCTTGATGTCCTTGTCGCCGTTGTCCGTCCGGGCCACGATGTTGTACGGCCCCCGCGGCACCAGGCCGGCCTCAGGGGCGCTGGTCGCGTGCGCGTGGCCCCTTCAGCGGTTCCAGGAACGCTGGAGGGCGTCCCGGAACCTGCGGCCCGGGGGCGGCGGCACCCCGTCGTCCGGGGAACCGTTCCCGCGGGGGAGGGCGGGCAGCTCGGCGGGTACGAGCACGGCGGCCTCCTCCTCGGTGACCGGCCGCTCGATCTCGCTGTACGCACCGTCGTGGCCGCGTACGATGACCCCGGTCTCCACACCGTGCGTGACGGTGTGCTGGTCGCGCGCCAGCAGCCCGAGGGCGATCCGCCGGGTGATCACGTAGCCCAGCACGGGCGCGGCGACGACGGCGACGCGGAAGATCCACGTCGTGGCGTTCAGCGAGATGTGGAACGTCGAGGCGATCAGGTCGTTGCCGCCGGCCAGCCAGAGCACGCCGTAGTAGGCGATCCCGGCGACGCCGAGGCCGGCGCGTACGGGCACGTCCCTCGGCCGGTCGAGAAGGTGGTGCACGGCGTGGTCGCGGGTGATCCACCGTTCCAGGAACGGGTAGAGCGCCAGCGCGGTGAACAGCAGTCCCGGCGCCACCAGGGCCGGGATGAGCACGCCCATGGTCACCGTGTGCCCGAGCACGGTGAACTCCCACGGCGGCATGATGCGCAGCGCGCCCTCCAGGAAGCCCATGTACCAGTCGGGCTGCGAGCCCGCGCTGATCGTGCTCGGCAGGTACGGCCCGTACAACCAGATGGGGTTGATCTGGAACAGCGTCGCCAGCAGCGTGATGACCGCCAGCACCCACAGGAAGAACACCGTCGTCTTGGCCAGGAACGTGGGGAAGAAGGGGGCGCCGCGCACCACCCGGTCGGTCAACCCTTTCGCCCTGAACTGCGTGTGCGTCTGCCGCCAGGTCAGCACCACCGCGTGCAGCGGGATGAGCAGGAGCAGCAGCGCGGGGATCAGCAGGACGTGGAGGCTGTACAGGCGGGGGATGATGTCCCCTCCGGGGAACTCGCCGCCGAACAGGAACATCGCGAGGTACGTGCCCACCAGCGGCACCGAGATCGTGACCCCGTGCAGAATGCGCAGTCCGGCACCCGACAGCAGGTCGTCGGGGAGCGAGTAGCCGAACAGCCCGTTCAGCATCACCAGCCCGAACAGGGCCACGCCGATCAGCCAGTTCAGGTCGCGCGGCTTGCGGAAGGCGCCGGTGAAGAAGTTGCGCAGCATGTGGACGACGATGGCGGCGAGGAAGATCAGCGTGCCCCAATGGTGCATCTGCCGCATCAGCAGGCCGCCCCGCACCTCGAAGCTGATCTCCAGGGTGGAGGCGTACGCCTCGCTCATCGCGACGCCCTGCAGCGGCACGTACGAACCGTCGTAGATCACCTCCTGCATGCTCGGTTTGAAGAAGAACGTGAGGAAGACGCCGGTGAGGAGCACGACCACGAACGCGTACAGGGCGATCTCGCCGAGCAGGAACGTCCAGTGGTCAGGGAAGATCTTCCGCATCGCCTTCTTCAGGAAACCGGCCCCGCCGATCCGGTCGTCGAGTGCTCCCGCCAAAGAGCTGGCCTTCATCCTCAACCCGCCTATGTCATGGTTAGCCCGTTACCTAACAAGACGGGACAGGCGCGGAGGATGTGACACCGGGCGGCCTCAGGCGAAGCGTTCGACCGTGACGGGGACCGGCCCCAGCGCGCGGACCGCCTGCCGGTGGTGGTCACGTAGTAGTCCACCCCTTCGGTGATCCTCGGCGGCCGGTCACGGTCGCAACACCGTCCCGCGCGGCGGCTCGCCGGTGAGCCGCCGCATGGGCCCCGCCCGTTCTGGGCAGGTAGGGCATCTGGCAGCGAAACCCCTATCCGTCAGGCACGGAGGCATCAGTGATGCGGAACGGCCGGACCGGCACCACCCACGGCGGCACCCTCACAGCGGCACTGCTCCTGATCGCCGGATGCACGGCGGGCGGCGGCTCGCAGGCCCCGGACGGGGCACGGCCACCGGAGGCCAGGCTGTCGATCACCCCCGCCGACGGCGCGGAGCGGGTCGCCCCGGACACCGGGGTCAGCGTCAAGGTCACGGGCGGCGATGTTGTCGCGCTGACCGTGGCCGACGCCAAGGGACGCGAGGTACGGGGCTCCGTGGGCGCCGACGGCACGTGGCGTCCCCGCTGGTCGCTGCGGCCTTCGACCCGGTACACGGTCAACGCACGGGCCACGGGCGCCGACGGCAGGCCGGTCACCGGCACGACCACGTTCACCACGCTGAAGCCGGAGCGTGTGCTGAAGAGCGGCATGTCGCCCCTGGACGGCGAGACGGTGGGGGTCGGGATGCCCGTGCAACTGCTGCTGTCCCGGCCGGTGACGGGCGGGAAGCACCGGGCCGCGGTCGAGCGGTCGCTGGAGGTGCGGATGTCCCAGCCGGTCGAGGGGGCGTGGAGCTGGGTGAGCGACCGTGAGGTGCAGTTCAGGCCGCGCGAGTACTGGCCGGTGGGGGAGCAGGTGACGGTGGTGGCGCATCTTGCGGGCGTACGGGCGGGCGACGGCCTGTGGGGCTCCAAGGATCGCCGGCTGACGTTCACCGTCGGGCCCGAGCACGTCACCAAGGTCAGCGCGGAGGCGCACAAGGCGGTGGTGCGGAAGAACGGCGACGTCGTCAAGACCATGCCGGTCAGCCTGGGCAAGCCGGGCGACGACAGCTACTCGGGCGTCATGATCGCCCAGGAGAAGGCACCGGAGATCGTCATGGACTCGGCCACCGTCGGCAAGCCGGGCGAATACCGCATCCGCACGAAGTGGAACGTGCGCATGACCTACAGCGGCACGTTCTTTCACGCCGCGCCCTGGTCGACCGGTGAGCAGGGCAGCCGCAACGTCAGCCACGGCTGCGTGAACGCGAGCCCGGAGAACGCCCGCTGGTTCTACGAGTTCACCCAGCGGGGCGACATCATCGAGGTCACCGGCACGTCCAGGAAGCTGAGGTTCGGCAACGGGCCGACGCCGTGGGCGAAGTCGTGGGAGGACTGGCTGGCCGGCAGCGCGCTCGGCACCCCGGTCAACGGCTGACGCCCGCGCGTCAGCGCACCCGGAGGCGCGGACCGGCAGGAGGACGCCACCGTCGCAGGACGAGTTCCTCGTGTTTCTCTAGACCCCCGGGCAGGGGGCCATGCCGGGCACGGGATGCTCGGCCCTGACGTGCGCCTGCGGGATGTAGCCCCATCCGCGGTTGGCCCACGACTCGTCGGCCATGGTGCGGTACCAGTGCCCGTCGTCCGCCTCGACGACGCACAGGAAGATGCCGGGGCCCTCGCGGTCCAGCCGTCCCACCTTCGTGGTGGCCGCGCCCGGCCCCGCGTGCACCGTTCCTCCGGCGTTCTGGCAGGCGAAGCCCTTCTCCCAGGTGACCCCGAGGTCAGGGTCGTCGACCGGCGGCTTGATGTAGGTGCGGGGGTCGGCTCTCCAGCACGCGGGCGGCGTGCCAGGGGACACGGGCACGAGGACCAGGCAGCCGGTCACGACGACGGCGGCCAGCGAGGCGGCCGCGACCCGCAGCGGCCCGCGCACCCACCGTGACGGCCCGGCCAGCAGCAGGCCGGCGTGCACGGCCAGCACCGCAGCGAGCGCGCCCCACACCCATGGGTTGTGCAGGTTGCTGGTGGCGAGATTGCCCGCCACACCGGTCACGGCCGGGAAGAGCAGGCTCAGGGCGACCTTGAACGTCCTGCCCCGCGGGGCCGGATCCTGCTCGGCGCCGTGCACGCGGTCCCACGCGGTGCGCCACAGGGCCTGTTCCTGGGCGATCTCCTCGTCGGAGCGGCCCCGTACGAGCAGGCAGGCGCGTACGATCTGCTCGGACGTGCGGCGGTCGGGGATGTCCGTGCGACCCTCACCCAGCACGTCGTCGATCGTGTGGGCGGCGAGGCCGGGCACCGCCGCGGCGAGCTCGGCGTCGCCGGGAGCTCCCGCCCAGGCCCGCAGCGCCCGCAGGCCGGCGACGTAGCCGTCCCGGGTCATGGCCGCGTCGGGCCGGGGAGGGAAGAGGAGCGCGCCGTCCTGTGCCACTGGTCACCGCCATCGAAGCGTACGATCCGCAGTCACGCAGCGTACCCGTTCGGATGCGCAGAGGCGCGGTGTTTTTCCGGGGTGTTCGCCCGGCGATGCCCTGGCGTCCGGTCTCGGGTGGACAAACCTCCACACTTGACGAGATAGGGGACAATTCATCCGATGACACTTTGCCCCTCGTCTGATGGAGCTAGGAGCAGGCAATGCAGATCGTACGGTTCACCAGCCCTCTGACCGGTGCGGACGCGGTCGGGATCGACAACGGTGAACAGGTAGTGGAACTGCCCGGGATCACCACCGTCGGCCAACTGCTCCGGCACCCGTCCGCCGGCATCCGTGCGCTGTGCGAGGACGCCGACGGTCCCCGGCACGCCCCGGCCGACGTACGGCTCCTGCCTCCGGTGGACGGGCGGATGGAGGTGTGGGCCGCCGGCGTGACCTACCGGCGCTCGCGCGAGGCCAGGGTCGTGGAGAGCGAGCGGGCCGCCGACGTGTACGAACTGGTCTACGACGCGGAAAGACCCGAGCTCTTCTTCAAGTCCGCGGCCTGGAAGGTCTCCGGGCACGGCGGACGCATCGCGGCGCGCGACGACTCGGAGATCGACGTGCCGGAGCCCGAGCTCGGCCTGGTGCTCAACGCCGCAGGGGAGATCGCCGGCTACACGGTGGTCGACGACGTGAGCTCGCGCACCATCGAGGGCGTCAACCCGCTCTACCTGCCGCAGGCCAAGATCTATCTGGGCGCGTGCGCGGTGGGCCCCGGGATCAGGCCCGCGTGGGAGGTCGCCGACCCGTACGCGCTGGACATCACGCTCACCATCGCCAGGGGCGGCGAGACGGTGTGGGACGGCAAGGCGAACACCTCGCAGCTCAACCGGCGCCTCGACGACCTGGCCTCCTACCTGTTCCGCGCCGACGTCTTCCCCGACGGCGCGGTGCTGGCCACCGGCACCTGCCTCGTCCCCGACCTGCCGTTCACGCTCCAGGACGGTGACACGGTGACCATCACCATCTCCGACGTCGGCACGCTGACCACCAGCGTGGTCAGGGGCCTGGACGCCATGCGCTGACGAGCACTCGCGACGGGTCACCCGCGACAGCAGCAGGCCCACGGTGGCGGGCGGGGACGTCCGCCACCGGGCGGTGATCAGTGTCGGTAGGTCCGGACATAGTCGAACCCGGCCACGGCGCCGGCCGTGTTCATCGAGAACAGGCCGATCCTGAGCGGGTCCTTCGCCGGGAGGGTCCAGACACCGTTGCGCACCCAGTGCTCGCCGTCCCCGCTCGTCGCGGCGCGCACCTCGCTCTCGTCGTTCGCGGTGTCATGGTGGTACGACAACCGCAACCACATCGTCTCCGCGGCGGGCCCGCCGAACATCGCGCCGTTGGCGTCGGAGACCGGCGGCGTGGTCGTCGGCCGCTCGCCCTCCTTGGCGAACTCGCTCGTCCGCAGCACCGCCCCGTCCCCCCTGGACAGCGGGAGCGCGGAGTGCGCCAGCTTGAAGTAGCGGTCGTCGTTCTCGTACAGCAGGATGCCGGCCTGCTGGTTGCCCTGCGCCGGCGCGAACCTCAGCTTCGCCTCCACCGTGTAGTCGCCCTCCGGCGCGTCCCTGAGCAGTACCGACGCGGTGTTGGTGTCCCGGAACAGCTCGGCGTTCTGGGTGGACCAGGACAGCACGCCGCCGGACAGTCCTCATCCGGCGGTGCCCTCCTTCTCGAAGGAGCTCAGCGTGGGGTCGTAGTCGAGGGCGCCGATGTCGTACATCGGGGTCATCCAGTGGTAGAAGTTGTCGCCGCGCTCGCGCAGCAGGTCGTACAGGCGGCGCATCATGCGACGGCGGACCGCGGCCAGCTCCTGGTGGGTGTAGCGGTTGCTCAGCTCGTGCGGGTCGGCGTGCAGGTCGTACAGCTCATTGACCGACTCCGGGTTGACGATCAGCTTGTAGCGGTCGTCGCGGATCATCCGCTGCGGGTAGGGGAAGTGGTGGCCGTGGAACTCGGCGAGCAGCTCGCCAGGCCACTCGGGCTGCTCGCCACGGACGATCGGCGCCAGGCTGCGGCTGTCCACGGCCGGCTTGGTGTCGCACCCGGCCAGTTCCAGGATTGTCGCCGTGCAGTCGGTGAGCGAGACGAACTCGTTCCTGACCTGCGGCTGCTCGCCGGGAATCCGGACGATGCCGGGGATGCGGTAGATGTCCTCGTACATCGCCGGGCCCTTGTCGTGCAGCCGGTGCGCGCCCGTGAACTCGCCGTGGTCGGCCGTGAAGAACACCGCGGTCTGATCGGTGAGCCCCAGATCGTCCATCCGGTCGAGGATGCGGCCGATCTGCTCGTCGATCAGCGTGACGTAACCCCAGTAGACCGCGATCAGCTTGCGGGTGACCTCGATCGGGATCGTGTCGAACGTCCAGTGCGCGCTGTAGTTGCGCTGCACCGGCGGCTTGCCCTCGAACGTCTCCGCGATCGACGGCGGCAGCTCCACCAGGCTCGGGTCGTACATGTCGAAGTACTCGTCAGGCAGCAGGTACGGCAGGTGCGGCCCGAAGAAGTGCGTGGCCAGGAAGAACGGCCGCCCGTCGGCGGCGTAGCGCTCCATGTGCTCGATCGCCCGGGTCGCCAGGTAGTGCTCGAACGTCGCCTCCACCGGCTGGTGCAGCCGCGCCGCCAGCAGGTTGCCCCGGTTGCCGTTGGGCGTGGTGCCCCGGATCAGGTCCGATATCCGGTACGGCGGCAACCCCCGCTCCTCCAGGTAGGCCAGGTAGTCGGGATGGTCGACCGGGTTGTGCCAGCCCGGCAGGTCGGGCCCGTCGAAGCCGTAGGAGGCGGCGTTGCGGCTCGTGCCGCCGTGCCACTTGCCGATCAGCCCGAGTTGGTAGCCGCGCTCCTTCAGCGCCTCGGGGAAGGTGAACGCGTCCTCGCGCAGGTCCTCCAGGTAGCCGACGTTGCGCTCGTAGTTGGCCAGCAGCCGGTGCCGGAACGGCGCCTGCCCGGTGAGCAGGCTCGCCCGTGCCGGCGTGCAGATGGCCGTCGGCGTGTAGAACCGGTCGAACCGCGTGCCGGTCGCGGCCAGCCGGTCCAGGTTGGGCGTGGCCACGTGCGGGTTGCCGTAACAGCCCAGGGTGTCGACGCGGTGCTGGTCGGTCATCAGGAACAGCAGGTTCACTTTTGGTAGGCCTCCGTGTAGAGGTCGCCGGTGTAGTAGGTCGCGGGGTCCGGGCGCGACTTCAGCTGGCCGGTGCTGACGAAGAAGTCGCCCAGGCTGTTCAGCCACTTGGCGACCGTGCCGTCCTTGGTCTTGGCGACCAGGTCGGAGGTGCTCATGACCTGTACGTTCGCCGCGTCGGCCGTGACCTTGGCCTCGTCGAGCTTGAGCAGCGCGGTCGCCTCGGTGACCGACTCCTTGGGATGCGCGGCCCGCCAGTCGTTGGCCTCCTGCAGCACCTTGATCACCTTGCGGGTGACCTCCTTGTCCACGCCGGTGCCGCCGACGAACGCGGTCGGGAACGAACTGTCGGGGAACTCCTTGGTGCTGGCCAGCTCCACCATGCCCGGCACCTTCTGCTTGATCGTGTCGATCAGCGGGTACCAGATGCCGGCGCCGTCGATCTGCCCGGCCGAGAACGCCGAGACGACCGTGGCCGGGTCCATGGGGATCTTCTGGATGTCCTTGGCGGTCATGCCCGCCTTCGTCAGGGCCAGGTTGAGCACCATGTCGCCGGACGTGCCCTCGGGCACGCCGACCTTCTTGCCCTTGAGGTCCTGCATGGTCCTGACGCCCGGCCGCCCGATGACGCGGTCGGCGTACGCGAGCGTGTTGACCGCCACGACCTTGGCCTTGCCGGTGGCGGGCAGCCACATGGCGCCCGGGCCGATGTAGCCGAAGTCGAGGTCGCCGGCGCCGAGCGCCTGGATCTGCAGGGGCCCGTTGGTGAAGACCTTGATGTCGGGAGTGAGGCCCTGCTTGTCCCACAGGCCCTGCTTGTCGGCGATGGCGAGCAGGCTCGCGCCGTTGTAGTCGCTGATGTAGCCGAACCTGACCGTGGAGCCGTCGTCGGAGCACGCGGTCACGGAGAGTGTCAGCAGGCTCACCGCCGAGGCGGCCGTCAGGGCGCGGCGAAGAGAACGCATGGCGGATCAGTCCTTTCCTGGTGGTGACAGCGGGGTCCGGAGGGGTCAGGCCGGGGCCTGGTGGTAGACGGCGTGCCAGACCTCGTTGCGGATCCGTCCGAACTCGGGCGACAGCCGCATCTCCTCCGTCCTGGGGTACGGCAGGTCCACGTCGATGATCTGCTGGATGCGGCCGGGCCTCGCAGCCATGACGATGACCCTCCTGGCCAGGTAGACGGCCTCGTCCACGTCGTGGGTGATGAACATGACCGTGCGCTGCTCCTGGCTCCAGGTGTCCAACAGCTGGTCCTGCAGTTGCACCCTGGTCAGTGCGTCGAGCGCGCCGAACGGCTCGTCCATGAGCAGCACCTGCGGGTTCACCGCGTACGCGCGGGCGATAGCGCAGCGCTGCTTCATGCCGCCGGACAACGTCTTGGGCAGCGCGTCGGCGAAGTCGGACAACCCGACCAGCTCGATCGCCCGCTCGGCCCGCCGCCGTCGTTCCCCGGCCGGGAGGTCGGTCAGCTTCAGCCCGAACTCGACGTTCTTGCGCACCGTCAGCCACGGGAACAGCGCGTACTGCTGGAAGATCACCCCACGGTCGGGTCCGGGACCGGCGACGGGCACGCCGTCGACGAGCACCCCGCCCGAGGTCGGCTCGACGAGCCCGGCGGCCATGCTCATCAGCGTGCTCTTGCCGCAGCCGGAGGGTCCCACGACGGTGACGAACTCGCGGTCGGCGATGTCCAGCGACACCCGGTCGAGCGCGGTGAACGTGCCGTCCTTGACCGGGTAGGTCTTGGCCACGTCGGTGAAAGAGATCTTGGCGTTCATCGGCGCTCCTGCCAGCCGGTGAGGCGCCGCTCGGCGAGCAGCAGCAGCCGGTCCATCAGCAGGCCCAGCAGGCCGATCGCGATCAGCCCCACGAAGATGGTGGACAGGTCGTAGTAGAGCTGGGCCTGCTGCATGCGGAAGCCGAGGCCCTCCTGGGCCGCGATCAGTTCGGCGGCGACCAGCGTGCCCCAGGCCGAGCCCAGCCCGACCCGCATCCCGACCAGGATGAACGGCGTGGACGCCGGCACCACGACCTTGAGGAAGATGGTCCGGTCGGAGGCGCCGAGCACGCGGGCCGCGTTGATCAGCGTCTTGTCCACGTCCACCACGCCCTGGAACGTCGCCACGACGCTGGACAGGAACGACGCCAGGAAGATCACGAAGACCTTCGGCACCTCGCCGATGCCCATGAGCACGATCGCCAGCGGGATGATCGCCAGTGGCGGGATGGTGCGGAAGAACTGCACGTACGGCTCCAGCAGGCCGCGCGCGGTGGCGTACCAGCCCATGAGGAAGCCGATCGGGACGGCCAGGAAAGTGCCGAGCAGAAAGCCCAGCAGCACCCTGCGCAGGCTGGCGAGGGCGTCGTCCAGCAGCGTGCCGTCGGCGATCAGCTCGCCCGCCTTGGCCGCCACCTGCAGCGGGCCGGGCAGGCCCTGCACGCCGATCGACGCCAGCAACGTCCAGATGATCAGGCCGAGGACGACCGCGAGCAGATTGAGCGCGATGGCGCGCCGGGGGCGTCCGGGACCGCGCCGCGCGGCCGGGGCCGCCGGCGACTTGCCCAGCGCGGTGAGCTGTGTCACGAGCCCACCTCCGCCGCTTCGGTGTGGTGAGGTGTCATTGGGGCTCCTTCGCGAGATCCGGGCCGGCCGGATAACGAGAAAGCAGTGGGGACTCGTGCAGCACCAGGGCGATGCCGCCGAGGGCGCCGGCGACCTCGCCGAGGGTGGCGCGGCGCAGGCTGACCCGGTGCCGGGACACGGGCATGACGTGGGCGCGCAGTGCCCGCTCGATCGGGTCGGTCAGCGCCGTCCCGGTCTCCGCCAGCTCGCCGCCGACCACGATCACGCTGGGGCCGATCGCGTTGCACAGGGCGGCGAGCACGCCGCCGACGTGGGCGCCCACGCCGTCCAGCACGGTCAGCGCCGCCGCGTCGCCCGCCCTGGCCGCCTTGGCAAGCTCGGGCACGCCTGCCGCGTGGCCGGAGTGCCCTCCGGCCGCGCGGTAGGCGTCGAGGACGGCCCTGATCGATGCGACGGTCTCCAGGCAGCCGGCGCCGCCGCAGTCGCAGCGGGCGCCGTTTTGGTCGACGGTGATGTGGCCGAACTCGCCGGACAGGCCGTACGCGCCGCGGTGCAGCGATCCGCCGACCACCAGCCCGCCGCCGACGCCGTGGGACAACCGCAGGTACAGCACGTCGCGTACGCCGGCCGCGGCGCCCCAGATCGCCTCGCCCAGAGCGGCGAGCCTGGTGTTGTTGTCCAGCAGCACGGGCACGCCGAACCGCTCGCGCAGCAGCACTTGCGCCGGGTGCGGACCGTCCGTTCCTTTCCCGGAGTCGTCGTCGGGGTCGCCGACCGGGCCGACCACGCCGACGCCGATCGCGCTGAGCGCTCCCAGGTTGAGCGTGCCGCCGGTGAGGGAGCCGACGAGCCGGGCTGCCAGCTCGGCCCGCTGCTCCCACGGCAGGTTGGCGTCGTGGGGTTCGCTGGCCGAGCCGACGATCTCGTGCGCCAGGTTGACGGCCGCGACGTGCAGCCCGCGACGGGCGAAGTCGATGCCGATCGCCTGGCCGGCCTCCGGGTTGAGGGTCAGGGTCTCGGCCGGCCTGCCGCGTCCGCGCGGCGCCTCACGCCGGCTCGCGGTGACGACCGCGCCGGCGGCCACGAGCTCGGCGAGGATGTCGTACAGGGTGGTGCGGGACAGCCCGCAGCGCCTGCCCAGCTCGCCGCGGCTGAGCGGGCCGTGCTTGCGCAGCAGCCCGAGCACGAGCTCCTCGTGCCCGCGCCGGAGCTGTGACAGGGGGCCACCGGGTTGTGACATACGGCCGAGTCTGCCCAGCCACCGTCTTTTTCGTCAATAACCCGGAAAAATCAATCTTGGTCCCCGATCACCTTTCTGAGCTGGGAAGGCAGGCACGAAAGAGTTCGAGGGCGAACTATAACGTTCACGTAACGGCCCCAGGCGCTGCGTGATCGCGACGGGCGGCCGTCACGAGTCGCTCAGCCACACGTCCGCCAGCCGCTTGCCCTGGTAGATCGGGCTGTCGTACAGGTCGCGCACCCGCTCGCTGTAGACCGAGTAGTCGAACTTCTGGATCGGGTAGTGGACCTGGCGGATCACCGTCTCCATCCGGATCTGCATCTGCGTGTAGATCTCGTTGCGCTTGTCGTCGTCGAGCTCGGTGCGAGAGCGGTCGAGCAGTTCGTACAGCTCCTTGTCGTCGACCTGGGTGTAGTTCTCCAGCGAGTCGGGCTCGAAGTCCCGCCAGACCTGGTCGGGCAGGTGCACACCGCGCAGCGCCTTGGCCACCGCGAAGTCGTGGGTGCGCCGACGGTCGATGCCCGTGCTCGGGTCGACCATCTCCAGCTCCATCTTGATGCCGACCTTGGCGAGGTCGTCCTGCATCCACTGCGCCTCGCGCACGTCCTCGTCGTCCACGCGCTGCACCATGAGCTTGGTGCTGAACCCGTTGGGCAGCCCGGCCTGCGCGAGCAGCTTCTTGGCGTTCTGCGGACTGTACGGCCTGAGCTTCAACACCTCCTCCTTGGTCAGCGCCGCGGTGGAGATGTCCGGCCTGACCAGGGAGGTCAGGTTGTAGCGGCCCCGGATGTTCTGACCCATGCCGTCCCAGTCGATGGCCTCCATGAAGGCCTGCCGGACCTTCGGATCGTCGAACGGCTCCCTCTCGGGGTTGATGAAGACGCTGACCGGGGCGCCCGGGGTCTCGTTGACGGTGAAGCCCTTGTCGTCGAGGCTCCTGGCCACGTTGACGTCGCTGGTGGTGCCGACGTCGAGGCGTCCGCTGCGCAGCGCGGCGGTGACGGCGGCGATGTCACTCATGATCGGGCGCCGGATCTCGTCGAGGTACGGCCTGCCCTTGATGTAGTAGTCGGGGTTCTTCTTGAACACCCACTCGACGTTCGGGGTGTGCTTGTCCAGCATGAACGGGCCGGTGCCGATCGCCTGCTTCTGCATGTCGAACTCGCCCTCGAGGCCCTCCCTGGGCAAGATCATGTTGAAGTGGTAGGCGAGGTAGTCCAGCAGCGGGCTGTAGGCGTGCTTCAGCTTGAACACCACGGTGTGGTCGTCCGGCGCCTCGATGCTCTCGACCGGTTCGATCATCCACTTGTGGACCTCGGTCGTCTTCTGCAGCGCCTCGAACGTGGCCACCACGTCGTCGGAGGTGAAGGGCCGTCCGTTGACCGGGGGGAGGTTGTGCCAGCGCACGTCCTCGCGCAGCTTGAAGGTGTAGGTCCTGCCGTCCTTGGAGATCTTCCACGACTCGGCCAGGTCGGGCACGATCTCCAGCGACGTGACGTCCGGCCCGGTCTTGTACTCCACCAGCTTCTCGTAGACGACGCCCGAGATGAGCCCCATCGTGGACGGGTCGCTGGTGGTCATCGGGTTGAGGCCCTCGTCGATCTCCGTGGGGAGCTGCAGCACGAGGGAGCCGCCCGGCCTGGGGTCGCCGGCCGGGGCGGCGTTGCCGCTCGCCTCGCCGTCGTCACCGCCGCCGCAGGCGGACAGGAGCAGCGCCGCGATGAGTGCCGCCGCGCCCAGTCGCGTACGGCGTATCACGCGGGCCTCCGGGGAGAAACGGCGATCGTCGCGCGGGTCGATGGGAGGTTCGCCTCGCCGGCAGCCTCGCCGGTCGGGGCGTACCGTCCTTTCCGTGCGTGTTCCATGTTCCTGCCTCCACTTGATCAGCGCGCCTCAGCGCGGTGGCTCCGAGGGACGGGGGGCTCCACCGGCCGCCCCGCCGGTGGATACGTTCTGCTCGGTCGCACGGACCAGGCTCGGGGCCAGCCGGGACAGCATGCGGCGCCCCCACCAGAGCCCGGTGACCCGGTCGGTGGCCGACCGGTGCAGGCGGGGGTCGAGATGGTCGCGCAGGGCGTCGCCGAGCAGGTTGAAGCTGAACACGGCGATCGACAGGGCGACGGAGGGCACGATGATCAGCCAGGGGGCGCGTTCCACGTAGCGCACCCCTTCGGAGAGCATCAGGCCCCATGACGGGGTGGGCGGTGGCGCGCCGATGCCGAGGAAGCTCAGCGCCGACTCCGCGATGATCACGCCGGCGAAGATGAGGCTGCCCAGGGTCAGCACCGACGCCAGCATGTTGGGCAGCACGTGCAGGGCCAGGATGCGCGGCGCGCGTGCTCCGGTCGCCCTCGCGGCCTCGACGTACGGCTCCTGGCGGACCCGCAGGGTCTCGGCGCGGGCGATGCGGTTGAACGACGGGGTGATGACCACGGTCAGCGCGATGATCGTGTTGCGCACCGACGGGCCCAGAACCACCGCGATGAACAGCAGCAGCACGATCCCGGGGACGGCCTGCACCGCGTCCATCACCCGCTGCACCACCAGGTCCAGCCCCCGGCCGAAATAGCCGGAGGTCACGCCGATCATGGTGCCGAGCACCAGGCTGACACCGGTGGTCGTGACGCCGACGATCAACGAGGTCCGTGCGCCGTGGATCGTCCGGCTCAGCACGTCGCGGCCCAGGTCGTCGGTGCCGAACGGGTAGGTGCCCGAGGGCGGCTCCAGGATGTCCCTGCGGAACTGCTCCAGCGGATCGAACGGTGAGATCCACGGAGCGAGCAGCGCCACCAGCACGAAGAAGCAGATCAGCAGCAGCGCGGCGGCGCCCAGCGGCTGCGAGCGCATGAAGACGCGCAGTGCCTTCAGCCCGCGCCGGAGCGCGGCTCCGCGCGGCGGCCGGGGCGCGGGAGAGACCGGGCGCGTCCCGGTCAAGGTCAGCTTCTCGGTCACGACAGCGCCTTCCCGGTCCGGATCCGCGGATCGACCAGCGCGTACAGCAGGTCGATCAGGATGATCGTGATGACGAACAGGGCCGCGTAGAAGATCGTGCAGGCCACCACCACCGGATAGTCCCGGTCGAGCACCGCCTGGTAGATGAGCTGTCCGGTGCCGGGGAGCCCGAACATGCGCTCGATGATCACCGTTCCGCCGAGCACGGTGGCCAGTTCCAGGCCGAGCAGCGTCAGCACCGCGATCGTCGAGTTGCGCAGCGAGTGCTTGAGCACCACGGTGCGCTCCCGCACGCCCTTGGCGCGCACGGTGCGGATGTAGTCGGAGCCCAGCGACTCCAGCATCGACGAGCGGGTCAGCCGGGCGACCGCGGCCATCCCTCCGGTGCCCAGGGCGAACACCGGGATCGCCATCTGCTGGGCCCAGCTGGTGAAGTCCTCGGTCGGCTGGGCGTACACCAGCGGCGGGGACCAGGCGAACCAGAGCGCGAACGCGGTCAGCAGCAGCAGGGCGATGACGAAGTTCGGGACCGACAGGAACGCCACCGCGAACACCCGCAGCGCGCTGTCCGTGACCGAGCCGCGGGTGACGGCGGCGATGATCCCGACCGTCAGGCCGAGCGCCGTGCCGACCAGCATCGCGAGCAGACCGAGCTGCACGGTCACCGGGACCCGCGCCAGGAACAGGTCGATGACCGGCTCCTTGTTGTAGAAGGAGGTGCCGAGATCTCCCTGGACGGCGCCGGCGAGCCATTCCCCCAACTGCACCCACACCGGGTCGTCCAGGCCGAACTCGCCGCGCAGCGCGTCGGCCGCCTCCTTGCTGACGCCGGTGTCCTGCAACTGCAGGCTCACCGCGTCGCCGGGCACCAGCCGCATGATCACGAACACGAAGACCGTGACCAGGCACATGACCACCACGCCGTACCCCAGCCTGCGCAGCGTGTAGCCGATCATCGTGCGCTCGCCTCCCGCCCGGCGTCGAACAGGTGACAGGCCGCGGCCCTTCCGTCCGCGACGCCGTGCAGGGCGGGCGCCTCCTCCCGGCACCGCTGCATCGCCTTCGGGCAGCGCGGATGGAACCGGCACCCGGGCGGGGGACTGCTCGGGCTGGCGGGCTCGCCGCGCGGCACCGCCCGTCGCGCCCGCCCGTCGGCCCGTTCGGGCGCGAACTCGGGCAGGGCGGAGACCAGCATCCCGGTGTACGGGTGACGCGGGTCGGCGAACAACGTGTCACCGTCGCCGCGCTCCACGATCTGCCCGAGGTACATGACGCAGACCTCGTCGGCCATGTACCGCACCACGTTGAGGTCGTGCGCGATGAACAGGTAGGACAGCCCGAGCTCGGACTGCAGCCGCTTGAGCAGGTTCAGCATCTGGGCCTGCACCGAGACGTCGAGCGCAGAGACGGCCTCGTCGCACACGATGAGGTCGGGGTCGGTGGCCAGCGCCCTCGCGATGCCGATGCGCTGCGCCTGCCCGCCGGAGAACTGGTGGGAGAATCTGTACAGGTCGGACGAGCGCAGCCCGACCCGCTCCAGTAGCTCCACCACGCGGTCCACCCGGGCGGAGCCCTTGGCGATGCGGTGCACGGCGAGCGGCTCCCCGACCGCGTCCAGCACCCGCATGCGCGGGTTCAGCGAGCCGAGCGGGTCCTGGAAGACGATCTGCATCCGGCGCCGCAGCGCCTGCATCTGGCCCCGCGAGGCGCGCAGCAGGTCGACGCCGTCGAAGGTCACCTGCCCCGAGGTGGGATCGAGCAGGCGCAGGGCCAGCCGGGCCACCGTCGACTTGCCCGACCCCGACTCGCCCACCAGCCCCACCGTGCGGCCGCGCGGGATCCGCAGCGAGACGCCGTTGACCGCCTGGACCACCGTGCCCCGCGACCGGAACCGCTTGACCAGGTCACGCGCCTCGAACAGCGGCGCCTCCGTCGTGGGCGCGTCAGGCGACATGGTGCACCTCGCCGGCCGTCGTGGGCGAGGCCTGCGGCGCGCCCTCGTGCAGCCAGCACCGGCTGGCCCGGCCCGGCTCCAGCCCGTACAACGGGGGTTCAGCCTCCGAGCAGCGCTCCAGCGCCGACGGGCAGCGCGGATGGAACCGGCAGCCGGAAGGCGCCTCCGCCGGTGTCGGCACGCTGCCCGCGATGGCCGGCATGGGCCGGTCGCGCGGGGTGGCCGGCGTCGGGATCGAGTCGATCAGAGCCCGCGTGTACGGGTTGCGCGGCGAGCGCAGCACCTCCGCCACCGGGCCATGCTCCACCACCCGCCCGGCGTACATCACCACGACCCGGTCGGCCGTCTCCGCGACCACTGCCATGTCGTGCGTGATGAGCAGCAGCGCCGTGCCGTGCTCGCGCTGCATGGTACGCAGCAGCTCCAGGATCTGCGCCTCGACGGTCACGTCCAGCGCCGTGGTGGGCTCGTCGGCGATGAGCAGCGCCGGCTCACCCGTCAGGGCGATCGCCACCATGACCCGCTGCTGCTGCCCGCCGGACAACTCGTGCGGATAGGCACGTACGCGCCGCTCCGGATCCGGGAGCCCGACCTCCCGCAACAACTCCACGGCGCGTGCCCTGGCGGCCCTGCGCGACATGGGCCGGTGCGCCCGCAACGCCTCGACCAGCTGGTCGCCGACCGTGAACAGCGGGTCCAGCGAGCTCATCGGGTTCTGGAAGATCATGGCGAGCTCGGAGCCGCGCAGTTGCCGCAGCCGCTCGGGCCCGGCTCCCACGAGCTCCTCGTCCCGCAGCAGCACCGAGCCCGCCGAGATGTTGCCCGAGCCGAGCAGCCCCAGCAGCGCGAGCGACGACACGCTCTTGCCGGAACCCGACTCACCGACCACCGCGACCGTCTCACCGGCCGAGACCGTGAACGACACGCCGGCGACGGCGTTCACCGGTCCGGCTGGAGTGGGGAAACGGACATAGAGATCTTTCACTTCGAGCAGCGGTGGGGACGGCACCGTCGTCGCTCCTTCGTCATCGGGGAGTTGCTAGGGAGGGGGCGGCCCGCGTGGTCAGAAAGGGTCCGGCGGCGCGCGGCAGATCGCCGCGACCTCATCGGGTGCGACTCTTGTCACGCCACTATGCGCTGGCCGGTATCGGCCCGCCACCGCCCTTTCGCCCTGCGAAAAGATTTCACCGGGGGCCGTGACACGGTTGCCGTGACCGGCGCGGACCGGCTCATCGGGGCGGGTCGACGCCCAGGAAGCGGTAGGCGTTGTGCCACGTGATGTCGGCCAGGGCGGCCTCGGGCAGGTCGAGGGAGCGCAGCGTGCGCCCGGCCGGGTCCTCGCGCTCCATGGCGGGGAAGTCGGAGCCGACGAGCAGCCGGTCGTGCCCGAGCAGGTCGATGAGATAGCGCAGGGCGCGGCGGTCGAAGACCATCGAGTCGTAGTAGAAGCGGCGGGCGTGGTCGAGCGGCGACGGGCCCTCGGTGTGCGCGATCGCGCGTTCGGGGACGGGCGGCTCCTCGTTCCAGGTGCCGCTCCAGAAGTACTGCGCGCGGGGGAGCACGAGCGGGAAACCGCCCGCGGCGTGGCTGAAGGAGACACGCAGGTCCGGGCAGGCCGCGGCGGTGCCGCCGGTGATCAGCGACGCGGCGGCCAGCGCGCCCTCCAGGCCCACGACGTACGTGCCCATGGCCGAGCGGGGCAGCCGGTCGGTGGGGGCGGGCATGGCGTGCACGAAGATCGGCAGGTCGAGCCGTTCGGCCTCGGCGAAGAACGGCAGGAAACGTTCGTCGCCGATGGAGGCGCCCAGGACGTTGGAGGCGATCTCCACGCCGTGCAGGCCCGCCTCGCGTACCGCCTTGAGCTCGGTGGCGGCGGCGTCCGGGTCCTGCATCGGCACCATGCCGAAGCCGATGAGCCGCCGGGGGTCGGCGGCGCACAGCGTGGCGGTGAACTCGTTGACGTGCCGGGCCAGCGACAGCCCGTCGGCCGGCGGCAGGTCGTAGCGGAGCAGCGGCGGCATGGGCGTGAGCACCTCGGCGCTGACACCGGAGGCGTCCATCGCCTCGACGCGGCGCTCGGCGTCGAAGAACACCTCGCGGGCGCGGAACCGGGTGGCGCCGAACACCAGCAGGCGCGCGGTGTCGCCGTCGATCGGCTCCATGCGCGGGAAACATCCGGGGGCGTCGGCCGGGTAGTCGCGGGGCAGCAGGTGGGCGTGGGCGTCGACAAGCATGGCGAACCTCAGAGACCTCAGGAGTGGGGGTGTACCGAGACGTGTACGGCGGCCTCACCCGGCACGCCGCCGCCGAGGGTCTCGATGGCGAGGACGGTGTCGTCCAGCCCGAAGGAGTGGGTGTGCAGCTTCTCCAGGGGATGGCGGCGCGACTCGATGATGCCGATCGCCTCGCGGTAGGCACGGTGGTCCACGCCGAACGCGCCGACGACGGTGAGGGCGCGATTGATGATCAGATCGGTGCGCAGCGGGATCTCGCGGCGGCCCTTGAGCCCGGCCAGCACCACCCGGCCGCCGTGCCGCGCCGACAGCAGCGCGTCCGTGACCGGCCCCGCGGCCATGGGGGTGAGCTCCAGCACGACGTCGGCCAGTTCGCCGCCGGTGATCTCGCGTACCCGCTCCACGGTGTCCTCGGCCTGCTCGCCGTCGACGACGATCGTGTGGTCGGCTCCGAACTCGCGGGCCAGGGCCAGCTTGTGGGCGTCCGGCTCCAGGCCGGTGACGATGATCGTGCCGGCGCCGGCCGCCCGCGCCGCGATGACGGCGGACAGGCCGCGCTGCCCGGCCCCGAGCACCAGCAAGGTGTCGCCGAGCCCCACGCCGCCCAGATGACAGGCCCAGCGCACGCCCGCGCCGAGGGGGTTGAACATGGCGGCCACCTCGGCGGGGAGGGCCGGGTCGATGGGGTGCAGGATCGTGTGGGGCGACAGGTACATGTACTCGGCGAACCCGCCCCAGAGCGACGGCGCCACGTCCAGCGACGCCACTCCGTGGCCCGGCCTGCGGTTGGGGCACGACTGGTAGTGCCCGGTCAGGCACCGGCGACAGGCGTGGCACGGAATGATGATCTCGACGGCCACCCGGTCGCCGGGCTTGACGCCCCACCGTTCGGCGGCCCGCTCGCCGACCTCCTCGACGATGCCCATCGGCTCGTGGCCGGGCACGAACGGCTTCGGGTTCTCCTGGTCCATCGACCCGAGGTGCCCCCTGAAGATCTCGACGTCGCTGCCGCAGATGCCGTTGGCCTCCACGCGCAGCAGTCCGTCGTCCTCGCCGATCCGCGGACGGGGGAACTCGCGCACCTCGATCTTGTTGGGGGCGATCTGCACTGCCGCGCGTACCGTGTCTGCCATCGAATGCGGGCCTCTCTCCTGGCGGGTTTCGCTGCCAGGATGTCGGCGACGGCAGGGGAATGCGACGAGGATTTCACGTCACGGAAAGCAATCATGCGCGCTGTTCACAGGCGTGCATTTGCTTTCCGCGACGCGAAAGTCAGGTGGCCCGTCATCCGGCCCGCTGGGCATAGTGAAGCACCGCTGACCTTCGCTCGAAGGCATCGCCTCGACTCCGACTCATGCGCCGCGGCCGCTTCGCCACGGCTTCGTGGCGCGGGGCACCGTGAGTGCTTCCGCCGCCCATCCGAGCACCGGCACTCCCACCTCCCGGAAGGACGATCAGTGATCAAACCCGGCTTCGTCGCGGCAGAGGACCGAGAGACCGTCACCGCGATGCTCCGCGCGCAGCTCGCCGGGCTGCCCGCGCGCTCTCCGTTCTACGCCGACCTGTTTGCCGGGCACGGAGTCGACACGGCGGCGCTGGTCACCCTCGACGACCTGCGCAAACTGCCTTTCACGGACAAACAGCTGCTGCGCGAATCTCAGGCCGGTTCGCCCCCGCTCGGGCGGCACGCGGGCGCGGACATGGCCGACGTGATCCGCGTCCACGCCTCCACCGGCACGACCGGCAAGCCGAGCTGGGTGGGCGTGACCCGGCGTGACTCCGAAACGTGGACGGAGATGGTGGCCCGCGCGTTCATGACCATGGGCGCGCGGCGCGAGGACGTCGTGCTGCACGGCTCGGGGCTGACGTTGTTCGTGGGCGGGCTGCCGATCAGGGACGCGCTGGAACGCATCGGCTGCACGATGGTCCCCATCGGCACCGGGGCGTCGGACAAGGCGGTGCAGGCACTGGAGTCCCTGGGCGTCACCGCGCTGCACGCCACCCCCTCGTACGTGCGCTACCTGGCCGAATACGTACGCAAGCTGGGACGTGACCCCAGGGAGTTCGGCATCACCAAGATCTTCGTGGGGGGCGAGCCCGGCGGCGGGGAGCCCGCGTTCCAGCAGCGCATGGAGGAGGAGTGGGGCGCCCGCGTCACCGAGGGGCTGGGCAACGCGGACATGGCGCCGGTGTTGTTCGCCGAGCCTCCGGGCGCCGGCGGCATGCGGTTCACCGGTGGCCGGCACGTGGTGGTGGAGCTCATCGACCCGGACACGGGGGAGCCGATCGACCCCGAGCCGGGCGCCACGGGCGAGCTCGTCTACACCTCGGTGGACCGCGAGTGCTGCCCGCTCGTCCGGTTCCGTACGCGGGACCGGGTGCTGGTGACGGGGCTCGCCGGCGACGGCGCGCCGCTCATCCGGTGCGTGGGGCGTACCGACGACATGCTGATCGTGCTGGGGGTCAACGTGTTCCCCACCGCGATCCGTGATCTGGCGCAGACCCTGCATCCCCGGACGAACGGCGTGGTCCAGGTCGTCCTGCCCGGCCCTGGACCGCGGGTGGAGCCGCCGCTGCGGGTCGACGTGGAGCTCGGCGAGGAACCGTGCGACCAGGAGCGGCTGCGGCAGGAGATCGAGGAGCTGATCAGGGCCCGGCTGACCGTGCGGGCGACTGTCGTGCTCGTGCCGCCGGGCTCGCTGGAGCGTACGGAGATGAAGTCCCGCCTGACCCGGATCGCCGGCTGACGGCCCGGCCGCGGGCGGGCCGGTCAGGCACACCAGGATAGGAGCAGGCAATGTCAGACGACCCGATGATCGACCCCTTCGCCGACGCGGGGCACCGGTGGATGACCGGACGCACCGCGCTGGTCACCGGGGGCGGCCAGAACACCTCCTACCCGGGTGTCGGGTACGCCATCTGCCGGGTGCTGGCCAGGCACGGCGCGCGGGTCGCCGTGCTCGACAGGAACGCGGAGGCCGCCGAGCGCACGGTGAAGCTGATCGCGGAGGACGGCGGTGAGGCGATCTCCGTGATCGCCGACGTGACCGACGACCGGGCCTGCGCGAGTGCGGTCGCCGAGGTGGTCGACCGCCTGGGCGCTCTCGACACGGTGGTCAACAACGTCGCGGCGGGCGACCGGAGCGGGCTGTTCGACACCACTCCCGAGCACTACGACCGGCTGATGGACATCAACCTCAAGTCCGCGTGGTCGATCACCCGGCACGCCGTCCCCGTGCTGCCGCGCGGCAGCTCCATCGTGAACATCTCGTCCGTCGGGGCGCGCAGGCGCGGGCCCGGACTGGTCTACTGCGTGGCCAAGGCCGCCATGGAGAACATGACCGAGGGCGCGGCGACCACGCTCGGGCCGCAGGGCATCCGCGTCAACTGCGTCGCGGTCGGCGCCATCTACGGGGCGTTCGCCGCGAAGGGCCCCATGACCCAGGAGATGCGCGAACAGCGCCGCGAGGGCACCTCGCTGAAGACCGAGGGCACCTCCTGGGACATCGCCCACGCCGCGCTGTTCCTGCTGAGCGACCGGGCCCGGTGGATATCCGGGCACATCATGCCGGTCGAGGGCGGCCCCCCGCACCGCTACTCGACCGAGCCGATCACCTCCGTGCCGTTGGGGGAGTGACCGGCCGCGTACGGGACCGGCCCGCGTCAGGGGAGCGGGCCGTTCCCGGCGCGTTCGCGTGAGGCGCGCCGCTCAGGAGCCCACGGCGCTGGAGTACTTCACCTCGCGCACCTGCCAGTGCGCGGTCTGGCGCGGCACCCCGGCGTCGGCGACGGCCGAGGGCGCTCCGAGCGCGCGCGAGATGCTGCGGGAGGTCGCGGCGAGCGCGGGCACCAGGGAGTGCGGGGACGGCGAGCCGAGCGGCACGGTGATGCCGACCGCAGCCACGACGCGGTCGCGCGGGCCGCGGATGGGGACGGCGACGGCCATAACGTCGTAGGTGAGCTGGCTCTGCACGATGGCGACGCCCGACTTGCGCACCTCGGCCAGGAAGTGCCGCAGCGCGTCGGGGTCGGTGAGCGTGTGGTCGGTGTAGCGGCGCAGCTTGGAGGCGAGCACCTCCTCCTGGAACTCCTGGGAGGAGTGGGCGAGCAGCACCAGCCCGGTGCCGGTCGCGTGCATGGGCCAGCGCCCGCCGAGCCGGCTCGGCACGGGGACGGTGTCGCGGGCGCGCAACGACTCGACGTAGATGACGTCGTGCCCTTCCGGCACGCCGAGGTGGATGTTACCCCGGGTGGCGTGCTGCAGGTCGTGCAGGTACGGCAGCGCGATCTCCCGCAGCTGGCCGCCCTGCGGCGCCAGGGTGCCGAGCTCCAGGATGCGCAGGCCGATGCTGTACTTGCCGTCGCTGTGCCGGGACAGAGCACCCCAGCGGCGTAGTTCGTTGAGCAGCCGATGGGTCGTGCTGAGCGTGAGGCCGGTCCTGCGGCTGATGTCGCTGAGGGACAGCGCCAGGTTCTCGGTGTCGAAGACGCCGAGAATGGAGAGCACGCGCTGGGCCGATGTCAGGCGATGGGGTTCGAGAGATTTGTCTGCCAGGACAGTCACCAATTCACCTGCCTGTCCGTATGACGTGACCTAGGTTACATGGGCGTAAACCAGGCTACATAAACGGACAGCCTTTCGATAGTAGAACAAATTGGGCGAAAATCCCTTCCGCTGGACGGAAAGGGGGCTTCCCTCTCGAACGACAAACAGGGCATGCGGACGAAATGCAACTAGCCCTTCCGTGTCACGAAAGTCGAGATTTCATCTGAGATGCCACGGTCTACATTGCTCTGAGCAGGGTCGTAGTCGCACCCGGTCACCCCGCCGGACGTTCCCCGCGGCCCCGATCACGAGTGAGGCGAAGATGCGCGACGAAACACGCCTGGAGCAGATCCGGTCCACCCTGGCCGTCGACGGCTACCAGCTGACCGTCGAGGAGGCGGGCCCCGGCTTCGACGTGCGGATCACCGCCGGAGCCGGAAGCTGCCCCGACTGCCTGGTCCCCAAGAACATGATGGTGAGCATGCTGGCGCCGATCCTCGGCGTGGGGCCCGACGGCATCCGGCTCTCCTATCCCGGCGACGTCGCTCCGGCGAACCACGCCTGATGAGGGGCCACGAGCCGAGAAGAGGTGCCTGAGGGATGCTCGACCGAATCCTTGACCCGACCGGCCTGTCAGTACGGCCCGCGAACGTGGCGGTGCCCGCGAGAAGGCTGCCGAGTCTGGCCGGCGCCCGCGTCGGATTGTTGAACAATACCAAGCGGAACGCCGCGCAGCTGCTGACCGAGCTCGGCGACCTGCTCCGTGACCGTTACGGCGCGGTGGTGACGATCCAGCGCACCAAGCCGCATGTCGCCTTCCCGGTGGACGAGCCGACGCTCAAGGAGATCGCCGCCGTCAGCGACGTGGTGATCACCGGCGTGGGCGACTGCGGGTCGTGCAGCGCGTCAGCGGCGGCCGACGGCATCGCCTTCGAACGGGTGGGCGTCCCGGCCGCGGTGATCGTCAGCGACGCGTTCGAGGTGACCGCGCGGGCGATGGCCGGCGTGCACGGCGACGAGAACTTCGAGATCCTGCTGACCCCGCACCCGGTGGCCGTGCTCAACGAGGAGCAGATCGCCGAACGCGCCACCCAGCTGGTCGCCGACGTGGCCGGCCGGGTCTGCGAGCCCGCCCGATGACCGGCGGCACCCTCGACGCCCAGGTCACCGACCCTCTGGACGGCGCGCACAGGTCCATCGAGTACATGTACGACCAGGGCTGGACCGACGGCCTGCCCGTCGTGCCGGCGACGCGCGAACTGGTCGACACGTTCCTCGCCACCACGTCACGGCCCGCCGACGAGGTCATCGGCCGGCTCGACCACCTCAAACGGGAGGTCTCGGTCGAGCTGGCCGCCATCAACGCGGCGATGGCGGGCTGCCGGCCCGAATACTTCCCTGTGGTGCTGGCCGCCTGGGACGCGCTGATGGCCGAACGCTCCACCGTGGGCGGCGGCTGGCAGAGCACCAGCGGCCCCGCGCCGCTCATCGTGGTCAACGGCCCGGTACGCCGGCGGCTGGGTTTCAACGCCACCGGCGGCGTGTTCGGGCCCGGCTTCCGCGCCAACGCCACCGTGGCCAGGGCGATCGGGCTGATCGTGCGCAACGGGCTCGGCGTGGTGCCGCACGTGCTGGAGCAGGCGACCCAGGGCGTCCCCGGACGGTGGGCGATGTGCGTCGCCGAGAACGAGGAGGAAAGCCCGTGGGAGCCGCTCTCGGTGGACGGCGGGGTGGCCGCCGGCGTCGACGCCGTCTCCACGACCCTGCTCAGGACCAGTGAGTTCGTCGACAACCGGCACACCGACGACCCCGAGGCGCTGCTCGGCGACTTCGCCGACACGATCTCGCGTACCGGTAGCTGGATCTTCCGCCACGCCAGCGCGGGCGTGGTCTTCTGCCCGGAGCACGCCCAGATGCTGGCCGCGGCCGGAATGAGCAAGGCCGACGTGCGCGACTGGCTGATCGAGCGCTGCGGGCGGTCCGAGGCCGACCTGGCCAGGGCCGGCAAGAACCACGTGCACGGCAACGTCCGGCGCCAGAGCGACGACGGCGAGCCCGGCGCCTTCCACCGGTACTTCGCCGACGGCGCGCCCAAGAACCTGCCGATCGTCGTGGCGGGGGCCCGCAACGCCGGGATCTCCATGGTGGTCCGGGTGTTCTCCAACTGGTCCGGCATCTCGGCCAGGGTCGAACCACCCCGCGACGGCGCGGCGCCTGCGGCCCCATGAAGCGCACGACCCCGGCCCCGGACCTTCCGCGCGGTCCCGGGGGCTCGTGGCAGGGCCGTTCGACAGGGGAGGAGCTCATGTCCGACGATCCGCCGGCCGATCCGTTCGCCGGCGCCGGGGCCCGGTGGATGGCGGGTCGCGCAGCCCTGGTCACCGGGGCCGGGCAGAACGGAGCGCTGCCGGGCGTCGGCTACGCCATCGCCCGGGTGCTCGCCGCGCACGGCGCGCGCGTCGCGGTGCTCGACCGGGACGCGGCCGCCGCCGGCCGCACCGTGAAGGTGATCGGCGAGGACGGCGGCGATGCGGTGCCCGTGGTCGCCGACGTGACCTCCGACCGGGCGTGCGCCGCCGCCGTCACCGGGGCGGCGGCCCGCCTCGGCGGGCTCGACGCCCTGGTGAACAACGTCGCGTCGGGCGACCCCGCGGGGTTGTTCGAGGTCGATCCCGACCGGTTCGCCGAACTGATGACGGTCAACCTCACCTCAGCCTGGCAGGTCACCCGGCACGCCGTCCCCGTGCTGCCGCGTGGCGGCTCGATCGTGAACATCTCCTCGGTGACCGTGCGGGCGCGCGGGCCCGGGATGGTGTACTCCCTGGCCAAGGCGGGGCTGGAGAACCTGACCGAAGGCGCCGCGGCCACCCTCGGACCGCAGGGCATCCGGGTCAACGGCGTGCGCGTCGGCATGATCTGGGGGTCGTTCGCCGCCGCCAACATGCCCGAGGAGGCGCGCGCGGCGCGGCGCGAGAGCACCGCGCTCATGACCGAGGGCACCGCCTGGGACGTCGCCCAGGCCGCGCTGTTCCTGCTGAGCGACCGGGCCCGGTGGATCTCCGGGCACCTCCTCGACGTCGACGGCGGGCCCTCGCGCCGGCCGCCGCCCGTGGCGGCCCCTGCCGGCCGCGACCGCGACAGATGACGTAGTCCAGGTGCCGCAGATGACCCACGATCTGCGGCACCCGTACGAAATACGGTCCCTACAACTCCGCAAACCGCCGACATCCACCCCGCTCTGAGGAGTGCCACCCATGACCCACAACGGCACGTCCAAGCCTCCATCGATCAAAGGGCTCTTCGCAGCCAGCTTCATCGGCACGTCGATCGAGTGGTACGACTACTTCATCTTCGGCACGGCCGCGGCGCTGGTGTTCCCCCGGCTGTTCTTCCCGGACGCGTCGCCCGAGGCCGCCACGCTCGCGTCGTTGTCGGCGTTCGCCGCCGGATTCCTGGTCCGGCCGCTGGGCGCCGCGGTCATCGGTCACTTCGGCGACAGGATCGGCCGCAAGTCGATGCTCGTGCTGACGCTGATCCTGACCGGTGGGTCCACCTTCCTCATCGGAACGTTGCCGACGTACGCGGCGATCGGCATCGGAGCGCCGCTGCTTCTGGTCTCGCTCCGTCTCGTCCAGAGCTTCGGCGTGTCCGGCGAGTGGGGCGGCGCGCTGCTCATCTCCACGGAGAACGCCGCACCACACCGTCGCGCGGTTTATGGAAGTTTCGCCCAGTTCGGGGTTCCGATCGGTGTGCTGACCTCCAACCTGGCGTTCCTGGCCGTCGCCGGCATGGACGACGAGGCGTTCTTCTCCTACGGCTGGCGCATCCCGTTCCTGCTGAGCGCGGCGCTGGTCATCGTCGGCTTCGTCGTACGCCTGCGCCTGTCGGAGACGCCCGAGTTCGCCAAGGCGAAGAAGGAGCGCACGATCAGCAAGGTTCCCTTCGCCGAACTGCTGCGCCGGCACCCGCGCAACCTCATCCTGGGCGGCCTGGCCGCGATCGCGCCGCCCGCGGTGGGCTACGCCGTCACCGTGTACATGCTCACCTACGGGACCCAGGTGGCCGGCTTCGAGCGCAACACGCTGCTCACGATGATCCTGACGTCGACCTCGGTGTGGATCCTCGCGATCATCGCGTCCGCGGTGTTGTCCGACCGGTACGGCGCCAAGCGGCTCTACATCGTCGGCGCGATCACCGCGGTGGTGTGGCCGGTGCCGATGTTCGCATTGGTCAACACCGGCGAGATCGTGCCGGCGCTGATCGCGTTCCTGGTGGCGGCGGTGGTGCAGGGCATCATGGCCGGCGCGCAGGGCGGCCTGTTCAGCGAGATGTTCGACCTCAAGGTCCGCTACAGCGGCATCTCCATCGCCTACGCCGCGGGCGGCACGGTCGCCGGCGCCGTGACCCCGGCCTTCCCCGCCCTGTACGCCGCGTTCGGCTCGTCCACGCCGGTCGCCGTGTTCCTGACCGTGCTGGGCGCGGTGAGCCTGGTGGCCGTGAGCGGCATCAAGTACACCGCGGCGGCGCGCGAGCCCGTGAAGAAGGTCGGCGCCCCGGCCGTGGCGCCGGAGGTCTAGCCGGGGTGCACGATCCGCCGCGCGGGAGCGAGGGCGCCGGGCTTCGACCCGCGCGGCGTACATTTGTCCCGGTGTGGTTCCGCGGCGTCGCGCCGCGGCGAGAAGCAGGAGGCCGGACACGTGCCAGACCAGATGCCGGGGCGGCTGAACCTCGACGACCTGCTCGCGATCGACGTGCACACGCACGCCGAGGTCTCCAGGAACGGGCACGGGTCCCTGAGCCCCGAGTTGTTCGAGGCCTCGGCGACATACTTCAAGGCGCATCCCCGTCCGACCATCCCGGAGATGGCCGCGTACTACCGGGAGCGGCGGATCGCGGCGGTCGTGTTCACGGTGGACGCCGAGCACGCCACGGGGCATCCGCCGATCGCGAACGAGGAGGTGGCCGAGAGCTGCGCCGAGCACGCCGACGTGCTGATCCCGTTCGCCAGCATCGACCCGTGGCGGGGGAGGGCGGGTGCGCGCGAGGCCCGCCGTCTCGTCGCGAACTACGGTGTGCGCGGCTTCAAGTTCCACCCGAGCGTGCAGCGCTTCTCGCCCGACGATCCCATGGCCTACCCGTTGTACGAGGCCATCGAGGAGCTCGGCGTGCCGGCATTGTTCCACACGGGCCAGACGGGCATCGGCGCGGGCGTCCCCGGCGGCGGCGGGATCAGGCTGCGGTATTCCAACCCCATGCTGCTCGACGACGTGGCGGTCGACTTCCCCGAGCTGCGGATCGTGCTGGCGCACCCGTCGTTCCCCTGGCAGGACGAGGCCCTCGCGGTCGCCACCCACAAGCCGTACGTCTACATCGACCTGTCGGGGTGGTCGCCGAAGTATTTCCCGCCGCAACTGGTGCGCTACGCCAACTCGCTGCTGAAGGACAAGGTGCTCTTCGGCTCCGACTATCCGGTGATCACGCCGGACCGCTGGCTGGCCGACTTCGACGAGCTCGAGATCAAGCCGGAGGTGCGCCCCCTGATCCTGAAGGACAACGCCGCGCGCCTGCTGGGGCTGCGGGGCTGAGTCAGCCGCGTGAGGGCACGGCCATCTCGCCGAGCTCGGACCAGTCGTCCTGCGGGACGGTAGTGTTGACGATGCGCGGGGTCTCGGCGAGGTGGGGCGGCAGCGTCTGCCGGGCCTTGCGGAAGTGGTCGGAGCCCACGTGCGCCGCGCCGGCCTCGTCGTCGCGGAACGCCTCGACGAGGACATATTCGGTGGGGTCGTCGAGGCTGCGTGACCAGTCGAACCACAGGCAGCCGGGCTCGGCGCGGGTCGCCTCGGTGAACTCCGCGGTGATCTCCGGCCAGCGGTCGGCGTGCTCCGGCAGGACGCGGAACTTGGCGGTGATAAAGATCATCTGAGTGCTCTCCCGGTCGGCGGCGCCACTGGTCCGAGTCTATCGGCTGCCGAATTGCGTTCTAAGGAATCGCCCAGTGAGACGAGACCGAACTCCGGCCTGTCCCGACCCGGATGTCATTACGACGGCGTACGCCATACGCGGTTTCGGCTCCGAGGCGGTATGCCTGGTACCCACGGGTCAAAGGACGTTCTATCCACCGGTGGAGCCCTACGAGACGGGAACGCTCGACGTAGGCGATGGCAACGAGCTCTCCTGGGAGGTCAGCGGCAACCCGGAGGGCCCGGCGGGGCACGTGCCGGCGGCACATGCGTGGGCCGCCTGGGACCTGCATCCGGCCTGGCCGGGGGCCGACTTCCAGCTCGTGGACGACGCCGGGCACGCGGGTGCGGAGCCCGGCACGCTGCACCGGCTCGTCGCGGCCACCGACCGTTTCCGCGGCGGGGCCTAGGCTCGGATCATGTAAGGCCAGGATCCGCGGCTCCGGCATCCCTGCGGAGCCGTCCCGGCCGGCTCGCCACGGTGCTGGGCGTGTTCTATGACACGGCCGAGGCCCGGCGGGTGTCCGCCGGGCCTCGGGGATGGGTGTCTAGTAGATGCGGTACTTGCGGCCGCAGTTGTCGAACTTGCCCGCCCAGCAGGTGAACGTGTAGGCCTTCTTGACGCCCCGCCCGCTCCAGCTGCCGACGACCTTGCCGTCCCAGGCCTTGTTGAACCTCTTCCAGTGGCCGTTCTGGTAGACCTCGAACCAGACCCAGGCCTTCTTGCCGCCGCGCTTGTCGACGCCGTACCACTTCGTGTGGACCTTGCCGCGCTGCTTCCAGGTCTTCCCGAACGTGTACGCCTTGCGGTCGCTGGAGAAGAACTTGCCCCAGCTGCCACCGCTGTGGAACGCGTCGGCGGCGGTCGTAGCGGTGGACTGCGTGGCGGCCTGCGTGGCGGCCTGGGTGGCGGCCTGGGCGGCGGGGGTGAGAGCGATGCCGGTGACGGCCATCGAGCCGGCCAGAGTCGCGATCGCAAGGGTCTTACGCATTTGGGTCCTCCCCGTGTCGGTGTGCCGGTCGTTCCCGGCACACCAGGGACATTACGGAGACTCGCCGCGATCATCTGTGGACAAATCCACACACAGCACTTATGTGGATAAGTCCACAGACCAGGCACCTTGCGCAGGCGGCCCCGGAGGGGCCGAGTATGGCGATATATCGGCCTTTGTGCAGGTCAGCGCTTGACGGTCGTCCGGCCCGTCGGGAACGGCACGAACGGCTTCTGCTCCGACTTCGCGGTCGCGCCGCCCTTCCCGCACAACGCCAGGACCAGATGGTTGCCCATCGCGTTGTCGATCTCGCTCGGCTCCAGCTGGCCGTCGTCGCCGACGCGCTGGTACTTCATCAAGTTCATCCCGAACGAGATCTGGCGCTTTCCGTCGGGGCTGGACAGTGACTGCGCACCCATGCCGAAGACGGCTCCGTCGTGCCCCCAGAACCGGCCGCACGGCAGGTCGGCGGCGTAGAGGCCGAGGCCGTAGAGCAGGTATCCGCCGCCCGCGTTCACGGGCACCGTCTTCTGCATCTCGGCCAGCTGCTTCGCGCCGACCAGCCGCCCGCGCAGCAACTCCCGGTAGAACCGGTTGAGGTCGTCCATCGTGGACACGACGTCACCGGCCGTGCGCACGAACGACATGTCGTAGACGCTGTAGTCGCGCGGCGGGTCGATCAGCCCGTACCACGACTCGTACGCCTTCGAGTGGGCCCCGGGGATGCGGGGCGTGCGCGGGTAGGACGTGTGCCGCAGGCCCGCCTTGCGGATCACGTTGCGGGTGATGTGGCGCTCGGCGTTCTCGCCGGTGACCTTCTCCAGGAGCAGGCCGATGATCACGTAGTTGGTGTTGGAGTAGGAGCCGGGCGTCGCGCCGGGCTCGCCCGTCGGGGTTCCCTCCAGGCCCATCTTCACCAGCTCCGCCGGCTTGATCTTACGGAACCGGTGCTCGTCCAGGCTGCCGGTCTTGCCCTCCAGCAGCGAGGGGAACGCCGGAGCGAGGTAGTCGGCGATGTGGCTGGTGTGGTTGAGCAACATCCGCACGGTGATCTTCTCGCCGCGCTCGCTGGAAACGAGGTCGGGCAGGTAACGGCCGATGGGGGCGTCCAGTTCGATGGTGCCGCTCGCCACCTGCTGCAGCACGGCCACGGACGCGAAGGTCTTGGAGATGCTGCCGACCCGGTGCGTCATCCTCGGGTGCATCGGCCGTTCGGTCGTCACGTCGGCGACGCCGGTGGCGCCCTGCCACGTACGGTTCCCGTCGCGGACCGTCGAGAGCATGCCGTACATCCCCGCCTTGTGCGCGGCGTCCAGCGACTGCTGCAGCGCCTGCCGGTCCAGCACGGGATCCTGAGCGGCCGCGGCGGTGCCCGGGGCCATCAGGGTCGCCGTGGTGAGCAGCGCGGCTGCGGCGGCCAGCCGCCTGGTGTGTCGCATTCGAGGGGAGATCATGACGATTATCCTGATCCATCCAGCCTGGTCATGGGCAGTCCGCGCTGTCACCGGCTCGACATGACAGACGTCATGTCGACGTCATGACATAGGTCTTGGTCAGGGACCGACCAGACCCGCCTGATGGGCGAGCAGGCCCGCCTGGGTGCGGTTGGCGAGGTCGAGCTTGCCCAGCAGGCGCGAGATGTAGCTCTTGACGGTCGAGTCGGACAGGAACAGGCGGGCCGCGATCTCGCCGTTGGTCAGGCCCTCGCCGAGGCAGGCCAGCACGTCGCGCTCGCGTTCGCTCAGCCCGGCCAGCTTCTCCCGCACGGCGTCGTCCGCCGGCGCCGAGCGGGACACGAGGTGACGGGCGGCGGACGGCGACAACACGGTGGCGCCCTGGGCCGCGACCTTGACCAGGTCGATCAGGTCTTGCGGTGGGGTCGACTTCACGACAAAACCGTTCGCGCCGGCCTGGAGCGCGCGCAGCACGTGGGTGTCCGAGTCGAACGTGGTCAGGGCCACCACCACCGGGGGCGTGCGCAGCCTGGCGATCTCGGCGGTGGCGGTGATGCCGTCCACGCCGGGCATCCTGATGTCCATCAGCACGACGTCGGGAGCGGCGCGCAGCACGGCCTCCACCGCCTCCGCGCCGTCCTCGGCCTCGGCCACCACCTCCACCTCGCCCGTCGAGGTGAGGATGGCGCGAAGGTGGTGGCGGACCATGGGGTCGTCGTCGGCCACGAGTACTCTGATCATGGGGTGTCCAGGCGGTCGTCCGTGGGCACTGACACGGGCAGGGTGGCCGAGACCCGGAATCCGCCGTCCGCTTCGGGGGCAGCCGCGAAACGGCCGCCCAGCAGCGACACCCGCCGCCGCAGACCGTCGAGCCCCAGCCCGGAACCGCTCGCCGCCAGCCCTGACCCGGCCGCCACGGAAACCGCCGCCGAGCTCGCCGCCGAACCCGCCGGTGGAGGGGCGTTGGCGACCGTGACGGTCAGCCGGTCGCGGTCATGGGCCAGCTCGACCTCGACAGGCGCGCCGGGCGCGTGTTTCCTGGCGTTGGTGAGCGCCTCCTGCACCACGCGGTACGCGCCCCTCGCGATCGCCGGCGTCACCGCCTCCGGCGTGCCGGTGACCCGCAGGGTGGCCGGGTTGCCCGCGGAGGTGGCGGAGCCGACGAGGACGCCCAGACCGGACGGGTCGAGCGTGACGCGCGCAGGCTGGCAGGGCTCGTGCGCGTGGCCGCGGCGCAGGACGCCGATCAGGTCGCGCAGCTCCGTCAGCGTGCGCGAGCCCGCGTCGCGGATGTGCTCGGCCGCCGCCCGGACCTCGTGGTCGGCCGCCGATACCTTCAACGCCCCGGCGGCCAGGACGATCTCGGTGACGTGGTGGGTGACGATGTCGTGCATCTCGCCCGCCACCCGCTGCCGCTCCGCCGCCTTCGCCCGTTCGGCGAGCAGCCGCCGCTCGCGCTCGGTGCTCTCCGCCCGCTCCCGCAACGATCGCAGCAGCTCGCGGCGGGCGCGGGCGTACACGCCGAGAGCGCCGGGCAGCACCGTGGCGACGATCCCGCCGTAGGCGATCTCCCACTCGGGCCTCCACAACCGGGTGGCGGCCAGCGCCAGGACCGCGACGTACGCCACCGCCTCCCGGCGCGGCAGCCTGTTGACAACGAACCACACGATCGCCGGCGTGCACAGGGGCACGGTCGTCGGCGTCACAGGGTCGAGCGGCGTGAACGACCCGGGAGCCAGCGTGTCGCCGACGGCGGCGAGCGCCGAGCCCGCGCAGACGAGCATGGCGACCACCCGCGTGAACCGTACGAGGAACGGCAGGCAGGCGTCGGCGGCCAGGCTTAGCGCCAGCCCCGCGGCCGGGCCGAACGGGCCGCTCGTGCGCTGCACGCTCCGGTAGAGTGCCAGGTCGAGCAGGGCGAACGCCGCCATGACGACGACCAGGAAGGCCTGGACCCTCCTGGCGTCGCTCGAAGACGGTGTGGTGTCGGTCATGGTCGATCGAAGTGGGCGCACCGGGGCGCGGGCGTCGTGGCGGTGCTTCCCGGCCGCTCGGTGATCAGGTGCGCGACCCGCCCGCCGGAGCCCCAGCGCGGCCAGGCCCGGTCGCCGGAGGACGGCGTGCCGGTCCGCGCGAACGACGCCCAGGCGGCCACCATATCCCGGGCCACCGACAGCTGGGTCCGGGTGAGCGGCACGGGCTCGCCGTCCAGGTTGATCGGCTTGTCCCGTACGTCGAACAGGTACGCCAGCTCCGAGGCGTGCTGCGCCCCCGCGGGGAACCCCGGCAACGTCGGCACGAACGGCGGCGCGGTGTCGTCGCCGAAGACGTAGGCGTACACCTTCGTCCGGCGGGTCAGGGCATCGCCGTCCCTCGCGTGGGGGCAGGCGAACATGGCGTCGGTGTTGGGGGCGGCCCACGCCTCGCTCGGGGTGGCGTAGTCGTCCCTGGGGTACCGGCGGGCGATCTCCTCCGCCCTGCGGCCGAAGCCCTGACGGAGCAGTTCGGGGAGGTTCTCGTCGGTGACCGGCTCGCCGAGCAGGCTCATCACGCCGGCGAACACCAGCGCCTCCTTGCTGGTGTGCCCGGTGAGCACGGGCACGCGGGCGAAGTCGCCCTTGCGCAGCGCCCGCTCGGGGGAGAGGGGCAGCGCCGGGCCGCCGTACGAGGCCGCCCTGAACATCCCGGTGAGTTCCAGCAGCTCCTTGACCGGTTTGCCGCGCAGGCAACGGAGCGTCTTCGCCGCGTCCTTCCCCGCCGGGCAGCCCACCTGCCGCGCCGCCGAGCGGGTGGCGGCGTACGTCTCCTTCAGCGGGCGCCAGAACGACAGTTTCGGCGTGCCGGGACCGGTCGCGTTGGGCAGCAGGGCCGTGCCGCACGAGCCGCTCTGGACGATGGCCCTGTGGAACAGGCCCTTGCCGCCGGGCGCGGTGAGCTGGCCGCACGTGGCGATGCCGCCGCCGGACTCGCCGAACAACGTCACGTTGCCCGGATCGCCGCCGAAGGCCGCCGCGTTCCGCCGTACCCAGCGCAGCGCGGCCTGCTGGTCCTGCAGCCCGAACGTGCCGCCACCGGGCATGCCGGGCAGCGCGACGTAGCCGAGCACGCCGAGCCTGAACTCCACGGTGACCACGACGACGTCGCCCTGGACGGCCAGGCGGCGCGGGTCGTAGTCGGCGCCGCGGCCCGCGGTGAAGCCGCCGCCGTGCAACCAGACCATCACCGGCCTGCCCGCGCCGCCCGACGCGCCCGAGCCGGCTTGGCCCGAGCCTGGTTGGCCGGAACCCGTCTTCCCGGAGCCCGCCTTCCGGGAGCCCGGTTCACCGGGGACAGGTGCGCTGGGGGCCGGCTTTCTGGGGACGGTGACGTCGAGGGTGAGGCAGTTCTCCTCCTCGCTGCTCTCCTTGGGGTTCTCGCTGGCCTGGGGGCAGGCGGGGCCGGACGTCGTCGCGTCGCGCACACCCTGCCACCGGGCGACGGGCCGGGGCGGGCGCCAGCGCAGGTCCCCGGTGGGCGGCTGGGCGTACGGGATACCGCGATATCGCACGACATCCCCGTCATGGACTCCTCGGATCCGTCCGCTGTCCAGCACCGCATCAGGACCGCCCGCACCGGCACCCCGCGCGGGCGTCGCGCCGCCCTGCGGCGTGGCGCAGCCCTGGGCGAGCAGGAGCGCCACGGCCCCCGCGACCACCGTGTTCCGCCGTCTCATATCCATGACCCGCACGTTAGGAACGCCGCCCCGCCCGCCGGTACGGCCGGAGGTTGCGACCCTTCATCCAATGGTTGACATCCGGCCGTCCGGAACGACGCGACCGCGTGACGCCGAGGACACGACGGGGATGCGCCAGGCCGGAGGAGAAGGCATGATCGCGGTGTGGGTTACGACGAGCTGATCCAGGAGGCGCTGGCCACGCCGTTCGAGGGCTGGGACTTCGCCGTGTTCGACGGCCGCATGACGGTGACGGGCGACCTGCCGTGGGACTACGCGGGCATGGTGCGCGAGCGGCTGCCCGGCACGGCTTCGCTTCTCGACCTGGGCACGGGAGGCGGCGAGCTGCTGGCGTCGCTGGCCCCGCTGCCGCCGCGCACGGTGGCCACCGAAGGGCACTCGCCGAACGTGCCGGTCGCCCGACGCCGCCTGGAGCCGCTGGGCGTCGAGGTGGTGGCGGCCGGTGGGGAGGGGACGCTACCGCTCCCCACCGGGGCGTTCGAGCTGATCGTCGACCGGCACGAGGCGTACGACCCGCACGAGGTCCGCCGTCTCCTCGCCCCGGGGGGCACGTTCGTCACCCAGCAGGTGGAGGGCCGCGACCTGGAGGAGATCAACGCGGCGCTGGGCGGGCCCCCGCACGAGGACGCGCGCTGGAACCTGGACACGGCCGTTGCGGGGCTGGCCGGCGCGGGCCTCGACGTCACCTGGCGGCAGGAGGCCGGCTACCCGGTCGCGATCGGCGACGTGGGCGCGCTCGTGTTGTACCTGCGAATCATCTCGTGGCAGGTGCCCGGCTTCGACGTGCACGACCAGGGCGACAGGCTGCGCGCCCTGCACGAGGAGATGGAGCGCGGCCACCCGCTACGGGCGACCGCCCGCCGTTTCGCCCTGGTCGCCCGCCGCCCGGGCTGACCGCTCCCGCTTCGCGCCGGCGAGGGGACGGGGGTCAGTAGGTCCAGGCCTGGCGCAGTTCGGCCTGCCAGCCGTCGTTCGGGAAGTAGTTGTGGATGATGAACGCCGGCCCCATGCCCTTGGCGAAGATGTTGTCCCGCTTGTGCCGCAGTTCCAGAGGCCCGCCGACGTCGCCGTTGCCCCGGTTGTTGTCCTTCCAGATCTCGAACTGCTTGATGCAGGTTCGGCCCTTGAAGTACTTGTTGGCGCAAGTGGGCCCGGACGGCGGGAACCACACCTGCTTGTGGTAGAAGTCCACGTCGGTGCCGCCGGGGATGAGGATCTTCCCCCAGGCCTCGAGACAGTACGCCTCCGGCTGGACGGTCCACTTCACATAGTGCTGCTTGCCGTCGAGCGACAGCAGCGGCTTCATGTTCTTGCAGTTGACGTCGCCGATCCGCTCCTTGGTGACGCGCTGCTTGAGCATGCCTTCGCTGTTGCCGTAGCCGTCGAGCTTCACCCAGTCGCCGACGCGCTGGAACTTCTCGTAGTTGGCCGGCGGCCACTTGGCCGGGTCGCCCCACCTGATGTGCGAGACGTTGCCGCCCTTCGGCTCCCATGCCCACTGGTTGCGCCACGAGCCAGACCAGAACTGGCCGGCGCTCTTGTCGAACATGCGGGAGAAATCGCCGTACGTGCCGAGCCCGGCGGCGTGGGCGGGTGCGGCGCCGGCGACGAAGGCGAGGGCGAGGGCCGCGACGGCCACCGCCGACTTCCTGATAGCAGAGAACATTCAGCCGAGGCTAGCGGCGAACATTGACCGGGCGTCCCACTTCAAGAAACGGTTAACCGTCAACGTTCCCGCACCTCAGCGGGGCTTCTCGCCGGTGGGGATCTCGGGGATGTCGAGGCGCCACCCGGGTTCGATGTGGTCGGGGGTGATGCCCTCGATGTCGTCGTTCGCCTCGTAGACGGTCTGCGCGTGGCGCGGGTCGCCGTACTCGTCCTCGGCGATGTGGCTCAGCGTGTCGCCGGGCGCCACGATCCGCTCCCCGCCGCCCGGCGTGGGCGGCGGCAGGGTCGGTACGGGCGCCTCGGACGTCCAGTCGTCGTGCCCGGGGACGGACAACGGCGGGGTGTCGACCTGGCCGCGCGGCACGAGGCCGTAGGAGATCGTTCCGGGCAGAAGACCCAGCAGGCGGCCCTTCACGAACGGCGAGCCGTCCAGAAAGGCGCTGACCGGCTTGGAGCTGAAGTTCACCAGCCCCTGCGCGGGCACCCGCGCGGCCTTGGGCCAGTTGCTGATCTTGTTCAGGGCGGACTGGGGGTTCCACAACTGGAACTCCCGCGCCCTGGCCGACACGCTGTTCTTCGGCGCCCAGACGGTCGTGGGGTCGCCCGCGCCTCTCCCCACCACCGGCACGTACCCGTGCTTGGCCGGGTCCATCCAGGAGAAGAGGCGGCGGGGGGTGAACTGCGCGTTCATCGGCGTCAGCGGCTTCGACGGGTCCGCCGCCGACAGTCTGAGGTCCCACTTGTCCGCCTTGTGGAAAGCGTGGTGGCGCAGGCCGGTCCTGTCGCGTAGAAACCGCGCGTACCCGCCGCCGAAGAGGGCACTGACGCCGCCGACGGTCAGGCCGTCCTTCAGCGCCGCCCCCAGCGGCTTGCCGTCGTAGAGCAGGCTGAGGCCGGTGCTGGCGCCCGCGTTGAGCGCCCCTTCGAGCCCGATGGCGAACGCCATCGGATGGTTCTGCGCCAGCCGCGCAACGGGGGCGAGGCCCTTCACGAAGCCGACCCCTCCGCCGAGGAGCGAGAGGCCGGTCAGTGTGCCGGCCATCTTGACGTTGATCCCCCACGGGTCCTCGCGTCCCCGCAAGGTGTTGGCCAGGCTGGAGTTGACGTAGTTGGTGCCCGCCACGAGCCCCGCGTTCTTCGCGTACGCCGACAGCACCGTGCGTCCGGCCTCCTTGGCTCCCAGCAGCCGCGTCCCGGAGCGGAGCCCCAGCATCCTGTTGAGGCGGAGGAGCATGGCGCCGAGTTTCGCGTGGCGGGTGGACAGCAGGAGCGCCACCCTGCCGAGCGCCTGCCGTGCCGCCAGCCGGTTGACGGCCCGCGCGCCCAGGCTCAGCGCCGCGCCCACCCCCACGGTCACCCCGAGGCTGGCCAGGAAGAGGGCGACGTACTTCTTGGTCTCCTGGGTGGCCTTGATCGCGTTGTCGATGATCGCCGCCGCCTCGTCGGCCCGCGCGGCCAGGTCGGGGAGGCCCGGCGTCTCGGTATTGCCTTCCGGCGGGTTCACGTGGGTGCGCCAGGTCTCGCGGAAGGCGTCGGCGGCGTCGCCCGCCCAGTCCGCCCGGCTCACGTGCGCCTCGATCGCGGAGATGTGCTTGTCGTGCACGTCTCTGAGGCTCTTCGCGGTGGCCAGGCAGCTCTCGCGCATCTGGGCGAGCTGCTCCTCGTACGCGCCGCCCATTCCGAGCATGTCCAGGGTGGCGTTCCAGATGATCGACACCGTGCCGGGGTCCGGTGGCTCGGCCGCCGTGGGCGCCGGCTGCGGTTCGGACCGCCCGCTGCCGGCCGCGTCGTAGGTGGCCGCGCCGGCCAGCAGCCCCTCGGCGAGCTGCACCAGGGTCGTCTCGCGCTTCCACAGGGCCGACGACAGGCCGTTGAAGAACGCCTCGTAGCCCTTGGCGAACTCGGCGGCGCCCTCCTCGATGAGGTCGTACGTGTCCACCTCGGGGGCGGCGCCGGCTTGGAACTCGCGCAGGACGCCGGACAGCGCGGCGGCCGTGTCGGCGCACGCCTTGCCAGCCTTGTGGAGCTCGTCGAGACCGCCGGGGCCGATGGAGACGAACCCTTGACTCACACGAACACCCTTCCCTGGAGAGGACTCGCGGACCCGGGACAGGCGGCCGGTGGCGTGCGCGTGCCGCCATCGGTAAGGCGTATTTCCCCGCCGGCTACTTGGTGGGAATGCTCCATTAATGTTCGTGTACGCGCAATCGATTTTGACACCCTTCAACTTTTTCCGAAGTGGACTCGGCCCGCCGTACTCTCCCCGCAGAAGAGCCGGGAGGTACGGTGAACGACTTCGACCCCGAGGATCTGGAACGCATCACCGCGCGGGCGGAGGAGATGCTGTCCCGCGTCGAGGAGCTCAGGAGTGAGATCGACATGGCGGTCGGCCGCGGTGCGGCGGCCGACGGGCAGGTGCGTGTGACGGTCGGCCCCTCGGGCCGGCTGACGGAGGTCGAACTGGCGCCGCGGGCCATGCGCATGGACAGCCGGCGTCTGGCCGAGGCGATGTTGCGGGCCGCGCAGGAGGCCCAGGACGACGTGGCGCGGAAGGTGGAGGCGGTGATGGCGGGCACGCTCGGCGTGGGCCTGCCCGACGAGAACTTCGGCGATCTGCTGGAGTCGTACGAGACGTCGATGGAGGAACAGTTGCGCGCCATCGAGGATCGGCAGCGCGACGGGCGCTGACCGACATTTCCAGGTTGTTTGAAGGAACGTTCTCAGGCACGGGCCCGGCCCTAGGGTGTGCGCGGATACGCACGTGCACAAATGTCGCGGGATGTGAATAAGTGGCCATGAGGTGGCGGGGTGCGGCGGGGCGGCGCGTGGCGGGAGTCGTCGCGTCCGTGCTCGTCGCCGTGCTGGTGGGGGCCGGTCTGTTCCTGGGCTCGGGAGTGTCGAGCGCCCGGCCCAAGCTCTCCGACGTGGGAGCCTGGCTGGCCAGCGCGCTCAACGGCGAGGTCGTGCACGCCAACGGCCTGTCCGGGCAGGTGGACGGCCGGGTCGACCTGGCCTCCTCCGAGGGCGACGCGCTCAAGGTGGTGCAGGACGGCGACAACGTGCTCGTCGTCGACGAGTCCACGGGCAAGGTCAGCCGCATCGACTCCACCCAGCTGGAGGTCGCCCAGACCGGCAAGCTCGGCGCCGGCGGCATGGAGATCGTGATGGCGGCGGGCAAGGCGTACGCGCTGGACCCGCGCGGCGGCACCGTCCAGCAGCTCGACCCGCTCACCGTGGCCACGGTCGGCGCGCCCATCACGCTGAAGCCGCCGTTCGGGCAGGCGGGCATCGACAAGAACGGTACGCTCTGGGTGCCCGTCCCCGAGGAGGGCACGCTCGTCCAGATCAACGGCGCCCAGAAGGGCAAGGCCGTGACGGTCGGCGAGCCGGGCGACCCGCTCACGCTGACGATCGCGAACGGCGTGCCGCTGGTCACCAACTCCGCCCGCGCCTCCGCCATGGTGATCGGAGCGACCGGCACCCGGCTCGAGGTCAGCCTGCCCAGCACCGTCACCGACGCGGGCACCGGCGGACTGCTCGTACCGGCCGTGGCCGAGAGCAACGTCGTGCCCGTGCTGGCGCCCGCGCAGGGCGCGCTCGTCCTGGTCGACACGGCCAGCGGAGCCCTGACGACCGTCGCGGTGAAGGGCGGCAAGCTGGGCAGGCCGCAGGCGCTCGGCCGGCGGATCTACATCGCGAACGAGAGCACGGGCCGGCTCATCGTGTACGACACCGTGGCCAAGAAGTTCGAGCCGGAGAAGGTCGTCACGGGCAAGGCCGGGCCGCTGGAGGTCTTCGTCAAGGACGGGCTGCTCTGGGTGAACGACCAGTTCAGCGAGACAGCCCTGGTCATCCAGAAGGACGGCAGCGGCCACCGGGTCGGCAAGTACGACGAGGCGCTCGGCCAGAAGGACACGCCCACGCCCCTGCCGATCCCCACCTACACGCCCACGGCGGTCCAGCCGACGGCCGTGCCGACCCGCTCGGCCGAGCGGCCCACGGGCACGCCGACGTCCGTCCCGACCAGGACGAAGACCGCGCAGCCGACGGTGACCGTCACGGCCACCCCCACCCCGACGCCGACCC
>NZ_SMJZ01000063.1 GCF_004348345.1 Nonomuraea longispora
CGCTTCGAAACGTGATCACCCGAAGCGTCGAGGGAGCCCCACCGAGACAAGAACGATCTCTCTCGGCGAGTCGCTCACCTGGCAAATTTCACAGAGCAGGTCTGGTCAGATCTTCGAAGCGCCATCATCGCCTCGGTGACCACGGCGGTACTCAGCCTGGACGCCACGGTCGTGCTGCTGACCCCTGTGGTGTTTGCCACCGCCGCCAGGCTCGGCGTCCGCGCGAAACCGCACGTGTACGCCTGCACACACTTGTCGAACACCGCCTCCTTGCTGTTGCCGGTCTCGAACCTGACCAATCTGCTCGCGTTCGCGGCCAGCGGGCTGAGTTTCGTCCGCTTCGCCGCCGTGATGGTGCTGCCTGGCTGGTCGCGATTGCCGTCGAGTATCTGGTATTTCGCCGCTTCTTCGCCATCGACCTGGACGCGGGCACATCACCTCCACCCACCGTGCCGGCTCCTCCGCTGCCGCTGTTCGCACTGGTCACCGTGGCCGGCACGCTCGCGGGATTCGCCTTGACATCCGCGCTCGGGATCGACCCCGCCTGGGCGGCCGCCGCCGGCGCCCTGGTACTCGCAGCCCGGGCTCTGGGCAAGGGCCGCATCACCGTCGCCGGCATCGCCCGGGCCACTGCGGTCCCGTTCCTCGCCTTCGTCCTGTCGCTGGGCGTGGTGGTTCGCGCGGTACTGGACAACGGGCTCGCCGAAGCGCTGGACCACCTGACCCCCCGCGACGCCACGCTGCCCACCTTGCTCGGTGTCGCGGCGCTTGCCGCCGTACTGGCCAATGTGGTCAACAATCTGCCTGCAGTCCTTGTCCTGCTGCCGCTGACCGCGCCCGCCGGTCCGGGCGCGGTGCTGGCGGTGCTGCTTGGCGTGAACATCGGCCCGAACCTCACCTACGCCGGTTCTCTGGCGACCCTGCTGTGGAGGCGCATCATTCGCCAGCATGAACATATTGTGGATCTGAGGGAGTTCACCTGGCTGGGCCTGCTGACCGTGCCTGCCGCGGTGGCGCTGTCGACCCTGGCATTGTGGGTCTCGCTGAACGTCGTCGGAGGCGGATGTTCATGACCGTGGTCGCCTGGATCGTCGAGGGAACGTGATCCGCTTGTGTGGCCGCCGCCCGTCCTACGCCACGCAAGGTGCGGAGATCGTTCTCTGCACGTCGGCGGGCCTGACGTGCTCGGCATCGCGGCACGGTGTCTACGCGGGCCTACGCGGCCGCGCCTGCCAAAGCCCCTGCCGAGGACAACGCCGCGACCTCGGCCGGTCCGGCGTGTAGCACCTGGATCGCGATCAGCGGGAACGCGCCGAAGGTGAGCCACGCGGGGTGATGCCCCGGCCGCGCAGGAAGGTTCGCAGGTGGGGACGATCGTCGACCTGAAGTTGCCCCGGTTCGGTGGACACATCAGGGCTTGCGACTACGCGGCAGCACAGTCGAGATCTTGGGCGTTCTTGAGCTCGTGTCGGCGTTCGTATTCGGCGGGGCTGAGGTAGCCGTTGGCGGAGTGGCGGCGTCGTGGATGGTAAAAGCCTTCGATATAACTGAAGATAGCCCGTTCGGCTTCTGAGCTGGTGTGGAAGGTGCGCCGGTCGAGGAGTTCGCACTCCAGTGAGGCGAAGAAGCTCTCGGTGACCACGTTGTCGAAGCATGTGCCGGTGCGCCCTGTCGACGGGCGCACCTCGGCCTGCTCACACCGCTGGCCGACGGCGATCGAGGCGTTGCGACGACCAGTTGAATCCACCTTCCCGGGGCGATTCAGCATCCGCACCGCGCGGGCCATCTGCTCCCACCCGAGCGGGCGGCAGCCAGCGAGTGGCTCAGGCCCGCCCCTACCTAGCGGTTTCAAAACTGGCTCTCCCTCAGCCAGCGGGGACCGTCTCGCCGAGGAATCGGATCAGCAAGTCAGTTACCACCGCAGGTCGCTCCAGGCTGGGCAGGTGGCCAGCCCAGGGCAGTTCGAGGTGGCGGGCGCCGGCGATTCGTTCCGGCAGGCCGACGGCGATCTCTCGGAAGTCAGCGAGATCGTGCGCTCCCGACACAGCCAGGCAAGGGGCTGTGATCCGCGCCAGGTCGACCGGCGCGGCGGTCGAGGCGAACTTTGCTGCCGCATGCGTCTCGACCGCATGCCGGCACATCTGCCGGACCTGTTCCCGAACTTCTCCGCTGGCTTCAGGGCCCAGCCACGTCGTGACGTTCAACTCGACGGCCCCAGCGATGTTGCCCGCCGCCAACAGCGCGTTCTTCCGCTCGGTGAACGACCGCAGTTCAGGGCCCGGCACGTGTCCGGGCATCGCGGAACAGAGCAATGCCACGGCAGTGACCGCCTCCGGCCGTGTCGCCGCCACCTCCAGCGCGACCTCGCCGCCGTGGGAGGATGATCACTGGTTACACTAAGTGATAATACGGGATGCCAAACGTAGCTGTCGTAGCTGCGGCAGGCGGGGCGACATGCGGATGGGCGGGCCAAGCCACGCCGGTCGGCGAACCATGGTGCCTCCCTACGCGTCGCTGGAGGCGAAGTGCCGCAGGAGAAAAGGCAGGAGGGCAGGGCCAGTCGGCGAGTCGCGATGATCAGGGCCCGGCTCCGGGCACTGGTCGCGGTGGAGTGGCGTCCGAAGGCGAAGGCGGATTGGGGTGCCGGCGGCGCGGCGGGCTTGGCCCTGGCTGTGCCGCTGCTGGCCGGCACTGCGGTCGGTCACCCGGACGCGGGGATCGCACTGCTGTTGCCCGTGGTGCTGGTCGCCATGCCGCTGCCGCCAGGAGCGGGTTTGCGGGAGCGTGCCCGGCGCCTGGCCGTCCGGGCGGCATGGATCACCACTGCGGGGCTCTACGCATACGTGACCGAGGAGCAACCGTGGGCGCTGGTTCCCGCCGTTGCCGTCGCAGCAGGCGTCGGCGCGCTGCTGCCCAAGGCGGGGTACACACCCGCCCTCGCGGTCCTGCTGATCGGGATCTCCAGTCACAGCGGAGCGTTCGGGTTCCCGGGCTTGCCTCAGTTGGTGGGGGCTCTGTGGGGAGGCGTGCTGACGCTGCCTCGCTGGGGGAAGAGCGCACTGGCCGACCCCGTCCCGGCGCCCGGGCCGAGCGATATCGCGCGCCGCCTGCGCCATGCGTGGCGCACAGGACTTGTGGTCGGCGGCGCCGCTGCCGTGATGGCCGCACTGCGCGGACTCACGGGCGAGGGCCACTGGCTGATCACGGGCATTCTGCTGACTCTTACCCCCACGCCAACGGGGACCCGGCTCAAAGCACGCCAGCGCATCGTCGGCAACACCTTGGGCGGCGTCGCCGCCGCACTCGTCCTGCTCGTCGACCCCGGGCCGTGGGTCGGGGCAGCGGTGGTGGGCGTGTCCGGCATCCTCGCATACGGTCTGCGGCCGGCCAACTACCTGTACTGGTGTCTGGCCTTCCCCCTTCCCCTGCTGCTCATCACGGACTTCGGGCGCCTCACACCGTGGTACACGGCTGCGGTGCGGGCGGGGATGGTCCTCGCAGGCAGCATCGTGGCCGTACTGGCAACGCACTGGCTGTGGCCGACGACCCGCGAACCCTCGCGCAGGACCGGGCCCGGGAACTAGAGCCTGTACGGAGTTGAGATCAGGAGGATTTCCTGCGCTCCGGTCCGCGATCCTGGTAGGTCTTCGCCATGGCGCGTGGTGACCTCACTGACGAGGAGTGGTCCTTGGTCGAGCCTCGCTTGCCGCTGGGTGAGCGAGGTCCGATTCCGGACCTGGGGCAGCAGTTCAATGCGGTGATGTGGGCGGTTTCGGGCCGGCAGCCCGTGGCGGGATCTGCCCGCTGCTGAGTACGGGCCCTGGTCCGCGGTCTATGACCGGTTCCGCTCGTGGGCGGTGAGCGGGGTGTTCGAGCAGTTGATGCAGGCGGTGATCGCTGAGGCTGCGGCCCGTGGGCAGGCTGACCTGGACTTGGTCAGCGTGGATTCCACCACGGCCCGTGCCCACTATCACGCTGCTGGGGTGGCGCTGGACGGCGAGCTGGCCGCAGCGCTGGGTAAGGCGGCCGAGCAGGAAAAGGGGGCTACGCCAAAGGGGCAAAACGCCGGCGCGGATGGCCTCGGCGACGGAGAGGGGATCGCGCGCCGGCGCCTGCGACGTGGGCACAGGTTCCGGCTGAAGGTGGCCAAGCTGGGTCGCTCGCGGGGGGGGCTGACCAGCAAGGTGCATCTGTCGGCTGACCGGCGATGCCGTCCGCTGTCCTTCGTTCTCACTCCCGGTCAGGCGGGAGACAGCCCGCACTTTCGCGCGGTGCTGGAGCGCATCAGGATCCGCCTGCCGGTCGGCCGTCCGCGTACCAGGCCGGGCGCGGTGGCCGCCGACAAGGCGTACTCCTCCCGCGGCAACCGCGCCTGCCTGCGCCAGCGCAGAGTCAAGGCGGTCATCCCGGAGAAGGTCGACCAGGCAGCCAACCGCAAAAGGCGTGGTTCTCGTGGCGGCCGGCCAGTCCGCCATGATCTGGATCTCTCCAAGGAGCGCAACACCGTGGAACGGTGCGTCAATCGGATCAAGGAGTGGCGTGGGCTGGCCTTCCGGTTCGACAACACCCCCGACAGCTACCTGGCCGGTCTTCATCCCCCAGGAGCCGTCTTATGGCTCCGCAGCCTCCGGCCAGCCTAAAGATCTGAACTCCGTACAGGCTCTGGGGCAGCCGCTCCCCGGCCTGGTGCCATCTGACTGGCCACCCTCTACCTCGGCACCGCGGTCGGCAACGACCGTCCCATCTACGCCCTGAGCGGTGGCCGGGTCGAGGGCGGCGGTGGCCTCCGTCCAGCAGCACGATGGGCGTGTCCTTGAGCAGGGCGCGGGCGATCGAGACGGGCTGCTTCTCACCGACGGACAGGGTGGAGCCGGCCTCGCCGACGCGGGTGTGCCAGCCGTCGGGCAGGCGTTCGACGATCTCGTCCAGGCGGGCGACGCGGGCCACCCGGTCGAGGTCGGCGTCGCTCGCGTCGAGCGCGGCCACTCGCAGGTTGTCGGCGATGGTGCCCTCGAACAGGTAGACGTCCTGGAAGACCTGCGCGGTCAGCGGGGAGGCGCCAGCGCTGCCCAGCTCGTGCACGTCCCGGCCGCCGATGCGGATCGAGCCTTCGGTGGCGTCGAAGAAGCGGCCGAGCAGTTTCAGCAGGGTGCTCTTGCCCGCCCCCGACGGGCCCACGACGGCGGTGAAGCTGCCGGCGGGGATCGTCGCGTCGATGCCGTCGAGGACGGCGGGGCCGTCGTCGTAGCCGAAGCGCACGCCGCGCAGCTCGATGCCCTGCCGGCCGGCTCGGCCGGTTCGGGCAGCGGTGGCACCGCCAGCAGGGCGCGTACGCGGCCGATGGCGTCGGCGTTGATCTGCACAGTGCCGGCCAGCTCGCCGAGCTGGGAGATGGGGTCGAGCATGCGCAGGGTGACGATGAGCACGCCGATCATCACCGGGAGGGAGATGGAGCCGTTCAAGGTCAGGCCGACGGTGAGGGTGCGGACGGTTGTGACCACCTCGTAGTCGTTGCGCCGCACGATGACTCAGGGTGGCACGAGCGGGCGCCAGCACGATGGAGCTCGAGAGACGGGCATGCCTCACCCTTCACGGTCGATGTCCCGACGAGTCGAGCACATGATAATCATTGTCGAGGGATTTCGTAACCCGTCATCTTGCTCGTGTGGATCAGGGGTGTGGCGGGCAGTCCGTAGAATTCCAGAATGTTTGCGTAAGCAGTCCGTCGCGACTGCGAGGGCCAGGCCGGTGACGGCTAGGGCGGACAGCAAGGCTCATTCATACGGTTGGTCGGGCGCAGCTATCCGCTCAACACGGGAAGCGGTCATCTCGGGCGGAGAGTAGGCGTCCGTCCTTCGGACTTTTCGCGGATTCCAGGTGCCGGTGACTCGTACCCAGGAATCGGTCGCGGGCGCGGGGGCGCCTTTCACCATGACCTGCATGGTGAGGGCGTCGGCGGCGCAGCAGCCGATCCGCATGCGCGTCAGGTACCAGCCGTCGTCCCGGCCGGACGGTACGGCGAAACCGGTCAGCCGGACGGTCTTGCCCCGCAACGATTCGCTGGGGTCGTCCCAGGCCAGGTTGGCGAAGTCGAGCATGCTCAGCACGTTCACCCGGCCGTCCTTCAGTCCGGTGGGGCGGGCCTCGACGAGAGTGGGCGGAGGCGCGTGGGAGGTCTGCTCGGCCTGCCGGACGGCGAACGAGCCGAGGGCTGGAGGAGCGACCAGGAAGATCACCGCGAGCGGGGCCACCAGTAGCCACGCCACCCGGTGCCCTTCCATGTGCTCGCGTTCGTGCTCGCGTTCGTGCTCGTGCTCGTGCTGGTGCGCGGGGGTGACCGGAGCACGGCCGACCAGCGCCGCCAGATACGCCTCCTCGGCGGCACGCGCGTGGAGGAGTTTCCTCCGGCGTGCCGCGCTCCTGCTCCTGCGGCGGTCCAGAGTCAGAGCGGCTAGGGCGAGGACGACCAGCACCACGCCCGCCGCTATCACCAGCGGCCGGAATCCCGGCTTGACGTAGTTGGCGAAGTCCGCGGAGAAGGCGGAGATCTTCAACAGCGCTCCGCCGAGTAGGAGGAGCAGCAGGTTCTGCGTGACTCGATTCACCGGCGCAACCCTATTCGTACGGCTCCGCCGGCCGCTCGACGGCGGTCACAGCGGTCGCGGCCAGGGCCGGAACCACGTATTCATCGGGCACCCCGTCCCGCCACGGAACCCAGGTGCCCGTGACCGCCACCCACGAGTCCTCCGCCGGGGCGGCAGCCCCCTGGACCGCGACCTCCAAGGCGAGCGCGTCGGCGGCGCAGCAGCGGATCCGCATCCGGGTCAGATACCAGCTTTTGCCGTCCTCGGCCGGGACGGCGAAGCCGATCAGCCTGACCTTCCTGCCGGCGAGCGACGGCCCCGACCGCGCGTAGGCGCGCCCGATGAACTCGCCCAGCGTCAGCTCCATCACCTCGCCTCCCGTCAACGCGCTGTAGCCGCCGGTCCGGACGAGCGCCGGCGGGCCGTCGCCATGCCTGGCGGCGAAGGCGCCGAGCGCGGGCGGGGCGATCAGCACGATGGCGAACACCGGCACGGCCAGCAGCCACGCCACCCGCGGCCCACGCTGGTGGGCGCCGGGCCGGTCCACCAGCCCGGCGACGACGGATAGCAGGCCGAGAACCGCCAGCACCGCACCAGCGCCCACGAGCAGCGGCCGGAAACCGGGCTTGACGTAGTTGACGTACGTCGTGGAGAACGCGGAGATGCTCAGCACTGTCGCGCCGAGGATCAGCAGGACGGCGCCCTGCGTCTGGCGGCTCACAGTAGTGCCCAGCCTGCGACGAAGCTGACCCCGATGGCGAGGACCAGCGTGAGCGGCGCGAAACGCCAGGCGAAGGCCCGGCCGAAGGTGCCCGCCTGCAGGGCGATGAGCTTCAGGTCCACCATCGGCCCGACCACCAGGAACGCCAGCTTGGCCGTGGGGGAGAACGCCGTGAACGACGCCGCCACGAACGCGTCGGCCTCCGAGCAGATCGACAGCAGCACCGCCAGGAACGCCAGTACCAGCACGGACACGACCGGCACCCCGGCCACCGTGGTCAGCCAGTCGCGCGGGATCAGCACGTTCAGGGTCGCCGCGGCCAGCGCGCCGACCACCAGGAAGCCGCCGGCGTGCAGCAGATCGTGACGCATCGCGTCCACGAACGCGCCCGCCTTGCTCTGGCCGGTCCCGGCGGTTCGGCGGGGCGTCGGCAGCCACGCGGTGCGCCCGAACCGGGCCCAGATCCAGCCGGCCAGCACGGCCACGGCCAGCGATGCGGCGAACCGCGCGACCACCATCGCGGGGTCGTCGGGGAAGGCCACGGCGGTGGCCACCAGCACGACCGGGTTGATCGCCGGGGAGGCCAGCAGGAACGCCAGCGCCGCCGGAGGTGCCACCCCGCGCGCCATCAGCCCGGAGGCCACCGGCACCGACGCGCACTCACAGCCGGGCAGCACCGCCCCCGCCATTCCCGCCACCGGCACCGCCGCGTAGGTGCGCCGGGGCAGCGCCCGCGTCCAGAACGAGGCGGGCACGAACGCGGTGATGGCCGCCGATAACGCCACTCCCAGCACCAGGAACGGCAGTGCCTGCACGCACACCGCCACGAACACCGTCGCCCAAGTCTGCAGCGCCGGATGCGTCAGGTGGGGCGCGAGCAGGAAACGCCCCGCCACCAGCAGGGCCACGAGAACGATGAACGCCCAGGGCATCCGGAACCCGGCCAAGGCCCGTTGTAACCCGGACTCCGGCGACCGGCCACCGTCCGGAACCGGCCGGTCCGCCATACTTGGCTGCGACATCACCCTCCCCACTTGCACGCAGGTACGCGGCAGCAGACTAACGCGGCTGTCTCACCGCCTACGCCCCAATAGTGCGTAAGCCATGCATGGTGGTACGGTCTGGCGGAAATGATTCTCATTTTCTGGAGTGTCCTTGAGAACGTTGCGTGAGCCGGGCCCATCGGGCTCCGGCGCGGCATCCTCACCGACGGTCCCAGGAGCCGAGGACCCATCCACCGGTAGCGCGGCGGGGCCGGCCATGGCGCTGATCGTCGTTCTGCTGGCCGGTGTCCTCGCGGTGTCGGTGCTGCTGGCGATAGGGCTCGGCTCCGCCGCGGTGCCGCCGGGGGAGACGCTGCGCTTCCTGTGGGCGGCGGTGACCGGCGGCTCGATCACGGCCGAGGAGGTCACCGCGTACCAGATCATCTGGCAGGTACGGACCCCGCGCGTGCTGCTGGCGGTGCTGGTGGGGGCCGGGCTCAGCGTGGTCGGGGTGGCGATCCAGGCGATGGTGCGTAACGCGCTGGCCGACCCGTTCGTGCTCGGTGTGTCCTCGGGGGCGTCGGCCGGGGCGGTGCTGGTCAGCGCCACCGGCGCGCTCACCGCGCTGGGGATCTACGCGGTCTCGGCCGGCGCGTTCCTCGGCGCGCTGCTCGTCTCCGCGCTGGTCTACCTGGCCTCGCGCGGTGCCGGCGGGCTGATGCCGCTGCGGCTGGTGCTCACCGGGGTGGCGATGGCGTTCGGGTTCCAGGCCTTGATGAGCCTGATCGTGTACTTCGTCCCGGACGGGGAGTCGACGAGCACGGTGCTGTTCTGGTCGATGGGCGGCTTCGGCGCGGCGACATGGGGAGCGCTGCCGGTCGTGGCAGTCGTCACTTTGGTCACCGTCGTGGCGTTGCGCCGCTTCGCCCGCAGCCTCGACGTGCTCGCCCTGGGCGATGAAACGTCGGTGAGCCTGGGCGTGGACACCGTCAGGTTCCGCCGGGGCCTGTTCGTGCTGACGTCGCTGGCGACCGGCGCGATGGTCGCCGTCAGCGGCGCGATCGGCTTCGTCGGGCTGGTCATGCCGCACCTCGTGCGGCTGTGGGTGGGGGCGGCACACGTCCGCGTGCTCACCATCGCGCCGCTGGCCGGGGCGATCTTCATGGTGTGGGCCGACCTGGTGGCCAGGACGCTGGTGGCACCGCGCGAGCTGCCGCTGGGCGTGATCACGGCGCTGGTGGGCGTGCCGGTGTTCGTCCTACTGCTGCGCCGCCGTGGCTACCTGTTCGGAGGCCGCTGATGACCCGCCTGCTGCTGGACGATCTCTCGGTGTCCATCGACGGCGCCGCCATCGTCAACGAGCTGGCGCTCGCCGTCGGCGACGGAGAAGTGGTGGGGCTGGTCGGGCCCAACGGATCAGGCAAGACCACGGCCCTGCGCTGCGTGTACCGGGCGCTGCGGCCGTCGGACGGCGCGGTGTGGATCGACGGCCAGGAGCTGACGCGGATGCCGCTGCGCGACAGCGCCCGGGTGATCGCCGCCCTCACCCAGGAGGGCCGGGCGGACCTCGACTTCACGGTCGAGGAGGTCATCGCCCTCGGCCGCGCCCCCCACCTGCGCGGCAACCAGGCGCTCAGCGTCCGCGAGCGGGAGCTGTGCCGTGAGGCGATGGCGCGGATGGAGGTGCTGCACCTGGCCGAGCGCGGCGTGCTGTCGCTGTCCGGTGGGGAACGCCAGCGCGTCCTGGTGGCCAGGGTGCTGGTGCAGGAGCCGCGGCTGCTGGTGCTCGACGAGCCGACCAACCATCTCGACCTGCACCACCAGATCCGGCTGCTGTCGATGCTCAGGGGCGCCGGGCTGAGCGTGCTGGTCACCCTGCACGACCTCAACCTGGCCGCCTCCGCCTGCGACCGGCTCGCCGTACTCTCCCACGGCGCCCTCGTCGCGTGCGGCCCGCCCGCCGAGGTTCTCACCGAGGAACTGCTCCGCGAAGCGTTCGGCGTCGAGGCGAGCGTCGTCCCCCATCCGTTCACCGGGGTCCCCCAGGTGCTCTACGACCTGGGCACGGCCACGACCATGAAAGGAAACCCGAAGTGAAAGGACGCACTTCCGCCGTGCTCCTGGCCGGCGCGCTCCTGCTCGCCGGATGCGGCGCGCAGGTGGAGGGCGGCGGCAGCGCCGCGCGCACGGTGACGGTCAAGAGGTGCGGCGAGGACGTCCAGTACACCACCCCCCGCCGGGCCGTCGTCTACGAGGGCGGCAGCGCCGACAAGCTGTTCGCTCTCGGCCTGGCCCAGCATGTGCACGGCTACGTGATGCCGCCCGCCAACCCGTCCGTCGAGGAGTCGCCCTGGGCGGCCGAGTACGCCAAGGTCGAGTTCCTCAGCGACGACCTGCTCAACCGTGAGCTCGTCGTGGACGCCAAGGCCGACTTCGTGGTCGCCGGCTGGCGCTCGGGCTTCAGCGACCAGCGCGGCATCACTCCCGAGATCCTCGACGGGCTGAAGATCCAGAGCTTCATGCACACCGAGTCGTGCTTCAACTACCCCGGCTACCCTGAGCGGGTGGCGCCGTTCGAGGCCCTCTACACCGACCTCGAACGCCTCGGCAAGATCTTCGGCGTCGAGGCCAAGGCCCAGGAACTGATCGCCGGCTACCGCAAGCGCGTCGAAGCGGTCCAGGCACAGGTGCCCAAGGCCGACCCGACTCCTGTCTTCCTCTACGACTCGGGCACGGACAAGCCGTTCACCGCGGGCAGCCAGGTGCCGCCCACCGACATCATCCGCTTCGCCGGCGGCCGGAACGTCTTCGGTGACCTGGACGCGCGCTGGGGCGAGGTCACCTGGGAGGCCGTGGTCGAGGCCAAGCCGGAGGTCATCGTCATCCTGGACTACGGTGACAAGCCCGCTGCGGAGAAGATCAAGTTTTTGAAGGAGTTCCACACCACCAGCAAGCTGCCCGCCGTGGTCAACGATCGCTTCTACGTCCTGGACTACAACGAGGGCATCAGCGGGCCGCGCAACATCGACGGCCTGGAAGGGTTCGCGAAATACCTGCGCGAGCTCCGGACGTGACGGGTGAGCGGCACCCCCGGGGCGGTTCCCGGTCGTGTGTGTCAGGCCCGGTGAGGCAGGGAATTCCCTGCCTCACCGACACGGGCGTAGGCGACCGTCAGGTTGCCCAGCGGGTCTGTGGCGATATGGGCCTCGACTCCGAAGACGCTCCGCAGTCGTTCCGGGGTGCGGACCCCGTCCGGTGGCCCGTCGGCGATCAGCGTGCCGCTCATCAGGACGAGGCGGTCGCAGTGGCGGGCGCCCAGGGACAGGTCGTGCAGGGCCACCAGGATCGTCTGGTCGGTGGACGCCAGCAGGTCCACCAGGTCGAGCTGGTGTCGGATGTCCAGGTGGTTCGTGGGTTCGTCGAGCAGAATGCACCAGGGTTGCTGGGCGAGGGCGCGCGCGATGTGGGCGCGCTGGCGTTCGCCGCCGGAGAGCGTCTTCCAGTCTCTGGACATGTTGTAGACCACGAATCTCGTTCGTCCTGGTCCCCTGGAGGAGTCCACCTGTGATCGCACCGATGCCCACCGACTCGGACACGTCGCCGTCCGCGGCACGGTCCATCCTGCGCGAGAGGCGGTTCCTCCGGCTGTGGTGCGGCACCACCGCCTCAGGGCTGGCGACCTGGGCGCTGCCGTTCGTGCTGGGGCTCGCCGTGCTGGACCGCGAGCTCACCGCCGCAGGTCTCGGGATCGTGCTGGCCACCAGGACCGTCGGCTTCCTCGCCGCGGTGCCGATCAGCGGAGTCCTGGCCGACCGGTACTCGCGCCGCGCCGTCGTGTGGTGGGCCGGGCTGGCCGCCGCGCTCGCCACCCCGTTCATCGCGCTCGGGCTCGGCCGCTCCGTCCCGCTCATGGCCGTGGCGGCGGCGGTCGTCGGCGCGGGCCAGGGGGCGTGCCGGCCCGCGTTCCAGGCGCTCACGGCCGAGGTCGTGGACGCCGGCAGGCGCCGGCAGGCCAACGCCGCCATGACGCTGGCCGTGCGCGTCACCACCCTCGTCGCGCCGGCGGGCACGGCGTTGCTGGCCGCCCTTCTGAACACCTGGTGGCTGTTGATCGGCACCGGACTGCTGTGGCTGGTCGCCGCCGTACTGCCGCCCCGGGCGCTGCCTGCCCCGGCCCGCGAGGCGGACGGCGCACGGTTCTTCGCGGAGTTCGGCGAGGGTGTGCGCGAGGCGCGCCGGCATCCATGGTTCCTGGCCGGTCTTGGCGCGCTGGCCGCGGTGATCTTCACCGGCTACTCAGCGACGGGCGTGGCGCTGCCGCTGGTCAGCCGCGACCGCTACGGCACCGAGGCGGTGCTCGCGGCGGCGCTGACCGCCTACACGCTCGGCGCGCTGGCCGGGGCGCTGCTCGTGGCCCGGTGGCAGCCACGCGCGCAAGGCTGGGCCGCGCTGGCCGGCCTGGCGCTGTACGGCTTCGCGCCGCTCAGCCTGCTGCTGCCGGTGCACCCCGCAGTGGTGTTCGCCGCCTACGCGCTGGCCGGGCTGGGCATCGAGCTGTTCAACGTGCCCTGGTTCACCGCCACACAGCGCGAGGTGGAGCCACGCCTGCTCGCCCGAGTCTCCTCGCTCGACTTCCTCGTCTCCTACGGCCTGGCCCCTGTCGGCCTGGCCTTCCTCGCCCCCGCCATCGACGCCTTCGGCTGGCAGCCGGTCCTGGCCGGATGCGCGCTGGTGTGCTTCCTCGCCCCCGCCGCCGCGGCCCTGGCCCCCAGCAGCCGCGGTTTCTCCCGACCTGGGAAGCCCTGAAGGTGTCCTTCGGCATCCTCCCCGATCGTGTCGAGGGCCGGGACACCGATCGCGTCCGTCACCTGCTCACCGAGACAGGTGCGGCCATCCTCACCGGTCTCGCTGCCACTCGCCACGCGCTCGTCGTCACCGCGGCGCTCACTCTCGGCCACCGGTTGCGGCAGGTGTTCCCGTACCGCAGCAGGCCGTCCCGCGACGCCGACCCGGTGCACCTGCATGCCGACAGCTTCGACGTGGTCGTCGATATGGAGGCGTCCCTGTTCGCAGACGCGACCCCGACGAGGACTACGTCTTCATCCAGGCCGTCCAGACGCCCGCATCGGGCGGCGAGCCGTTCGTCGCCGACGCCCACCGCTTCGCCGACGACTGCGAGCAACGCGACCCGGGCCCTCCTCGGAGAGGCCGCCTTCGCGAGTTACGGAACGATTCTGAAATATCTCGCCTTCGAGGGATTCATCGCGATCAACTAGCTGCGCGCGCGTCGGCCAAGGGCCACGTCAGCGGGCATCGGCGCTACGCACGGTCAGGATCCGAACGAGACGCTCCCTGCTGTCCCCGTCGCGGCCGTGCCAGCAGCGGTAGTTGTCCAGTGCCAGGAATCTCGCCCTCGGCCAGGGCGAACCTGGGCAGCGCCGACTCCGCCTCCCGCACGGCCTCGTGGCCACGAACGTGCCCGCTCAACTTGTGGGAATTCTGCCTTCTCGCAAGTTGTCCACGATCACTGACTGCGGTGGAGATCCGAATTTCTGATTTATGTTTTCTGGAAAATAAAAAATGTTACGCTGTCACCGTGACAGAAGAGGTCAGTGTGGTGACGCCTTGTAAGCACTGCGGTGCGCCGATCGAGCAGCGGCGGGGGAGGGGCCGCCCCAGGGCGTACTGTCCTGAGAAGGACTGTCAGGCCGCCGCCAAACGCGAACGTGAATTGCGGCGGGCCACACCAGGGCTCGAAGGCGCGCTGGCCAGGGCAGAGCAGCTGTACGACCGGATGGAAAGCGGGCTGGCGTCGGCCATCGAGCCGTTGGCGCGGGCGCTGGCCGACGAGCTGAGCCCAGCCGGGGTCGAGGCGAAACTGAGCGCGGTGCAGGCGGAGGCGCACACGCGGGTGGCGATCGCGCGCACGGAGCGTGAGCAGGCGTTCGAGCAGGTACGCCTGGCCCGTGAGGCCACCGAGCACGCTCGCCGGCAGACAGCTGACATGCGGTCGCGGCTGGAGGGGGCGGAGCACGAGCGCGACACCGCGCTGGCCGACGCCGAACGCGCCCGCGAGCAGGCACTGGCGGCGTTGCGCGAGGCGGCCAGCACCGAAAGGCAGGCGCTGCAGTCGGCGGAGGAGGCGCAGCGGCGCGCTGAGGCGGCCGAGCGGCAGGCCGCGGAGGCGGCTCACCAGATGGAGGTGGCCGAGGAGGCGAGGGATCAGGCCGTACGGGAGCTCGCGGAGCGGGTGGAGCTTGCCGAAGGGCGGATCGCTGAGGCTGGGGCGCAGGCCGTACGCGCTGAGCAGGCCGCCGGCCAGGCACGGGGGGAACGTGACCGCGCGCGGGAAGAGACGGCGGCGGCCGTGCGAGCACGGGAGCAGGCCGAACGTGAGGCGGTCGGCGCGAGGGCCCGGGAGGCGGCGGCGGCGCAGGAACGCGACCGGGCCGTGGAGCGGGCCGTCAGAGCGGAACGGGCCGCAGCCGCGGCCGAGCGGGACCGGGCGGTCGCGCTCCAGGAGGCGGCGCAGGCCGCCGGTGAGGTGGAGCGGCTGACCGCCAAGACGGCGGGGATCGAGGAGGAGTCGGCGGCGGCGCTGTCCCGGGAGCGCAAGCTGGTCTCGCGGGAGAAGTCGCGGGCCGACGCGGCGGTCAAGGAGCGCGACCGGCTGCGGGGAGAGCTGCGGCTGGAGCGGGTACGGCTGGAGGACGTGCGGGCCGAGCTGGAGGCGGCGCGGGCGGAGGCGGCGCAGCTGCGGGAACGCGCGGTGGCGGCCGAGCTGCGGTCGGGCTGAAGGCGGGTCGCCGGGCCCGAGCCTCAGAGGCCTTGGGATTGGCCACACCAACGAACGGTTTCGTACGGTAAGGGCCTCCCCGCAGGCTCCGCTTGTGATCGCGATCCGCCGGGCGGGGCAAACGAAGCCACGACGGGTCGTACGTGAACGGCGGCACCGAGGGTTCAACCCTGGCCATGGACGACGGCCGGCATAGACCTGGTGCTGCCCGGTCCCGGGCGCTACCCCCGCTCAGGGGCCGGCGCGAACCACGCCGTACGGGCGGACTGAACGACAAGGAAGGCTGCCATGCGGATTCTCGTCTCCGGCGCCGGCGCCAGCGGTCCGGACGGCAAGCCGCTCAACGCTGCTCTGCTAACGGGACTTTTCGTTCGGATGCTCGTCATGCCCCGGGCGTACTTCATCGCGCGTCCCCGGTGGGCAGATAGAACGCGGTGGTGGCCTCGACCGCGGCCGCGACGTGGCCCGGTTCGCCGCCGCCGGCCAGGTGAGCCTCGCCCCAGGCGGCGGCGCTGCGCCGGCTGAACTCGCGTCCGGCGGGCGATGCCCTGAACTTTTCGTGGTCAAGAACCTCGCCGTCGCCCAGGAAGCCGGCGAGGGTGAGGAGATGCAGGTCCCAGCCGACGCCGCCGGCACCGGGACCGTAGGTCGGGAACATGGGCTCTCCGACGGCCGCAGCGTGGACCAGTTCGAACTCGGTGTCCCCGGCCGAGCCAGGAGACAGGCGCACCTCGACCTCGCTCGTGCCTGGCCACTCGTCCGCGCCGGGCCCGAACATCCAGGACACCCGCAGCAAGCGCGGCGGCTCGCACCGGAGGATCTCGCCATGCTCGCCGCCGTCCAGCTCGAATGCCCCGCCGAGGCGCAGGTCGCCGGTGACCGGCTTCATCCAGCGACTCAGTCGCTCGGGGTTGGTGATGGCGTCCCACACGGCATCGAGGTGCGCGTCGTAGCGACGCCTCAGCTCCATCGTGTAGGCCTCACCAGCGGGCAGGGTCGCCGTGCCCATCTTCCGGCGGGCCGCGGACAGTTCGTCGAGTACATCCTTCATCGTCATGCTCCGTTCGGTAGGGAACCTCTCGTGCCTACGCTTCTTCGTTGGGCCTGCCGGGCTCGTCGTTGGCGGGTTTCCGGGTGATACGCCTGCCGCGGGCGAGCTCGGTCTCCAGTGCGTCGAGTCGCTGGTCCCAGAACCTGCGGAACCGGTCCACCCACGCGTCAATCTCGCTCAACGGCCCGGCCTCCACGGCGTAGAACCGACGAGCCCCCTCAGCCCGGACCGACGCGAACCCGTTCTCACGCAGCACGCGCAGGTGCTGGGAGACAGCCGGCTGGGAGATGCCGAACTCCGCCCGGATGATCTCAGTGATTGCGCCGGAGGTCTGCTCACCGTCGGCGAGCAGCTCCAGAATGCGTCGGCGCACGGGGTCACCGAGTATGTCGAAGGCGTGCACGACAGCGACTATACCGGCTTTTGCTTATATAATAAATCGCTGATTCTTAGCGTCGCGCTGGTCTGCCGGCACAGCTTCGACCGCACCGCGCAGGCCCGGTTCCTGGACGAGAACGGCGGACTGCTGTGAGCCGCGGCAAACCTCACGCCAGGCACCCCGCAGGGCTTCACGACACGACGCGATGATCTGGCTGCGCTGCAACCACGGCCGCGAGGTCAGCTACGCCGACGTCGCCACCGGCATCGAGATCCCTGACGGTCACCGGCTGCGGGGGCCGTCAGCGTCGTCCGCGTCGTCCGCGTGGTCGCGGCCAACCGGGGCGACCGCCTGGAGCGGTTCATGCCCTCAGCCGACCCTGCCCGGTGCGGCCCTGACCAGCGCCGGTCTTTGTCACCCGTTACATGCGCTCAGGGCACGGCGATGAGTTCAGCGCCCGCGACGCCATGTCCGCCGCCCGCGCGCCGATGACGTCGGTCAAGGACATGCACCGCGCCACCACCTTCGAGGCCGCCAACCCCACTCCATCGCCCCCAAGGAGTTCACCACCATGGCCCAAGCCGCCGCCGAGTGCATTACCAAGGTCGCCGGCATCGAGGTGGCCGGCCCGCAGGCGGTCCGGCGCGAGAACACCAGCCTGCCCACCCAGATGATCACCGACCTCGAAGCCCGGCTCACCGAGCCGTCAGCAGGCTGACCAAGGACGCCTCCATGCCCTGTCACCATCCCCGAACGCGCCACACGCCCAACGGCCAGCCAGGAGCCCCGTCATGACCCCGCTCGAACGCACCCTCGCCCAATCCCTTACCGAGGTCGTCATCAGGCTGGACCTCAGCGACGACGACGCCATCACGCCTGCGGCCACGATGCAGGTGATCGAGCCGGTGGCCGTCCTCCTGCAGGACCTGTCCGAGCAGGACCGGCAAGCTCTCGCTGACCTGATCAACCAGTTCTCGCAGCAGGAAACCGACCCTGAGTGGCATCTGACGGCCTGGGAGGCGCCCGAAACCCTGGGCCTCCTGGCCTGAGGGCATCCCAACCCTTCAGGCTCCTCCGGCAGGTCACGGCTCACAGTCTTCCACCAGTACTGTCATTTGACCCAGCGCCGGAACCCGCCCTCGGAGTTGATCACCTGTCCGGTGATCCACGCCGCCTCGTCCGAGGCGAGCCAGCGGACCAGGCGAGCCACCTCCTCCGGCCGGCCCCACCGGCCCGCGGGCAACGCGTTGGCGACCTGCCGGGTCAGTTCGGGGCTGGCCCACCCAGTGTCAACCGGACCAGGATTGACCGTGTTGACGGTGATGCCGCGATCGACGAGCGCCTCGGAGAGGCTGGCCGTCATCTGGTGGATCGCGCCCTTGCTGATCGCATACGGCAATTCCAGAGACATCGGGGCCAGATGCTGACCGGACGTGAACAAGATCACCCGTCCGCCGGGCCGGCGATCATCATGCTGAGCAGCGAACGCCTGAGTCAGCAGCACGCTGCCGCGAGCATTCACCGCCCAGGCCAGATCGAGCTCGGCCGCGGTCACCTGCTCCAGTGACTGCTTCGAGCTGCGGGCATGGTTCGCGACCAGCACGTCAACGTGCCCGAACCGCTCGACAGCCTGCTCGATCACCCACGCCGGCTTCAGCGGATCGGCGAAGTCGGCCAGGACATGCGCCAATTGGTCGCCCAGCCCGCCCAGAGCCTCCAGCACGCCAGCCATCCCTGCCGGGTCACTGCCCCATACCTGATCAGCGTCATGAGGTGTCCAGGACTGCACCAGCACCCTGGCACCTGCGGCCAGCAGTTCCCGTGTCAGGGCGAACCCGATCCCGGCCTGCCGACTCACGCCGGTCACCACCGCAACACGGCCGGCCAGAGGACCTCGCTGCGCATCTGCGCTCTCATCAACGGTCATCTGGAGATGATCGCCGGTCCGGGAGAACGCCATCACCCCCTTGTCGTCAGACAACCCGGACCTCCGTCCGGCAGCACGGCCAACCACTTGCCTGACATGCCTTACAAGCCTTCATGCGGCTGACCAGCTACTTCGCTCGAGAAACTAGATAACGATGGAGCCGACTGGCCACGTCCGCCTCGGCTACGCCCGCGCCTCCACCGCCCGGCAGTCCCTCGACGCCCAGCTCGACTCCCTCGCCGCGAGTCCGCGGGGACAGCGCGCTTGTCCACTCGCTGGCCCGCAGTAACGGTAGCTCGAGCGGACCTCGGGACACCACCAAATTTATCGCCCGTGCCCGGAGGTTTCGCCTGTTGTGCCGGCGATCGTCACCCGCGGGTACTCGACAGGTGCCGCAGCCTGTCCCGCCTGTGCCACCCAGGCAAGCCCTGTGCGCTTGTCGGCCAGGATCAGTTCCACCGTCTCGGCGATCTGGTCAGGATCGGCGATCACGAGGCCCGCGTCGACGAGAGACTGGCGGAACGGCGCGATGATCGGGGTGTCCGCCAGGCCGGGGCAGAGCGCGTTCACCCGGATGCCGTCGGCGGACACCAGCATGGCGGCCGACCGCACGAGTCCGATCAGGGCGTGCTTGGCGGCGGCGTAGAAGATGTCAGGGGAGGAGGCCAGCCCGGCGAGGCTGGAAACCACGACGACGGAGCCGCCTCGCGGGCGGAGCGCGGGGACGCAGGCGTCGAGGCCATAGACGACGCCGTCCAGGTCGATGGCCATGGTTTCGCGGTAGCGCTCCGGGGTGAAGTCGTGGAGGCCACACTGGCCGGGGACGCCGGCATTGAGCACGGCCACATCCAGCCGCCCGTACACGGAGATCGTCTTTGCGACGGCGGCCTGGTTGTCCTCCGGCCTCGTCACGTCCAGAGGGATGAAGAGGCCGCCGACCTCTTCCGCGACGGCGGCCCCCGAGACGGCGTCACGGTCGGCCACGGCCACACTCATGCCGGCACGGGACAGCCTCCGTGCGATGGCCGAGCCGATCCCGCCGCCTGCGCCCGTGATGAGTGCCACGGTCATGACCGCTCCTCCTCGTCGAGCCGGTGGACCTCCACGCCGCCGCGTATGGCGAGGCCATGCTTGCGCAGGTAGCGCGGCCCCCAGAAGCGCTGCAGAGCGATCAGGGCCAGCAGGGTGACCACCAGCAGGACGTCGTCGAGCACGGGGACCAGGTCGATGGGCAGGGTCAGCGCCATGAGCACCCGGATCGCCGTGTCCACCGCGAACGCCACCCCCCAGATGGCCGTGAACACCCTGAGCGCGCGCCGGAACCCGGAGAAGTCCTCCCAGCTCGCCTTCCAGAGCGCCTGCTTCTCCCGGTCCATGAACATCCGGGCCTCGTACAGGAGAGGCTTGGGCCGCAGCAGGCTGAGCAGCAGCCACAGGGCCATCGCGGCGCTGCCCCAGGCATTTCGGACGAGGAGCACGCGGGCGCTGCCCGTCACGAACGACATGGCGATCGTCAGCGACATCGTGCCCAGCACGAACAGGGTGACGCCGCTGACCCGCCGCTCCTTGACGATGCTGTGCACGGCTCGCCCGGCGGGCAGCACGCCGCCCGCCAGCAGGGCCAGCCACTGGTTCACACCGGCGGCCCGGAGCCCGTAGAAGATCGCCAACGGGCCCGCCACCTCGAAGCCGAGCACGCTGTACATGGCCCTGCGGGTGGCCGCAGCGCCGGAGAGGGATGTCATCGCGGCGACTTCCCCGTGGTGGCCGCCAGGAAGGTGGAGACGATCTCGCGGGTGTACGAGTCCATGTCGATCGCGTGGCTCCCGCTCACCCGGGACGCCGCCGCCTCGATCGCGCCGCGGATCAGCACAGCCATGGACCTGGGGTCGAAGTCGCGAAATTCCCCGGTACGCTGCCCATCCCGCAGCAGCTTCGCCAGCCCTTGTACGCCGGGCTCCTGGTGTTCGGCCGTCGTAGAGCGCTCGCCTGAGGGGTTGCGAAGGTGTGAGCCGAGCTCCGTGAGCGCCGCGATCTCCGTGGGGTGGTCCCTCAGGAACTCCAGATTCGCCTCCAGGTACGCCTTGAGCCGCCCCGGCGCCGTTTCCTCCGCCTCCATCCTGCCCAGGATGAACGCGGCGCCCGACTGGTAGACGTCCTGCACGATGGCCTTGATCAGGTCGTCCTTACCGGCGAAGTGATAGGAGATCAGCCGCGGGCTGCTGAGCCCGGCCCGCTCGGTGATGCGGGCGAACGACGCTCTGTCGTAGCCCAGGTCGGCAATGGTGTCGATGGCCGCCTTGATGATCTGTGCGCGGCGGGTGACGTTGATGGCGGAGTCGCGTGACGCCTTCCGTTTTATCTGCATAGATAAAATGGTATGCGCAGATAAATACCGATGTCCAATTCCTTGCCGTCGTGGGGGCCTGGCGGCTGGCCGAAGGGGGTCCCGGTAGCCGCGCGCTGGAATGAGGACCTGGTGGCTGAGTGCTGGCGGGACTTGCTGCGGATGGCCGGGTCGCCGAAGTACGGTCAGGCGACCGCCTCGCTGATTGCCCAGCAGGGCACGATCGCCCGCCCGCATCTGGAGCGGCAGACCGAGCAGGCGTGGTGCCTGACCCTGCCGGCCAACTCGGTGGTCGCGTGGACGACCGAATATTATTCGAGAGCGGTGCTGGAGCTACGTTCGCAGGGCCGGGAGGTGAGCAACGAGATCTTGTCGCACATCTCGTTATTCGGGTGCAGGTCACGATGTCCCGTGTAGGGGCGAAGACGACGACCTACCAGACGAGTCCATCTAGATGGTTATGGCCGGAAAGCAGGCGAGCGATGCGGTCCTGCGCCGCTTCGCGTATGTCAGGCTGCGGGTGGTGTGCGTATAGCGCGAGCTCCACGTACATGTCATAGAAGAGCAACCGCTCGCGCAGATGCTCGCGTTCGAACAGCTCCGGATACGCGCCGTGCAGCCATCCGGGGACTCCTGTGAGTGTGGTCTCGTCGAGCCCTCGTTCGTCGGGGGTGGGTGGATACTCTCGCGCCTTCGCGCACCAGCGCAGGATGGTATCGAGTTCGACATCCGCCGGCTGAGCCACTGCCTCCGCGAAGTCGATGAGACCGGTGACGCGTCCTTGGTCGACCATCACGTTGGATCCATGCAAATCACCATGGACGAGGACGGGTTCGTCGGCGGCGAACAACGCCAACCGCTCCTGGATCCAATCGGCGACGTCCGCGAGCAGGCGCGAGTCATGACCGGGCAGTCGCCGGGCAGCCTCGACCTGCCGGAGCGCCGCACTCACTACGGGTGGGTGAAACGCAGGCCACGGCTTGCCGGCGAGCGCGTCGGCCAGCCAGGGCGGCAGCAGGTCGGCCGTGACAGGAACACGGTGAAGTGCGCGCAGCGCAAAGCCGAGGCTTTCGATCATTGCTTGGCGCGTGTGCGAGTCCGCCGCCGGCCATACCTCGTACATGGTTCGGCCGGGCACGCGTTCGGAGACACACCACGGCCCGTCCGGGCCGTCGCCGTGGGCGAGGATCTGGGCGTGTGGGACCTCGCTGCCGGCGAGCAGCTTGGCGACTGTGGCCTCGTGGCGAAACGAGTCGCGGAACTGTCCGTTGCTCAGTCGTACGACGTATTCGTCGCCGACCCACACGCGGCTAACCCAGCCGGCCTTTGGAAGAAAGCGCCCGTTTGCTGGCAGACCAGCGGCCGCCAACGTCCTCAGCAGCGCCGGATCGGTAGCCGGCGCGTCGACGAACGGTGTTGACTGGTCGCACACGTACCAAGCTTCGCACGGCGTTGTAGACCTGGCTGTCGGAGCGGGCGATCACAGTCCTGGTGGCGCCCTCGGCCGCCGCGTGGGGCGAGGGCGGTGGCTTCCGGCCGGACATCGTGCTGGTTTCGTGTCAGGACGGCGCACGGTGTGATGCGGACCGATCCGGTGCCTTGCCGGGGTCGTGTCCAGCCGCGGAACGTGACGGTCATCAGAAGGCGGGGAAGGCCGAGCCCGAGGGGTGGAAGGGCTCGCGCTCGCCGCGAAAGGCGAGCGAGGCGGCCGTGACCGCGCCGAGGCGCAGTTCCTCGACCCGGCCAACGGCTGCCAGGGACGACAGGGTGGTGCCGCCCAGGTAGGCCGCGCCCAGTTCGGCGGAGGTCAGCCGCAGGTCGGGCCGGGCCGGCGTACGTTCGCAGGTGACGGACTCCTCGTCGGCACGCAGGTGGTAGCGGCCCGCGTTCCACGGGCAGAACGTGTCCTGGACCTCGAGGACCAGGTCCAGCGAGGTCGAGTACCGGCGTGCCGCCAGCGCCCGCTCCACGTCCACCAGGCGGACCCAGAGGTTGTCGACCACGGTGGTGCGAGCCGCGCGCGGGTCGGCCAGCAGGTGCTTCAGCGGTTCGTCGACGGCGCCGTCGTAGGTGAGACCGGCGTGAGCGTCGAGATCGATGAGGTAGCGCCACAGGGCGGCGTACGACTGCCTGGTGGTGGCCGCGACCTCGATGACCTGCACCAGCTCCTGCTTGGAGCGGTAGAGGGCGTAGCCGGTGATCTCGCCGCCGGGCTCGGTGTGGAAGGCGAAGCGCAGTGCCGTCCCGCCCTCACGCGCACGTTCGCCGTCGGCCAGACGGGCCGCCCAGAACGTCTCCGTACGGTCGACCCAGCCGACCCCATCACGGCGGGCGGTGTCGTAGACCTTCTCCAGCAGCGGCCGGGCCTCCTGGCGGCCGAGCAGGTGAATCGTTCCGTCGCCGAGGTCGGTGCCCGGCCGCAGAGCCATGAACCTTTTGTCCCCCCGGATCTGGGCCACGTGGCTGGCGACGCCGTACCCGAAGCGGCCGTAGATCGTCGCCTCGGCGGCGTTGAGCGCGGCGATCGGTTCGCCGCCCGATTCGTACAGGTCGGTGAGCTGCTTGCGCATCATCGCGGTGAGGATCCCGCGACGCCGGTGCGTGGGCAGGACCGCGACGAGCGTGATTCCGGCCACGGGAACGGACACGGGCGCCGCCGAGCCTGGGACCGTCATGACGCGGCCGTAGATCGCCGCGCCGCCGACGATCGCCTCGCCGTCGTAGGCGGCGATCGTGCGTCCGGGGTCGATGGAGGAGGCGGCGTTCCTGAGGCCGCCCTCGTACCAGTCCTGGCCGTAGGTCGTGGTGACCATGCGAGCCCACGCGTCGAGCTCATGGGCGCCGATGGTCCGCAGTGGGTGGGTGACTGTCATGCTTCGAGCGTGGCCGGGTGAACAGGCGCCGCACATCAGGTGATCTGTGTATTTATATGCTGGCGCGGTGATGGCGGAACGCGTGGTCAGTCCGGTGTTCGTCGGCCGGAACGAGGAGCTGTCGGAGCTCGCGGCGGCCCTGGACACCGCTGTCGAGCAGGGTCCGGCAGTGGCGCTGGTGACCGGAGAGGCCGGGATCGGCAAGTCGCGGCTGCTGGCGGAGTTCGCCAGGTCGCTGGATCCGGCCGTGCGGGTGGTCGAGGGCACCTGCACGGAGCTGGGCAGTGACAGCCTGCCGTACGCGCCGTTCGTGACAGTGCTGCGCAGGCTGATCCGGGTCGAAGGGGTGCTGCCAGGGCCCTACCGCCAGCTCGCCCGCTGGTTCCCGGAGCTCGGCGAGGCCGGCGACGCGGAAGGCGGCAAGCACCAGCTGTACGAGGAGGTCCTGACGCTGGTCGAGCGGGTGGCCGCGGACCAGCCGCTGGTCATCGCCATCGAGGACCTGCACTGGGCCGACGCCGCCACCCGCGAACTGCTCGGCTTCCTGGCCAGGAACCTCACCCAGGCGGGCGTGCTCCTGGTGATCACCTACCGGTCACAGGAAACCGGCGACGGGCTGCTCGGGCCGCTGCTGTCCGAGCTGTCCCGCCGCCCGCGCACCACCGCGCTACGGCTGGACCGCCTGGACCGGCAGGGCGTGAGCCGCCAGCTGGCCGCGATCCTCGGCGCCGAGCCGGACGCGGCCACCGTACGCCGTGTCCACGAACGCAGCGACGGCAACCCGCTGTTCGTCGAGGCCCTCGCCCGCGCCGGCGAGCGGACTCCGGACAGCCTGCGCAACCTGCTGCTCCACGGTGCACGGTCGCTGCCCGGCCCGGCTCGCGAGCTGCTGCGCATCGCTTCCGTGGCGGGCGGCCGGGTCGGCCACCGGCTGCTGGCGGAGGTGGCCGGGCAGGACGGGGTCGGGCTCGACGCCCTGCTGCGCGAGCTCGTCGACCGCAGCCTCCTCCGCACGGCAGGGGACGGCTACGACTTCCGCCACGCCCTGATCCGGCATGTGGTGTACGAGGAGTTGCTGCCGGGCGAGCGGGCACGCCTGCACGCGCGCTACGCCGAGGCCCTGCGCGATTCCGGCGCCCACGCGGAGCTGACGGCGCACGCCTACGCCGCCGGGAATCGCGGGCTCGCGCTGTCCGCCGCGCACCTGGCCGCGTGCCGGGCGGGCGGCACCCACGCCTACGAGGAGCAGGTCCGCCTGCTGGACCAGGTCCTCGAACTCTGGGACCCGGACGTGAACCTGGAGGTCGACAGGATCGACGTCCTGACCGGCGCGGCCGAGGCCTGCATGCTCAGCGGCGACTACGTCCGCGGCATCGACCACGCCACCGCCGGGCTGGCCGCCGTGGACGAGCGGCGCGAGCCCGAGCGGGCCGCCCAGCTGCTGGAGCACCGGGGCAGGCTGCGGCACCGGCTGGACGCGACCGGCGTCTCCGACTGGGAACGAGCCCTGGAGCTCCTGCCCGCCGCTCCCGACAGCGTCCAGCGGGGGCGGCTGCTCGGGGTGCTGGCCATGGGCCTGCTGCCGGAGGTGGACAGGGCTCGCGAGCCGTTCGAGGAGGCGCTAAGGATCGGCCGGTGCACCGGCGATTCCACGGTCACGGTCCGCGGGCTGCTGGGCGTCGGTTCGATGACGCGCGACCTCGGAATGCTGGCGCAAGCCCGTACGCTCGCCGAGCGGCTCGACAGCCATGACCTGCTCATGACCGTCCCCATGTACGAGGCCATGCTGCACGCCAAGGCCGGCGACCAGCGCCGCGCCATCGCCGCGGCCCGCGACGGCATCCGCCACGCCCGCCGGTACGGGCTGGGCCGCAGCCGCGGCGCCGAACTCGCGCGCTACGCCGGGCGCAGCCTGATCCTGGCCGGGCAGTGGGACGAGGCGGCCGCCGTCCTGCGGGAGAGCCTCCAGGACGATCCGCCACCGCTGTCGCGGCAGGCCCTGCTCGTCCTCGCCGGCTACCTGTCGCTGCTGCGCGGGGATGTGTCCGCGGCGGCCGTGGAGCACGACGGCGGAGGCAGCCTGTTCCTCCGCCATCAGCTGCTCTGCCTGCTCGCCGTCGCCCAGGGCGACCCGGAGCGGGCCGACCTGCTCCTGGACCGGGCGCTGGCCGATCCGGCGCTCACCCGGATCTACAGCAGCGACGCCCGGCCGGTTCTGGTCGCCGGCGCGCTGGCGCAGCGGGCACGCCTCGCCCACGGCGCCGGCGAGGGACTGCGGCATCGGGTCGCGGAACGGCAGGCCGAACTCGCCGCGGCCGATGCGACGCTCGGTGTGGACGGGCGGCTCGACCGGGCCTGGCAGATCATGTTGCACGCGCTGATCGAGGACGACGGATGGGACGGCGCGGCGGAGTCCTGGCGGGAACTGCGGCAGCCGTACGAGCTGGCGTTGAGCCTGTACCACGGCGCTCGGGCCGCGCTGGCGGCAGGCGACCGGCCGGACGGAACGGCCCGCCTCAGGGAAGCCGCGCGGCTGGCCGCGTCCCTGGGCGCCGCGCCGCTCACCCGGGAGATAGCCCTGCTGAGGCGGCCCCGGCCCGCCCAGGACGGGCTCACGGAGCGTGAGCACGACGTGCTCAGGCTGATCGCCGAAGGCCTGAGCAACCGGCAGATCGCCGCCCGGCTGCACATCTCGCCGAGCACGGCGGGCGTGCACGTCTCCCACATCCTGACCAAACTGGGCGCGGCCACCCGCACGGAGGCGACGGCCATCGCCTTCCGCGAAGGGCTGGCGGGCTCCGCCCCGGCCTAGCCCAAAGGTGAGTCGTTGGGCGGGGACGAACGGTGGGAAACAGGCCGTACTCACCCTTGTCGAACGGCTGTCAGCAGGACATGCCTTTCGGCTGCACCCCTGATCGAGCCGGACGCGCTCACCACGCCGTATGCGGCGTCGCGTGGTGCGAGCACTCTTTGCAGATCGCCAGAGAGAAGTTGTGGCAGGACGTCGAGAACCCGCGTGCGGTTCCGTCCCCGAGAAGAAGAACCGCTGCAGTTCCTCCGGCGCGTGTCACGAAGGCTCCGTACCGGCGGATCTGCTCAATCCGGCAGACACTCGAAAGGCACCGTCAGTGATGAGGAAGCTCATAGTCCAGCAGTGGGTCACCGTCGACAACATCGCCGCGGAGGAGGACGGCGGCCTCGGCTTCGTGTCAGGGGAGCCCTTTTCCGAGACCACCAACTCCGCGTTCCAGGCGAAGGTGACGGGGTTCGTCGACAGGGTCGACACGCTGATTCTCGGCGCGAACACCTACGCCCAGTCCAAGGACTACTGGCCGTACGCCGACGAGCAGGGCGAGTACGGCGAGAAGCTCAACAACCTCACCAAGTTCGTCGCCTCGTCGAAGCTGGACGGCGCTCCCTGGGGAGATTTTCCCGCCGCGACGGTGACGCGCGATGCGGGCGCCACCGTTCGTGAGCTCAAGAAGCAGGACGGCAAGGACATCTGGATGTGGGGGAGCTTGACCCTCATGCGCTCCCTGCTGGACGCCGGCGTCGTCGACGTAGACGATCACCACGCCCGGCCGGGACGAGCTGGGTGATGGCGCAGCACCCTGTCCGGCGAGCCGGGCTACGTCGGGAGGCCGACGGCGTTGGACGCGTCGGCCTCGAAGTACTCCGTCGTGGCGCACCCGGCGGTGTGGTCCTCGAAGAAGCTCCTGACGCCGTCGATCGAGTCATGGACGATGACGTTCACCGCCTTCGACCAGCGAGCAGATGAACGACAGCGGCCTCACCGACGCCGCCGTCCGCGACGCGCTGACGGTGCTGGCCGCGCTGGTGCACGCCGCGCGGCCCCTCACGGCGGACGAACTCGCTGCGGCACTCGACTGGCCCGTCCAGCGAACGGCCGGCGCCCTCCACACGATCAGCCGTCGTCCCGCCCTCTCCGACCCGCTCACCGTGGAGCAGGTCGGGCGCGACGCCTACGCCACCGCCCCGAGGCCGGACCGCCTGAGTCCCGCACAACGCGTCGCGCTGCTGGTCAGTCCGGGCTCGCGAACGTGACGAAGTCGTACGGGTGAAGAGGCTCCTGACGTGCTGGTTCCCGTCGGAGCGCCTTGCACGGCGGGCGGCCGCTACGGCGATGGCGCGAACCATCGCCGCAAGGCCGCCCGGAGGATTTCGATCTCCATGGGATCCGGCCGGGGCGACGCGGATGCCCAGGCCACATAGCAGTCCGGTCGAAGGAGCAGGGCGGTGGGCGCCGGGCTCTGGGAGCGCGCCGTGACGATCTCGACCTGGTCGTCCCGCAGCGCGAGCGTCTTCCCCAGTGATGCGTCCTCGGTCAGGTCGAGCAGCAGCGGGCGTGCGGTTCTGGTCAGCTCGGCGAGCCGTACCGGCCCGTCGGGGGTGTGCAGGTCCAGGTCCGGGGCGAACCGGCCGGCGAGCGGGTGCGCGTCGCCCGCGCCCATGTCGTAGTGGACGTCGGCGCCCGCCGTGAGTCCGGCCAGGCGCCGTACGGTGTCCGGGTCGCGCAGCAGTTCGCCGAACACCTCGCGCAGTCCGGTGACGTCGCTGCCGGGCGCGATCAGTGCCGCCTGTGCCTGCGCGTTCAGCACCATGCGCCGGGCGGCCGCTCGGCGCTCTGTCTCGTAACTGCTCAACAATCCGTACGGGGCGTTTCCCCGGATCTCGGCGGCGAGTTTCCAGCCGAGGTTGACGGCGTCCTGCAGGCCCAGGTTGAGCCCTGGACCGCCTCCCGTGGCGGCGTACACGTGGGCGGCGTCGCCGACCAGGAACACCCGGCCGTCGGCGAACCGTTCCGCGACCCGGGTGTTACCGCCGCTCAACCGGCGCAGCGCGTGCGGTCCCTGGCCGTCGGGCTGGCCGAGCGGCATGTCGACGCCGAGCACGCGGCGGATGCTCGCCCGAAGCTCCTCAAGGCTCATCGGAGCGTCGGGCGTGGGCTGGTCCCACTCCGTCGTGCTGAGCAGCGGCGGGTGGCCGGGCATCGGCGCGTAGGAGAACCCTCCGCGCTCGGTGCGGTGGGGCAGGAACGGTGGAACAGCGCCGTAGCCGGGCACGTCCAGCGCGCCGGTCACAGGATCGACCCAGCCCGCCGGGACGGTCGCATGCGCTGAGCGCACGGTCATCCGGTCGTAGGTGACACCGGGGAAGGCGATGCCGGACAGTTTTCGCGTGGTGCTGTGCGCTCCGTCCGCGCCGGCGAGGTACCGGGCGCGCATGCGGTACGCCCCGCCCGGACTCGCGACGTCGATGGTGACCGCGTCGTCGTCCTGCGACAGGCCGACGACCTCGTGACCCCGCCGGATCTCCACACCCAGTTCGACGGCGCGCTCCTGCAGGACCTGCACGATGCGCCGCTGCGGCACCGGCAGGGCGTAGACAGGGCTGTCCTCCAGCAGGCTCAGGTCCAGGCCCATCGCGCCGAACATGAAGTACGCGGAGTTCGGCTGCGGCGGTTCCGGGCTACCGCTGAGGGGTTCGCACAACCCCCGGCGGTCGAGCATCTTCACGACCTGGCCGAGCAGTCCGTTCGCCTTCGGTTCCTCGCTCGGCTCCGGCAACCGCTCCAGCACGACCGGCCGGACGCCCGCCAGGCTCAGCTCGCAGGCCAGCATCAGCCCGTTCGGACCGCCGCCGGCGATGACGACATCTTTGATCATGTGTACTCCTTGTTCGCCCGCAGTTCGCCCGTACAAGGGGCAGGACGGATGAAGCGCCCGGTCAGCCGCGGTAGTGCTCGGCGAGGGCGGCGAAGGCGGCCTTGGGTTCCCAGGGCATGCCGGGGTAGGTGTCCCCGCGGCGGTCGTCCAGGACCTTGACGATGCCGGGGCTGGCCAGGTCGAGGTCGTCGCGGGGATCGCCGTCGGGGCGGTGCGGGAAGTTGTCGATGGCGAAGAGGAAGACGAAGGCGCTGTCGACCCCTGCGTCCTCGTAGATCTCCAGCAGCTCCCGCAGGTACGTGGCCTGGCCGGCCTCGTCGCGGACGCACTCTCTGTTCAGCCGGACCGGCGCGCCGGTGTCCTCGTCGAATTCGAGGACCTCCAGAACGCGGCCGCCCCTGTCGCCCGCCCCGCGGTAGGCGGCGGTGCCGAACTCCGTGATCGCGACCGGCTTCCCCTGCGCCACGAGGGTGCGCACGCCCTCGGCGAACCGGTCGGCGACCTCGGCCGACCGGTAGAGGTCCACGCCCACGAGGTCGAAGGGGACCCAGTCGATCCGCTCGAGCGGTATGGCGGCATACGTGATGCGTCCGCCGAATCGCTCGCGAACGAGCGCGACGGCGCGGGCGAGGAAGTCGTTGACCCGTGTGCTGAGTTCGGCAACCCGCTCGGCCAGGCGATCTCGTTGAGTCAGCAGTCCGAGCCTGTCCTCCTGGGTGTCGCCTGGCAGGAATCCCTTGTTCATCAGGCTCAGCTCGGCGCCGGTGACGAACACGACCTCGGCGCCGCGCCGCCGGATCCGCTCCGCCCGCTCAGCGCAGTCGGCGAACAGCGACAGCGTCTCCTCGCCGGTCAGCTCCAGGGGGTATGGCGAGAACCAGACCTCCAGGCCGAGGTCGGCGGCGTACGTCGCGGCCAGTTCCAGCCGCTCGGGATCACCACCGATGACGCGGACCGCGGTGCAGTGGAGGTCGTCCCGGATGATCTCCAGCTCACGCCTGACCACGTCCGGGTCGAAGCGTTCACGGGAGAACCCGCCGTTGCGGAGCAAACCGGTGTCGTAGGTGATGCCCTTGGCCCTCATCGCGGTGATCCTTTCCTGAGGGATGAGGACGCTCAGGCTAGACAAGAAAAGTGCGTGTACGCAAGTTTGCGTACACGCATCAAAGCTGGAATGCTGGGCCGGTGACGACGAGACGGACGGGGCTGCGCGAGCAGAAGAAGCAGGCCACCCGTGACGCCTTGCGGGCGGCGGCCCTGCGGCTGGCACTTGAGCGTGGGCCCGACAACGTGCGCGTCGACGACATCGCCGAAGCCGCCGGCGTCTCACCGAGGACGTACAACAACTACTTCCCCAGCCGCGAACACGCGATCGTCGCCGCCGTCGCCGCCGAGCGGGAGGTGCGAGTCGCGGCGGCGGTGGCCGACCGGCCCTCCGGCGTCGGCCTCGCCGACGCCGTCATCGAGGCGATCGCGGATCAGTACACCGCCCCGGACGATTCCGGCCGGGACGCTCTGCTGCTGATCACCACGCACCCCGCGTTGCGGGACGCATTCGTCGATACCACGACCGCGATCGAGCATCCCCTCACCGACGCGATCGCCGAACGGCTCGGCGATGACGACCAGCACACGGCACGGGTGCTCGCGGCGAGCGTGGCCGCCGCGGTGCGCGTGGCGATCGAGCAGTGGCTGCAGACAGCGGCCTCGTCCATGACGAACAGCGGGCTCGTCGTGCCGTCCGGCTCGCTGGCGGACCTCCTTCGCACCACGCTCGCACCCCTCACCCCCGCACTCGACGCCGCCGAGCAACGAGCGCTCCGCCGCCCCCACGAATGACCGCCCGTGCTGCGAGAACGTCAGGTGAGATGGGGCCAGCCACCACTGCGGGCCAGTACGTCCGCCGCCACCTCCTGCACCGAGCGGCCGTCGGTGTCGATGCGCAGATGGCCGACCTTCGGGCGGTCGAGCGCCTCGGCCTCGCGCGCCGCGCGTCCGGCGGCGCGGCTCAGGGCGTCGGCGTCCAGCCCTCTCAGCTCGTCACCCGGGATGGCAGGACCTCCTCCCCGGCCGCGCTGCGCGACCCTCTCGGCCAGCGTTTCCGGGCCGGCGTGCAGGCGGCACACGGTGATCTCCGCTCCGGGGAGCCGGTCGGCGTAGCCGCGGACGGTGTCGTCGGCCTCGCCGGAGACCACCAGGCACCGGGCGCCCATCGCGCGATGGCCGCTCCAGACGGCGGCGAGGTTGCGCGCCTTGAGAGCACGGTGGTCCGCGCCGGGGCCCAGCGCGCTGATCTGCTTCACGTCGACGTAGGCGGCGCGTACGCCGCTCCGGTAGATCTGCGTGAAAAGTTCGTAGCCGGCCGTCGACTTCCCCACCGCCGTGGCGCCGCAGACCCACAGCACAGGAAACGGCGCGTCGTCGGCCGGCGGACGGCTGCGCCGGCCGGCGGCGTCCCCGAGTGTCGCGGCGGGAAGGTCGCCAGGCCATCCGCCGGCCCGCTCGCGGACCAGCCTGGCCGCCTCGGGCACCGTCAATCCGCCGGTCGGCACGCACAGGTCGGCGTAGTCGCTGTGATCCAGGGCCCGCGCCTCGGCTACCGCGTGCTCCACCAGCTCCGGACGCCATCCACGTGCGAGGAACCGTTCTTTGAGCTCGGCGCTCTCGACGCGCAGCCGGCACACCGTGAAGCGGAGGCCGGGCAGCAGGGTCGTGTACTCGCGCACCTCCTCGGGGGTGTGGACGAAGCCGGCGAGAACGAGGCATCGCCCCCCTTCCTGCTGGAAGTTCCGCCACATCGCAGCGAGGTTGCGGGCGCGAAGGCGATGCGTCATGCCCTCGGGCATGGGATGGCACAGGCTGATCTGGTCGGCGTCGACGAACGCCGTCTTGACGCCGTTCCGGCTCAGCAGCGCGAACACCTCCCAGCCGATCGTGGACTTCCCGACTCCCGACGGCCCTGACAACCACAGCAGAGGCGGACGTACATCTCCCATTCGCGCGACCCTAACCGGCACCTGGCGGGGCGAGCGAACGGATTTCCCCCAGCGATATCGGGTGGTTCGGGCCCGGCCGCGGTACGTACCATCCCCGGCATGCCTTTTCACGTACACCCGCTGGCCTGGCTTCTGGCGCTCGAAGGCGTCGCGCTGCTGCGCGCCCAGGCAGGTGACATCGGCGGCGAGGAGAACTTCGTGGCGCGGCGGATCGCCGAGATCCGCAGGTTGTGCGCCGACCCGGAGCTGGCACGCCGTACGGGCGCCGTCGTCGGCCACGCGAGCACGGTGGAGGGGTACGCGCAGTGGGCCGGCTCGTACGACTCCGAGGAAAACCCGCTGATCGCGGTGGAGGAGCCGCAGGTCCGGCGCATCCTCGCCGCTTTGCCCCCGGGCAGGGCCCTGGACGCCGCATGCGGCACGGGAAGGCACGCCGCGTTCCTCGCCGGGCTCGGGCACGAGGTCGTCGGTGTGGACTCGTCGGCGGAGATGCTCGCCCTGGCCCGCGCCAAGACCCCGGACGGCACGTTCCACGAGGCGGACCTGCACGACCTGCCGATCGAGCCGACGAGCTTCGACCTGGTGGTCTGCGGGCTGGCGCTGACCCACCAGCCGGCTCTCGGGCCTGCGTTGCGCGAGTTCGCCAAGGTGGTCAGGCCGGGCGGCCACATCGTGTTGTCGGACATCCACGTGCTCTCGCTCTACCTCGGCGGCGTGGCCAAGGTGACCGGGCCGGACGGCGGTCTGCGGGCGATGCCGGCCGGCCGCTTCCTGGCCGGCGACTACATCGCCGCGATCCGGGAGGCCGGGCTGGAGATCGTGGCCTGCCACGAACCCAGGTGGGGCGAGGCGCCGGGCGGGCACGGCGGCCCGCTCGCCCAGCAGTGGTGTCCCGAGGCGGCCGAGCTGGCCTACCGCGACACCCCCGCAGTGATCATCTGGCACCTCCGCCGCCCCCTGGCCGGCGCTTCAGGACCATTGGGTCCTAATATGTAAACGCATCCGTATGCGTTTACGAAATGAGGTGACCGAATGCTGAAGCTCCTGGGCAAGATCGGGTTACTCGTCTGCGCCCTCGCGGCCGGCGCTGTCTGGCTCGTCATCCTGCGGCTGAAGAACGTGCCGGTTCCGCTGCTGGTGGCGTACGGGCTGGTGCTGGGTGTTTTCGTGGTCGCGATGGCGTGGCCCGGTGTGCTCGGCCGGCTGTCCACCCGGCGCCGGGTGGCGGCGTTCGCCGGAATCCCGGCCGGCCTCGGCACCCTCGGGCTCTACCTCGCGGTCGTGTACCACGTCACGGACCTGCCCGTGCTGCCGGCCCTCGCCGCCGTGGCCTGCCTGGCGTGGGCGGTGGCCGCCCTCCTGCGCGGGCGCCGTACGGCGGGCGACCCGGGCGCCCGCCGGACCAGGCGGGCCTTCCTCCTCGGCGGTGCCGGCCTGGTGCTGGGCGTGATGAGCGGGCTGTCGGTCAGCCGGGTGGAAGGCCGGCGCCGCGAGGTGCTCGCCGGGCTAGAGCGGCAGAGGCAGGCGGCCGTACGCGCCGCGGGCACGCGGAAGCGGGTCGCCGACGGCGCCGTACGGGTGTTCCCGATCCACACCGGCGACACCATCGTCACCTACGGCCAGTTCTACGGCGGACTGGACGGCTGGGAAGGGCTGAACGGCTACGTGCGCACCCTGGTGGACAAGGCGCAGATCGCCGTACCCGTCCACGCCTACCTCATCGACCATCCCCGGCACGGGCTCCTCCTGGTCGACACCGGCGTCAACAGCGAGCAGGCCTGGGATCATGACGGGTACTACGACATGACCTCGCGCCTGCTGACCGAGCGCGACGAATACCGGATGACCCCCGAGCAGGACCTGCGCGTACAGTTGGCCCGGCTCGGCTACGACGCCGAGGAGATCAGCACCGTGTTCCTCACCCACGTTCACGACGACCACGCCGGAGGGCTGCGCCACCTGCCGCGGGCGACGGTGGTGATGGACCGCCGCGACTGGGAGCACGGCGTGTTGTATCCGCACTCCTTCGAGCTGGTCAAGGACAACCTGTCCTTCCCCGCCTTCGACTCCGGGCCCTTCGGGCCCTTCCCGGCCGGCCAGGATCACTTCGGTGACGGCAGCGTCATCCTGCTGCCCACCCCCGGCCACTCTCCCGGCCACATGTGCGTGCTGCTGCGTCTGGACACAGGCGGCGTGCTGTTCATGGGCGACACCCTCTACACGCTGCCCCACCTGGCCGTGGACCAGGTCCGCCAGATGACCATCGGCGGGGCCGACACGGTCCGCCAGATCGGGGCGGCCCGGCGCATCCAGAAGATGCTGGCCTCCGACCCCGGCGTCGTGCCGCTGTTCGCCCACGACAACACCCGCTACCAGTCCGAGTTGGTCGCCTCCGCCTTCGCCGACGGCACGCCCGGCGAGGAGGGGCTGCGGGCGTTGCGCGCCCACATGGACACCGTTCTCACCCCCGGCTGGCGGTTGCGGCCCGGGCACGCACCGCATTTCGTACCGCCGGCGGCCGGTACGGCGCGAGGGCGGGTGGAGTTCCGATGACCTCGACGCGGCGCACCCGGGGCAGACCGCGCGACCCCGAGGCCGACGAGGCGATCATGAAGGCGGCACTGGAGTTGTTCGTGGAGCGCGGCCTGGAAGGCGCGAACGTCGAGCAGATCGCCAAGCGCGCCGGCGTGGCCAAGGTGACCGTGTACCGGCGCTGGTCGTCGAAGGAGGAACTGCTCACGCAGGCGATCGAGCGGGCCCGTACGCTCGCCCCCGAGGCCGACCTCTGGGCCGGTGCCGACGCCGCGGCGTCGCCGGCCGACGAGCGGCTCATGGACTCCTGGGTACGCACCTTCGGCGACCCCCGTTTCCGGGCGGTCCTCGCCCAGCTCATCGGCTCCAGCGTCACCCGGCCGTCGCTGCTGGCCACCTACCGCGAGCAGCACATCGAACCGCGCCGCAGGCTGATCCACGCCGCGCTTGAGCGGGCCCGCCGCGACGGCCGGGTGGACGCCGACGCCGACCTCGACACCGTGATCGACATGGTGGTGGGCGCGGCGATGTACCGCATGCTCATCGACCCGGACGCGCCCGCCGCCCCCGACGCCACCCGCGCGTACCTGGAACGGGTGCTCCGCCAGGTCGACCGGCTGCTGCGGCGCCCCGACCCGCCCGAAGGGAGCACGTGAGCGGCGGTCAGGCCCCGACGTACGCCGCGAGGTGCTCACCCGTAAGGGTGGAACGGGCGGCGACGAGGTCGGCCGGGGTGCCCTCGAAGACGATCCGGCCGCCGTCGTGCCCCGCGCCGGGGCCGAGGTCGATGATCCAGTCGGCGTGCGCCATGACCGCCTGGTGGTGCTCGATGACGATGATCGACTTGCCGGAGTCGACGAGCCGGTCGAGCAGCGCCAGCAGCTGCTCGACGTCGGCGAGGTGCAGGCCGGTGGTGGGCTCGTCGAGGATGTAGACGCCGCCCTTGTCCGCCATGTGGGTGGCCAGCTTGAGCCGCTGCCGCTCGCCGCCGGACAGCGTGGTGAGCGGCTGGCCGAGGCTGAGGTAGCCGAGCCCGACGTCGGCGAGCCGGCCGAGGATGGCGTGCGCGGCGGGCGTGCGGGCCTCGCCGGTGCCGAAGAACTCCGCGGCCTCGGTCACCGGCATCGCCAGCACCTCGCTGATGTCACGCCCGCCGAGGCGGTATTCCAGCACCGACGCGTCGAACCGCTTGCCCTCGCACTCCTCGCACGTGGTGGTGACGCCGGACATCATGCCGAGGTCGGTGTAGATGACGCCGGCGCCGTTGCAGGTGGGGCAGGCGCCTTCGGAGTTGGCGCTGAACAGCGCCGGCTTGACGCCGTTGGCCTTGGCGAACGCCTTGCGGATCGGGTCGAGCAGCCCGGTGTACGTCGCCGGGTTGCTGCGTCGCGAGCCGCGGATGGGGGACTGGTCCACGGAGACGGCGCCGGCGGAGGCGGGGATGGAGCCGTGGATCAGCGAGCTCTTTCCGGACCCCGCGACGCCGGTGACCACGCAGAGCACGCCGAGCGGGATGTCGACGTCGACGTCCTGCAGGTTGTGGCGGTCGGCGCCGCGGATCTCCAGCCTGCTCTTGGGCGTGCGTACGGACTCCTTCAGCTGGGCGCGGTCGTCGAGGTGGCGGCCGGTGATGGTGCCGCCGGCCCGCAGACCGTCGACGGTGCCCTCGTAGCAGATGGTGCCGCCCGCGGTGCCCGCGCCGGGGCCGAGGTCGACGACGTGTTCGGCGATCGTGATCGTCTCCGGCTTGTGCTCGACGACGAGCACCGTGTTGCCCTTGTCGCGCAGCCGCAGCAGCAGGTTGTTCATGCGCTGGATGTCGTGGGGGTGCAGGCCGATCGTGGGCTCGTCGAAAACGTAGGTGACGTCGGTGAGCGCGGAGCCGAGGTGGCGGATCATCTTGACGCGCTGCGCCTCGCCGCCGGACAGCGTGCCCGCGGGACGTTCGAGCGAGAGGTAGCCCAGCCCGATCTCCACGAACGATTCGAGGGTGTGCAGCAGCTTGGCCAGCAGCGGCGCGACCGGCGGCTCGTCGAGGCCGCGGATCCACTCGGCCAGGTCGCTGATCTGCATCGCGCAGGCTTCGGCGATGTTGACGCCCTTGATCCGCGAGGAGCGGGCCTCCTCGCTGAGCCGGGTGCCGTCGCAGTCGGGGCAGATGGTGAAGGTGACCGCACGGTCCACGAACGCCCGGATGTGCGGCTGCATCGCCTCCCGGTCCTTGGACAGGAACGACTTCTGGATCTTCGGGATCAGGCCTTCGTAGGTGAGATTGACGCCGTCGACCTTGATCTTGACCGGCTCCTTGTACAGGAAGTCCCGCAGTTCCTTCTTGGTGTAGTCGCGGATCGGCTTGTCGGGGTCGACGAAGCCGGACTCGGCGTAGACGCGTACGGTCCAGAAGCTGTCGGACTTCCAGCCCGGGATGGTGAACGCGCCTTCCGAGAGCGACTTGGAGTCGTCGTAGAGCTGGGTGAGGTCGAGGTCGGTGACCGTGCCGCGGCCCTCACAGCGCCCGCACATGCCGCCGATGCGGGTGTAGGTGGCCTTCTCGGCCTTGCGGTTGTTGCCGCGTTCGACGGTGATGGCGCCGCTCGCCCTGACCGTGGGGACGTTGAAGGAGAAGGCCTGGGGCGAGCCGATGTGCGGCTCACCGATGCGGCTGTAGAGGATGCGCAGCATCGCGTGGGCGTCGGTGGCGGTGCCGACCGTGGAGCGGGGGTCGGAGCCCATCCGCTGCTGGTCGACGATGATCGCGGTGGTGAGCCCGTCGAGGACGTCGACCTCCGGCCGCGCCAGCGAGGGCATGAAGCCCTGCACGAACGTGCTGTAGGTCTCGTTGATCAGCCGCTGCGACTCCGCGGCGATCGTGCTGAACACCAGCGAGCTCTTGCCCGAGCCGGAGACCCCGGTGAACACCGTCAGCCGGCGCTTCGGGATCTCGACGCTGACGTCCTTCAGGTTGTTGACGCGCGCGCCGTGCACGCGGATCACGTCGTGGGCGTCGGCGGTGTGCGGCGCAGGCGACCGCTGCTCTTCCCTCGTGGTCCGGCTCATCGTGTAGATCCCTTTCTCGCGCGGTCGCCGTCGTGACTTTCGTCCGCGTCGCCTGGCTGCGGTTCGACCAGTCATGAGCGTACGTGTGGTTGTCCTGTACCTCTGTCACGCGGGCCCGGGGGCGGAGCCCGTGTGAGCGGTGAGGTCCACGGCGCCACGTTAGGCGAGGGCAGAGGGCCGGCGCTTCTCGGATCCTGCCCGGTCCGCGCGAGAACTCCTCACCGCCGAGGTTCGTCGTTAGTGTGCAAGAATGCGATTAACCTCCCGATCTTCTGGCGCGTCAGCGTTCGTGGCGGCTGCCGTGGCCGTCATGGGCACCGCATCGGCCTCGGTCGCCCAGGCGGGCGACGTGAGCGCGGGCGCTACTGACCGAGTGCTCCGGGTCTACACCAACAACATCGAGAACCTCGTCAGGAACAACGCCGACGGTTCGTGCACCCGGATCTCGGGCCCGGACCACCTCACCTCCATGCTGGTCGACGACGGCGGCAGAACGGGCACCTCCGGCGTACAGGCTCCGGACCTGCTGATCGTGCAGCAGGTCCGCGGCACGGGACAGGCAACGGCCTACGCCGACCAGCTCGCCGCGAAGTTCGGCCATCCGGCGGGCACGTACAGGGCGATCGTGGCCTGGGACGACCCCGAGCCGTGGGGCGGCTCGCACCACTGCAACCGGCAGTCGCTGGGCGACCTGAAGAAGAAGCAGACGAACGCGATCATCTACAACACCAGAACGCTGAGCCTGGCGGCGGGCGACGTCTCGAAATACTGGAGCGCGGGCTGGCTGAAGCCCGGCACCGCGTACGCCGGCGGAGCCGGATGCACGCTCTACAAGCCGCCGAACAACGACGACGGCGCGGCCAACCGGCACAAGTGGAAACGTACGAGCGCCATCGCGGCGAAGTTCTCGATCAAGGAGACGGGGACGACGGTCTTCGCCGCGACCATGCACCTGCCCGAGCAGAACGGCGCGAATGCCTGCGCGGGTGCGGGCACGACCGGCGTCGCCGGTTCCGGCATCCACGTCGGCGCGGACGCCACGCGCCTGATGAACGCCTCGACGATCCGGGTGATCGGCATCGACGCCAACCGGAGGAACATCGCCTCCTCCACGCTGAGCGGCTTCGGCATGACCGGCTACGGAGCGCGGCCGACCTTCGGCACCAGGAAGATCGACTACCTGTTCGTCAAGGGCACGGTGCAGCCGTCGGCCATCGATCACACCGTGAGCAGCACGAAGTCGGACCACCTGGCGCTGTACGGGTTCATCGCGTACTGAGCTCGCACCCCAGGCGGGGTGGCGGGTGCCGTGCGCCCGCCACCCGGATCAGCGGGTGAGGAGGCGGACGCCGACCGGCTGCACTATTCACTGCGCTTCATGTCGGCGGTGACGGTGGATGGAGGACCTGGTATGTCCAGATCGTAGGTGGGTACATCGTGCGTGCGGTCAACCCTTTGCAGGCGGCGCTCACGACTGCCGGCCCGAGTTTGCGGCACTTGGAAGCAACCTTCGCGGCGCACGGTTCGTTCTACGCGGCCCGCGGTCGCCGGACCACGGCACTGACCTCACCACGGCCTGACCAGAGTAGCCCCGCACGTCACACGGAAGCGCGATATGAGCACAACACATGGCGGCGCGGGAGTTAAGGCATGGCACGCATCGCTTCGCTTCCTGCTGTCGGTCTGGCTGCTGTCGATACTCCTAGCCCGTAACCCTGCTCAACAACAGCGACAGACCTCAGGAACTCGACGGCGTCAGCACCGTACACGCCAGAAGGGTCGAATACCGCGCGAGCCCGTCCGCCCCCCGGCAAGCCGGAGAAGTTGCCGTCGTCGAGTTCGAAGCTCGCCGTGACCACGTCCGGTTGCCCGTCCGCGGAGACGGTGGCGATGCGAACGAGCGGCTGCGACTGCAGATATGCGAGCTCTTCTTCGGTGAACGACATGGATGAATTCCCCCTGCGCTTCACGCGGACTGCGGCTTCAGATTCTCCAAGTCTTCAACCTCAACCACTGTCGAGGTCAACCCGAGTCCGGCCGGTTTCGTTGGTCGCTAGCGACGGCGGCTGCCGCGACGGCCACACCTCACGGTCACTACGCCGAGCCCTGAGTCACCACGCTGGTGTGGTTCGCGGCTGAACAGCGACTGGCGGCCGTCGAAGGAAGCCCCAGTACGGTCCTCCGTAACCGGATCGCCCGGGTCAACGCGGCCTTCCGAAGCGGCAAGGTCGATGGACGACCTGCAACGCGACCTCGAAGCTCAGCAAGCCGCCCGCGAGGCGGAATCAGTTGCTCCTCACTCGGGCGGGCCCGTCCGATCCGGCCGGATATTCAGCAAGCGGCACCAGATCCCTGGACCAAGCCGACATGACCGGTTCGAGAACCCGCCAGGCCTCTTCGGCCTCGTCGGCACGGATGGACAGCGCCGCGTTCCCGAGCAGCACATCCGCCAGCAGCCGGCCGTAGGCAGGCAGTTCGGAGGGCGCCGGCTGCGCGGTGAGGGTGAGCGGGGCGAGAGTGCGGGCGTTGCTGCCGATCCCGGCAAGCGCCAGGGTCATGCTCTCCGGCTCCAGCCCGAAGCGCAGCACGTTGGGCACGACCTCCTCGTCGAGGCCAAGGGGCAGGTGCGGTACGGGCCGGAAGCGCACTGCGACCTCTTTGCGGTCATGGCCGAGCGCCTTGCCGGAACGGAGCCGGAAGGTCGTGCCGGACCAGCGCCAGCTTTCCAGCGCCAGCTCTACCTCGGCGAAGGTCTCGGTACGGCGCCGCGGGTCCACGCCCTCCTCCTCGGCGTAGGAGGGGACGTCGCGGTCGCCGACGCGGCCGGCCAGGTAGCGTGCGCGGTGAGTGCGGCGTACGACGTCGTCGTCGGTGAGCGGGCGCACCGAGCGGAGCACGTCGATCTTCCGGTCCCGCAGGTCGCGTTCGCCGAGGCTGAGCGGCGGTTCCATGGCCACCAGGCACAGCACCTGGAGCAGATGGTTCTGCACCATGTCCTTGAGCGCCCCAACGCCGTCGTAGTAGCCCGCCCGGCCCTCCAGGGCCAGGGTCTCGTCCCAGACGATCTCCACCTCGGAGATGTGGGAGCTGTTCCAGATGGGCTCAAGGACGCGGTTGGCCAGCCGGCTGCCGAGCACGTTCTGGACGGTCGTCATGGCGAGGAAATGGTCGACGCGGAACACCGCATGCTCGGGCACGACGCCCGCCAGTAGCCGGTTCAGCTCCACCGCGCTGGCGAGGTTTTCGCCGAACGGCTTCTCCAGCACGATCCGGCTGCCCGGCGGCAGGTTCGCAGCGCCGAGGGCGGCGACCGCGCCGGGGAAGATCCCCGGCGGGAGGGCGACGTAGACGGCGACGGGCCCGCCACCGGCGACGAGCGAGGCCATGTCGGCGGCGTTGGTGGCGTCCGCCTGCCGGTATCGGGCGGAGTCGGCGATCGCCTTCCTGGCCTCGGTGGGCTCCATCACAGCGTGCCGGTCGAGCTGGGCGGACGCCCAGCGGCGGAACTCCTCGTCGGTCCAGCCTTGCCGGTCGGCGCAGGTGAGTTCGAACCGGTCGGCGAGGTGTCCGCCCGCGCGCAGGGCGACCAGAGCCGGCAGCAGATAGCGGGCGTTGAGGTCGCCGGTTGCGCCGAGGATGACGAGTCGGTCGATCATGCCGTGCTACCCGCTCTCGCTCGTGCGAGGTTGACGCCGCTGGCGATGATCCCGATGTGGCTGAACGCCTGCGGGAAGTTGCCC
>NZ_SMJZ01000064.1 GCF_004348345.1 Nonomuraea longispora
CCCCTCCAGAGGCCGGGCTGCACGCACGTGTCCTCGACCACCTGGGCACCGCCATCTGCAGCGGTGAGATGGCCGCGGGCTCCGTCCTCAGCATCGACGACCTGGTCGACCGCTGCCAGGTCTCCCGTTCCGTGATCCGCGAGGTGCTGCGGGTGCTCGCGTCCATGGGGCTCATCGAGAGCCGGCGCCGGGTCGGCATCATGATCCAGCCCGCCAGGGCGTGGAAGGTCTTCGACCCCCAGGTGATCCGCTGGCGGCTCGCCTCCGACGCCCGGATGGCGCAGATGCGCTCGATCACCGAGCTGCGCACCGCGATCGAGCCGCACGCCGCCTGGCTGGCCGCCGAGCGCATCGGCGACGACGAGGCCAGCGAATTAGTGGGGGTCGCGGCGAAGCTGTGGGCCGCCGGCAAGGCCGGCGACGACGCGCGCTTCCTCGTCCTGGACATCGACTTCCACCGGCGGGTGCTGGTCGCCTCCGGCAACGAGATGTTCGAGGAGCTGCAACTGATCGTCGCCGAGGTGCTCGCCGGCCGTCACCACTACCACCTGATGCCCCACTACCCCGACGAGGAGGCGTTGCAGCTGCACACCGACGTGGCCCACGCGATCCAGCGGCGTGACGGCGAGCGGGCCAGGCGGGCCATGGTCGGGATCATGGAGCAGGGGTTCGCAGAGATGAGGTCGATGTGGGAGCGCACCGCCGAGCCCGGCGGCGCCTGAAACCGCTCAGCCCGTCGCCGAGCCTTGCGGCGCGGCTCTTCAGCCCGTCGCTGAGTCGCGCATGCGCCCGTGGGCGTCGTGCGGCAGGTCGGCGTAGTGCCACTGGTGGTCGCGGGCCTGCCGGCACGCCGTCTCCAGGTCGCCGCCTTCGATCGCGGCCAGCAGTTCGGCGTGGTCGCGCACGATGTCGTGCAGGTCGACCTCGGTGGCGACCATCGTGACCGAGGTGCGCGCCTCGATCTGCAGGCCCTCCCAGGTGAGCTTGAGCAGCTCGTTGTGCGCGGCCTCGACGATGTGGCGGTGGAAGGAGACGCTGGCCCGCGCCGACGCCTCGCTGTCGCCGGCCTGCGCGGCGGCCCGCATCGCCTCCACCTCGGCACGCATCGCCTCGACCGGCACGGTGCCGGCCAGCAGGGCCAGCCGGGTGGCGCTCTCCTCCAGCGCGGCCCGCACGACATAGCTCTCGCGCAGCGTCTCCTGGATGAAGGGCCGGACGAAGGTGCCCCGGCGCGGCTGGGTCTCGACCAGCCGCATGGCCTCCAGCTCGCGCAGGGCCTCGCGCACGGGCGCCTGGCTCGTGCCGTACGTGGCAGCGAGCCGCGTCTCGACCAGCCGCTCACCGGGCCTGACCTGGCCTGAGACGATCCTGCCCACCAGCGAGTCGCGGATCTGCCTGGCCAGCGTGAGGCGCGGCAGCTTGGAGGGCTCTTCGGTCACGGGGCGATCCTACCGATGTCGGAGAAGCCTTGACGCACTGCTGTCGATAATCAATTATCGATAATCAGTGAGGAGGCCGCACATGGCGATCCAGGCGGTGCACGTACCGGAGTCTCTCGACGATGTGATCGCCTGCTCCGCGCGCGGCGGCCGGATCATGGGCGGGGGCACCGCCCTGATGCCCCTCGTCAACAGCGGGGCCGCGGCCGTGACCGAGCTGGTCAGCCTGCGCCGCGCGGGCCTGTGCGGCATCGAGGTCGCCGAGGGTGTGGCCACGATCGGGGCGGCGGCCACGCTCGCCGCCGTCGGCGAACATCCCCGTCTCGCCTTCCTGCGGCCGGCGCTGCGCACGATCGCCTCACCGACCATCAGGAACCAGGCCACCGTGGGCGGCAACCTGTTCGTCGCCCAGCCGTACGGCGACCTGGGCGTCTGCCTGCTCGCCCTCGACGCGACCTGCGAGATCGCCGGCCCGGACGGCAGGAGAGACGCGCCCGTGGCCGACGTCCTGGCCGCCGGGACGGCCGCGGGCGAGGTCGTCGCCGCGATACGGATCACGCTCCCGGAGCCGGGCGCCTGGCACTACCACAAGGCCATGCGCCGCCGCCTGAACTCGGCGTCCATCGTCACCGTCGCCTCCGTCGCCGCGCCCGGCGGCCGCAGGATCGTGCTGGGCGGCGTCGCCCCGCGTCCCGTGCGCGCGTTCTCCGCGGAACGCCTGCTGGACGGCCGGCCGCTCACCCCGGAGAACCTCACCGAGGCGGGCGAGGCGGCCCGCGCCGACATCGACCCCTTCGACGACGCCTACGCCAGCGCGTGGTACCGGGCCCGGGTCCTGCCCGTCCACCTGCGCCGCGCCTTTCTCCCTTGAAGCTCCCTGAAGCTCCCTGAAGTTCCATCGAAGCGCCCGCACCGGAAGAGGTGGGATCGTGCCGTCACAGATCGTCTCGCTCGTCGTCAACGGTGAACGGCGGGAGTTCATCGCCGCGCCGGGGGCCACGCTGCTCGCCTGCCTGCGCGAGTCGCTGGGGCTCATCGCGGCCAAGCGCGGCTGCGCGCAGGGCGCCTGCGGCACCTGCACGGTCCTCGTCGAAGGCCGGCCCGAGGCCTCCTGCCTGGTCCCGGTGGAGACCGTCGCGGGCGCCTCCGTCCGCACGCTGGAGGGCGTCACCGCCGGAGGCGAGCTGGACGAGGTGCAGAGCGCCTTCATCGACTGCTTCGCCACCCAGTGCGGCTTCTGCACCTCCGGCATGATCATGGTGGCCGAGGCGCTGCTGGAACGGAACCCCGACCCGAGCGAGGACGACGTGATCGAGGCCGTCTCGGGCAACGTCTGCCGGTGCACCGGCTACCGGCCCATCGTGATCGCCATCATGGAGGCGGCCAGGCGGCGCAGGGAACGGGCGGTGCCTCGATGACGTACCGGCTCGCCCCCATCGACACCGGCGCCTTCGCGGCCGAGCGGGACGACACCGGCCTGACCGTGGTCGGCTCGGTGGTGCAGCGTTCCGACGCGCGCGGGCATGTCACCGGACGCACCGAGTTCTTCGAGGACGTGGCCCCGCCGCGGCTCGCGCACCTCAAGATGCACCGCTCGGCCCGGCACCACGCGAGGATCGCCGGCGTGGACGTGACCGCGGCCCTGGCCGTGCCCGGCGTGCTGCGCGTCCTCACCCACGCCGACGTCCCGAACAACGTCTACACCGTGCTCAAGCTGATCGGCGTCGAGCCGGACGACGAGCCCGTCCTCGCCGTGGACAAGGTGCGCTACCTCGGCGAGCCCGTCTGCGCCGTGATCGCCGAGACCGAGGCGGCCGCGCTGGACGGAGCGGCCGCGGTCGAGGTGTCGTACGAGGACCTGCCGCACGTCCTCGACGTCGAGGAGGCGCTGGAGGAGGGGGCGCCGCTGGTCAACGAGTACCAGGGGCAGAACCACTTCGTCTACGAGGGCCACCACTGCAGGCGGATCCGGTTCGGCGACGTGGAGGCCGCCTTCGCCCGCGCCGACCACGTCTTCGAGTGGCGCTACCAGTCGTCGCCCATCGAGCAGGCCCCCGTAGAGACCACCGGCTGCGTCGTCGTCCCGCAGGCCGACGGGCGGCTGCGCATCCACTCCGACACCCAGGCGTGCTTCTTCACCCTGGACAACACCGCGCTGATCCTCGGCACGCCGTTCAACAGGCTGCGCATCGTGGGCGGGACGGTCGGCGGCGGCTTCGGCGGCAAGGTGGACGTGGTGGTCGAGCCGATCGCGTGCGTCGCCGCGATGGCGGTCGACCGCCCCGTCAAGTTCGTCTACGACCGGGCCGAGGAGATGCAGGTCTCCTCGCCGCGCGCGGCCGAGCGCATCGTCATCAAGGACGCCGTGATGGACGACGGCCGTGTCACCGGCCGCAAGGTCACCCTGTACGTCGACGCCGGCGCCTACGCCCGTCACAGCCCGTACGGCACCACCAAGGCCGCCGCGCACCTGCCCGGCCCCTACTCGATCCCGAACGTGTGGGCCGACTGCCACTGCGTGTTCACCAACCGCACGCCGTCCAGCGCCATGCGCGGGTTCGGCGTGACCATCGCCGACTTCGCGCTGGAGTCGCAGATGGACCGGATCGCCCGCGCGCTCGGCATGGACCCGCTGCGGCTCAGGCTGATCAACGCCTACCGCGACGGCGACGTCAAGGCCCACCGCAAGATCGCCGAGGGCACGGCCCTGGTCGAGGTGATCCAGAAGGCGGCGGAGCTGGCCGGGCACGACCTGCCCGAGGACTGCCGCAGGATGTCCTCCACGACCCGAGAGGGGCTGTAGCGATGGCGAAGCTGCGCGGCCGCGGGTTCGCGTCGGTCAACTACCCGACCGGCATGAACCTGGGCGGCGACCCCTCGCAGGCGCTGATCCACGCCACGACCACGGGCACGTTCGTGGTCTCGCTGTCCTCGGTGGACCTGGGCCAGGGCATCAAGACGATCGCCGCTCAGTGCGCCGCCGAGACGCTCGGCCTGCCGATGGGCAACGTGCTCGTCGACACGGCCGACACCGACACGGGCCCTCACTGCATGGGCACCTTCGCCAGCCGCGGCAGCCACCGCGTCGGCAACGCCGTCATCATGGCCGCGGCCGAGGCGCGCGGCGTGATGCTGGAGGTGGCCGCCGAGGAGCTGGAGGTCGACGCCGCCGACCTGGAGACCGACGGCAGCGGCTACATCATGGTCAGGGGCGCGCAGGACAAGCGCGTCCACGTCACCGACCTGGCGATGGCCGCGCACTTCAAGCACGGCAGGACGATCTCGGGACGCGGCGTCTACCTCAAGGAGCCGAGCGTCCCGGTGCCGGAGACGGGGGAGATGGACCCCGACTCCTGCCAGGCGCACGCGTGCACGGTCGCGGTCGTCGAGGTCGACGACGAGACCGGGGTGGTCGAGGTGCTGGAGCTCTTCAACGCGTACGAGGTCGGCCGGGCGCTCAACCCCGCCATGGCGACGCAGCAGGTGGAGGGCGGGGCCTGGATGGGCGTGTCGCACGCCCTGTTCGAGACCACCGAGCCGTACTACCCGCTGCGCGACCACGGGCCCCGCGACTTCTCCGCCTACCTGATGCCCGGCCCCGCCGACATCCCGTCGCAGCACAGCGTGATCCTGGAACGCCCGGCCGCGAACGGGCCGTACGGCGCCAAGGGGATCGGCGAGATGACGGCGAACGCCCCGATCCCGGCCATCGCCAACGCGATCTTCGACGCCTGCGGTGTGCGCCTGACGTCGATGCCGTTCACCCCGGAAAGCGTCCTGCGAGGGCTGGACGCCTTGAGGATGGAGGAACCATGTTGAAGGTCATGTCGCTGCTCAAGCGCGCCGAGGGCCTGTCCCACGACGCGTACGCGAAGTGGGCGGTGGAGGAGCACGTCGCGTTCGCCAGGAAGCTGCCGGGCCTGCGCAGGTACACGGTCAACATCGTCAACGGCGACGACGGGCCGTACGACTCGGTGCACGAGCTGTACTTCGACGACGAGGACGCCCGCGCCGCCGCGTTCGGCTCCGAGCACGGCAGGGCGGCTGCGGCCGACGCGTCCGCGCACACCTCGTCCCGCGTCCACCTGCTGACCACCGAGCACGCGCAGCTGTGACCCCCGGCCCCCGCGAGCTGGCCGCGGCGCTGGAGGGGGAGGGGTATTTCGCCGACGAGGGGCTGTGCACGGCCGTCCACCTGGCGCTGCGCCTGGGACGGCCGCTCCTGCTGGAGGGCGAGCCCGGCGTCGGGAAGACCGAGGTGGCCTCGGTGTTGTCGCGCATCACCGGCCTGGAGCTGATCCGCCTGCAGTGCTTCGAAGGGCTGGACTCCGGCCAGGCGCTGTACGAGTGGGACCACCCCAAGCAGCTCCTGCACGTCCGGGTGGCCGAGAGCCGCGGCGAGGACCCCGGCGACCTCTACCGCGAGGAGTTCCTGCTGCGCCGACCGCTGCTGCGCGCGGTGCGGGCCGAGCAGGGCGCGGTGCTCCTGATCGACGAGATCGACCGGGCCGACAACGAGTTCGAGGCGTTCCTGCTGGAGTTCCTCGGCGACCACCAGATCACGATCCCGGAGCTGGGCACCGTGCGGGCGGGCACGCCGCCGATCGTGGTGCTGACCTCCAACCGTACGCGCGAGCTGCACGACGCGCTCAAACGCCGCTGCCTCTACCACTGGATCGCCTTCCCCGAACCGGGACGCGAGCGGGCGATCCTGCGCGCGACCGTGCCCGGCCTGGAGGAGCGGGCGGCCGACGGGCTCGTACGGGCGGTGCAGCGCGTACGGCGGCTCCCGCTGCTCAAGCGGCCCGGCATCGCCGAGTCGGTGGAGTGGGCCCGCGGCGCCATGGCCCTGGCGGAGGGCGGCGAGCCGTGGCCCCTGGCGCTGCGCAAGGCCCTCGGCCTGCTGATCAAGGACGAGGAGGACACCCGGCTGCTGCTCGGCCACGCGGAGGACGTGTTCAGCGATGCCTGACACTCGCTCCGCCGGTCCCGCGGGGCTCGCCGCCGATCACCTGTGGGGTTTCCTGGTCGCGCTGCGCGAGGCGGGGCTCCGTACCGCGCCGGCCAAGCGGGCGGACCTGCTGCGGGTGATCGCGGAATCGCCGCCGTCCGGCATGGCCGCGCTGTACTGGTCCGCCCGGATCATCCTGCTCCAGGACGTGGCCGACCTGCCCGCCTTCGACCGCGTCTTCGACGCCTGGTTCCGCGGCGCCCGTACCGATCCGCCGGTCCTCCGGGACGACGGCACGCCGTCCCTCGGGGGGCCCGGCGAGGAGGAGCCACCGGAGCACGAGGCGCGGCCGGGCGACGGGACAGAGGCCAGCGCCCTGCGCACGTACGGCACGCGGGACCTCGGCCGCACCCGCGAGCGCACGCTCATGCGCGCGCTCGAAGCCGCCTGGCCCGCCGCGCTGCCCGTCACCCCGTCGAGGCGCCGCCGCCCGTCCAGGTCGGGTGACCGGCTGGACGTGCGGCACGCGTGGCGGCGCGCCCACCGCCACGACGGGGAGATCATCGACCTGCGCCGCCTCGCCCGCCCGCGCCGGCCCCGCCGCCTGCTGATCCTGGCCGACGTGTCGGGCTCGCTGCGGCAGCACACCCCCGACCTCCTGCGCGTGGCGCACACCGCGCTGCGCGCCGCGCCGGCCCGTACCGAGGTGTTCACCTTCGGAACAAGGCTCACGCGGATCACCGCCGCGCTGTCGCACCCGCACGCCGACCAGGCGCTGAGGTCGGTGTCGGAGCTGGTCACCGACGCCGACGGCGGCACGGCGATCGGCGCGTCGCTGCACCGCTTCCTGGCCGACCCGCGCTTCGCGGCGCTCGCCCGCGGCGCGCTCGTGATCGTGCTGTCCGACGGGCTCGAACGCGGCGACCCGGGCCCCATGGTCCGCGCCACCGCCCGCCTGTCGAGACTCGGCCACCGGCTCGTCTGGTGGTCGCCGCTGGCTTGCTCGCCCACCTACCGCCCCGCCACCCGCGCCATGTCCGCCCAGCTTCCGAGCCTTGACCACCTCGGCGGCGTCCGCGACCTGGCCACCGCGCTGGCGGAGGTGCGCCGCCTGCCCGCCGTCCTGTCCGGCCGCCGCCGCGCCGCGGCACGACACTGGCCCGCCACACCTCCGGGAGCACCGCGATGACCGGGATCGTCGACTCGCACCACCACGTCTGGCGGGCCGCCGACCTGCCCTGGCTGCAAGGGGAGATGGTCCCGCGCATCTTCGGCCCGTACGAGGCGATCCGCCGCGACTATCCCGTCTCCGAGTACGTCGCGGAAGCGGCCCCCTGCGGCATCACCTCGGCCGTCTACGTCCAGGCCAACTGGCCACTCGACCGCTCCGTCGACGAGGTGCGCCGGCTGCGTGACGTCCATGCCGAGACCGGCTGGCCTGCCGCCGTGGTGGGCTGCGCCGACCTCTTCGCCGACGACGCCCCCGACGTCCTGCGCCGTCAGGCCGCCCTCACGCCGCTCGTGCGCGGCACCCGGCTGCAACTGCACTGGCACGAGCGACCCGAGTTCCGATTCGCCACCGCGCCCGACCGCATGAAGGACCCCGTCTTCCGGCGCAACCTCGCCGCGGTCGCCGACCTCGGCTGGCTGTTCGAGCTGCAGGTGTTCCCAGCCCAGCTGGCCGACGCCGCCGCCCTGGTGGCGGACTTCCCCGGGATGACGTTCGTGCTCGTCCACGCCGGGATGCCGGTGGACTTCGCCCCGCCCGCCGCCGCGGAGTGGACCCGGGGGCTGACACTCCTCGCCGAACATCCCAACGTCGTGGTGAAGCTCACCGGCCAGGGCACGTTCGTGCACCGCGTGGACCGGCCGCTCATCGATCGGGTGGCGACCACGTGCCTCGACCTGTTCGGCTCCGGCCGCTGCATGTGGGGCAGCAACTTCCCCGTCGAGAAACTCTGGACCGACCTGCCCACCCTGCTGTCCACCTGGCAGGACGTGCTCGCCGGGCGGTCCGCCGGGGAGATCGGCGACGTCTTCTCGGCGACGGCGACCCGCGTCTACGGGCTCTGAACGGCCAGGCCCTTGTCAGGGGCGTCGGCTCGCGACCGCCCCGCTGCGTGCCGTCCGCGGGCGCCGGACATTGACATCCTGCGCCGGTTGTCTGCATTGTCTGCTCAGCAAGGAAGGTGATCGCGTGTCCCATCCCGGTGACGGCTCCGCTCCGGGGCGGACTCCCGCGTGGCGCTACGCCATCGGGATGTTCGGCACGTCCATCCCGATCAACATGATCAAGGGATCGACGATCCTCTTCTACGTCGACATCCTCGGGCTGGACGTACGCGCGTACGGCGTCGTCATGGTGGTGTACGCGGTCATCGACGCGGTCGACAACCCCCTGCTCGGTCACCTCTCCGACCGCACCAGAAGCCGGTTCGGCAGGCGCCGGCCGTGGTTGCTCGCCGGCGCGCCGATGCTCGCGGCCTGCATGGTCGCCTTCTTCTCCGCGCCGGACTCCCTGGACGGCATGGGGCTCGTGCTCTGGTTCGCCGTGTTCGCGATCCTGTGCGAGGCTTTCGACTCGATGCTCAACGCGAACTACGGCGCGCTGCTCCCCGAGCTCTACCCGCGTGAGCGCGACCGCGCCGTGGCCAACAGCCTGCGCCAGGGCTTCCAGCTCGTGGCGCTCGTGATCTCGCTCGCGGTCACCCCGGTGCTCACGACGAGCGTCTTCGGCACCGAGGAGTCCACCCAGGGCTTCCAGACCACCGCGATCATCTACGGCGCGATCGCCCTCGTCGTGATCGTGTTCATGGCGCTCGGCGCACGCGAGCGTCCCCGCTATTCCACGCGAGAGCGGCCCAAACTGCTGCCCAGCGTGTGGTCGATCGTACGCAACCCGATGTTCTGGACGGTCGGGCTCACCGGCGCCTGCTACGGCGTGGCCATGGCGCTCGTGTTGTCCGGCATCCAGCTCTACGTGCGCTACTCGCTCGGGCTGCCCGTCGGCAACGCGCTCTACCTGCAGGGCATCGTCATCCTCATCTCGGCGGGCGGCCTCGTCGTGTGGACGCGCGTCGTCGCGCGCCGCGGCGCCCTGTGGGCCTGGCGGCTGGCCTTCGCGGTCCTCGCGGCCGGCTTCGCCGCCCTGTTCCTCGCCACCGGCCTCGTCACCGCGATCGCCGCGGGCGTGCTCGTCGGGGCCGGCTGGTCGGGCATGCTCGCCACGAACGACCTCATCGTCGCGCGTGTGCTGGACGCCGACGCGGCCCGCAACGGGGAGCACCGCGAAGGGCTCTTCCTGTCCGCGTTCGGCTTCTTCGGCCGGCTCAACGGGATCGTGACCGGGCTCGCGCTCACCTCTCTCGGCGTGTTCTTCGGCTACAACTCCGGCGACGACCCGGGCGCCGACCCCGGGTTCGCGTTCCGGGTGTACCTGTGCGTGTACCCGTTCGTGCTGACAGCGATCGGCGCGGTCGCGGCGCGGTTCGTCTCCGTCCCGATCGAGACGCCGCCGGAGGCGTCCGAGCCGGCGGGGCCGCCACCCCAGGCCCCCACGGGCGGGCCGCCCACTGACGGCGCGGACGAGCCGGCCGCGGAGGCTCCGCGATGAGCCGCCGCCTCGTGATCACGGCCGACGACCTCGGCAGGGAAGCGGGCACCACGGAGGTCATCCTCGCGCTGCTCGCCGAGGGGCACGTCACCGCGACGACGCTCATCTGCGTCTCGCCCGCCGCGGAGCGGGCCGCGTCCGAGGTCGGCGAGCTCGGCGTCGTTCCGCGGCTGCACCTGACGCTCACGAGCGAGCGCGGGCTCCCGCGCTGGCGGCCGCTCAACGGCGCGAAATGCCTGGTCGACCACGACGGTACGCTCCACGACGATCCGTTCGTCCTGGGAGCCCGGGGCGAGGCGCGGCACGTCGTGGAGGAGGCGGACGCGCAACTGCGCTGGATGCGCGGCCGGCGCCTGGCGCCCGAGGCGGCCGACTCCCACGCCGGCACCCTCTACGGCCTGCACGGCCGGTCATGGCTCACCGAGACGCTCGAATGGTGCGCACGCCACGGCCTGGCCTTCCGGCTGCCGCGCGACCCCGGGCCGTACATCGGCGCGCCGCTCCCGCCGCAGCTCGCGCAGGTGCACGAGCGCGCCGTCGCCCTCGCCGACGCGCTCGGCGTGGCGATCCCGCAGACGATCGCCACCAACCGGCGCACGGCGGACGAGCTCGGCGCCTACGAGCGGCTCAGGGACGACTACCTCCGCCGCCTCGCCGCGCTTCCCGAGGGCACGAGCGAGCTGTTCCTGCACCCGTCCCGCGAGGACGCGGTCACGGGACCCGACGGCGTCGTACGCGCATGGGAGGCCCGGTTGCTGCGTGACCCCGTCTGGCACGACGCGCTGCAGAAGGAGGGCGTCGAACTCGCGGCAGGCTGGTGGGACTGAGCGGCGCGCGCCGCGTCCCCGCGATCCGCCACCGGGGCCCCGCGGTCCGTGGCTCACTCGCAATGCGGTTGCGTCCTGACAGCCGTTGACGCGGATCATCGGGCGGGAGGATGATCCGCGAGTGGTGCCAGGACCGACGCTCGCATGCCGCGCACTCAGCTGCCGGGCGGGCGGGCGCACGATCATCGAAGACCTCACCCTGGAGTTCGGCCGAGCCGAGCGGGTGGCGCTCATGGGCCCGTCCGGATCCGGGAAGACCACGCTGCTGACCACGCTGGCCGGGCTGCTCCCGCCCGCCGCCGGCCGCGTCCTGGTCGGCGGCGTGCCCCTGGACGAGCAGCCGGAGCTGAGGGCCGGGCTGGCGCTCGTCTTCCAGTCGTACGGGCTGCTCAGCCTGCTCACCGCCGCCGAGAACGTCGAGGTGGCGCTCAGGGCGGCGGGACGGGCGCCGAGCGAGGCGGTACGCCTGGCGGCGCAGGCGCTGGAGCGTCTGCGGGTCGCGAAGTTCGCCGGCCACCTGGTGGAGGAGCTGTCCGGCGGGCAGCAGCAGCGCGTCGCGGTGGCCAGGGCCCTGGCGCTGCGGCCCCGGGCACTGTTGGCCGACGAGCCGACGGCCGAGCAGGACGAGACGCACCGCGCGCTCGTACTGGACGAACTGCTCGCGGCGGCGGACGGCGGCACCACGCTGGTGGTGGCCACGCACGACCCCGAGGTGGCCGAGCGCTGCGACCGGGTGATCGAGCTGCGCGCCCATCGCCGGCGGTCAAGGAGCGCCCTGTGAGCGTCGTCAGGTGCGACGGGATCGTGCAGATCTACAAGGCGCAGGACGTCGAGGTCGTCGCGCTTCGCGACGTGGACCTGACGATCGACGCGGGCGAGACGGTCGCCCTGCTCGGCCCCTCGGGCGCGGGCAAGTCGACGCTGCTGTGGCTGCTGGCCGGGCTGCTGCGCCCGAGCGCGGGCCGCCTGTGGATGGACGGCGTCGACCTCGGGCGGCTCGACCAGCGCGGGCTGGACCGGCTGCGGGCCACGCACATCGGCATGATGCTGCAGAACCCCGCCCGCAACCTCATCGGCTACCTCTCCGCCGCCCAGAACATCACCTTCGCCCAGCGCGCCGCCGGACACGCCCGCCTCGGCGCCCGCTCAGGCTCCCGCCCCGGTGCCGGATTCGGCTCCCGCCGCAGTGCCCGCGTCCGGGCCCGCGCCAGGGCCCGCGATCTGCTGGCCCGGGTGCGGCTGGCGGACGCGGGCGGCCGCCCGGCGGGGCGGATGTCCGGCGGTGAGCAGCAGCGCCTCGCCCTGGCCGTGGCGCTGGCCAACGAGCCCAAGCTGCTGCTGGCCGACGAGCCCACCAGCCAGCTCGACGAGGAGTCCGGCGCGCGGGTGATCGAGCTCATCAAGGACGTCGCCGCGGCCGACGGCACGACCGCGGTCGTCGTCACGCACGACACCTCGGTGAGCGAGGCGCTGAGCCGTACGGTGACGATCAGGGACGGCCGGGTCGGCGCGGAGGGCCGGCGCGGCGAGGACTTCGTGGTCGTCGGCCGGGAGGGCGCCGTACAGGTGCCGCCCGAATACCACCACCTGCTGCCGCCCGGCTCCATGGCGAGGATCGAGGAGCTCGAGGACGGCATCGCGCTCAGGAGGGCCGAGCCGTGATCCTGCGCGGCCTCTGGGAACGCCGTACGCTCTCGCTGGTCGTCCTGCTGATCGCGGTCGTGCCGATCGCGGCGGCGGCCGTAGGGCCGATCTACGCGGCGGCGGCCGCCACGACGATCGCCAGGGACGCGGTGGAGACGGCGCCCCTGGAAGGGCGCGGCTGGCGGTACACGACCACCCAGGGCGGCATCGACGCCAAGGTCGCGGCGTTCACCGCGGGCGCGGACTTCACCGGCCCGCCGGTCCTCGGGATGGAGGCGAGCAGCGGCCGGCCGGGAGACCGGCGCGCGTTCTCGCTGGTCTGGCAGGACGGGCAGTGCGAGCACCTGCCGGTGGCCGAGGGCCGCTGCCCAGGCGCGGCCAAGGAGGTGATGGCCAGCCAGGCGTCCGGGTTCAAGGTGGGGGAGAAGATCAGGCTGTCGGCCGTGGTGGACGTCGAGTACACCCCCACCGGCCGCGAACCGGCGCAGCTGACCGTGGTCGGGATCTACCGGCCGGGGCAGGCCGGCGACCCGTTCTGGTTCGGCAGGACGTTGTTCTCGCCCACAGGGGAGCCGGGCGAGGACAAGGCGGACGCGCTGTTCACCGTGCCCGAGACGCGGCTGGAGACGTACAACATCTCGGGCGACGTCTCCGGCACCGTCTCGGGCGGGCAGGACGAAGAGGCGGGCTGGACCGACTACGCCATCGTCCCCATCGTCACCGACCGGCTGGACGGCGCCGACGTGGCCAAGTTGACCGCGATGCAGGCCGCGGCCGAGTCCGCGGGCCGCAACTCGGGCGACATCGTCTTCTCCCGGGTGGCCGACACGCTCAGGGCCGTCACCGCGGGCACCGGCGCGCTGGGCGTGCCGACGCTCCTGGTGATCGCGCAGGTGGTGACGCTCGGCTGGATGTTGCTCTTCCAGACCGTGGGCGACCTGGTCAGGGCGCGTGGCGCGGAGCTCGCCCTGGCCCGCCTGCGCGGGCACGGGCGGGCGCGGGTGTGGTTGTTCGCGCTGGCCGAGCCGCTGCTGCTGCTCGCCGCCGCCGTGCCGCTCGGGCTGCTGCCGGGGTACGCCGCGGCGGGCGTGATGATCGGCGCGCTGCTGCCGGAGGGCATTCCGGCGACCTTCCCGCCGGAGGCGGCGCTGGCCGGCGTCGCGGCGATGCTGGGCGGCGTGCTCGCGGCGGCGATGGCCGCCTGGCGTACGGCGACGCGGCCGGTCACCGAGGAGTGGCGGCGCACCCCGCGCCGCACGGCCCGCGGCTGGGTGCTGGACGCCGTGGTCCTCGCGGTCACCGCGATCGGCCTGGTCGAGCTGCTGGCCACCGGCCTGGTCACGGACGTGTCGGGACGCAGCTCCGGCGCGCTGGCCGTGCCGGGGCTGCTCGCGCTCGGCGTGGCGCTGCTGGCGGCCAGGGCGCTGCCGCTGCTCGCCAGGCGGCTGTTCGGGGTCACCAGGCGGCGCGGCGGGCTCGGGCCGTTCCTGGCGCTGCGGCAGGTGGCCAGGGGACCGGTGGCCACGGGCAGCGTGATCGTGCTGGGAGCGGCGTTCGGGCTGGCCACGTTCGCGGTGTCGGCGTGGAGCGCCACGTCCGGCGACTACGAGGAGACGGCGCGCTTCCACAACGGCGCGGCCACCGCGATCACGGTCCGGCCGGTCGAGCCGGGCAAGCTGATCGCCGCCGTGGCCGCGGCCGACCCCGGCGGCGGCACCGCCGCGCCGGTGATCAAGGTGCCGGGCCCGCCGCAGCTGATCGCCACGGACCCGCGGCGGCTGGCCGCCGTGGGCGCGGCCTGGCGGCCCGGCCTGGCCGGTGGCGTGACCCTGGCGCAGGCCGCCGCCAGGCTGCCGACCCCGGACGAGCCGCGGGTGTGGGTACGCGGCGACAGGCTCCGCGTGGAGGTGGCGCACGACCGGCCCTCCAAGGGCTGGGCGATCAAGCTGTTCGTCACGTTCCGGGTCCCCGGGCAGCTGCGGCCCGCCCAGCTCCCGCTCGGCGAACTCGCGGGGCGCTCCGGCGTGCACGAATGGAACCTGCCGCCGGCCTGCGGCCAGGCCCGGTGCGAGCTGCGCGCCTTCCGCGGGCAGCCCGTCCCGCCGGCGCAGTTCGAGGAGTCCGCGTTCGTACGGGTGAGCGTCACGGGGATGGCCGTACGCGACCAGGGCCGCTGGCGCTCCCTGCGCCTGCCGCGATGGGAGCCCAACGTGGGCCAGAGCGACGGCGCGTTCGCGGTCACCATGGTCGGCAACCAGACGTTGCGCCCCGCCACGTACGATCCGCAGCCGCCGGCCGTCGCCGTCGGGCAGATCGGCGACCGCGTGGTGCCGGGGCTCGACCACGCCTTCGACGGGCCGGTGCGCACCGTCGTCGCGTCCGGCGCCGCGCCCGGCCTGACCGACGTGGGCGTCCTGGTGAATCTGGAGCAGGCCGACCGGATGGCGTACGGAGTGCACGAGAAGGCCTCGTACCAGGTGTGGACCGGCTTGACGGACACGGCGGCGCTGGAGCGGGAGCTGGAACGGCAGGGGTTGTCGGTGGTGTCGCGGCGGCACGTGGCCGACCTGACCGCGTCGTTCGCCGGGCAGGGCCCGGGGCTCGCGCTGTTGCTGCTGCTGGCCTCCGCCCTGGCGGCGGCCGCTCTGGCGCTCGGGCGCACCGTGCTCGCCCTGCACACCTCGGCGCGGAGGCGCGCGTACGAGCTGGCCGCGCTGGAGGCGTCGGGCGCGAGGGTGGCCTCGCTGCGGCTGGCGCTCCTGCTGGAGCAGGTGATCACGATCGCGGCGGGCACCCTGGCCGGGCTGCTGGCGGGACTGGTGGCGGCGCGGGTGGCGCTCGGAAGGATTCCGCAGTTCACCTCCCCGCCCGTCACGCCGCCGCTGCCGCACGAGGTGGCGTTGGCGCCGGTCGCCCTCGTCGCCGGCGCCGCCCTGCTGGTCAGCCTGCTGGCCGCGGCGGTCGTGTCGGAGCTGCTGCTGCGCGGGATCCGCGTGGAACGCCTGCGTGACGCCCCCGCCTGACCGTCCGGGCCCGGTGCCGACGGCGCCTGGGGCGGGGCCCGTGACCGTCGGTCTGACGGGTGGTGGGGCCGCCCGGATAACGTTCCGCGAACGTTCACCCTGCGCTTTAGTGAGCAGGTCTACCGAAACAGGGTCATAGTCGGCAGAATCCAGCGAGCACAACGAAACACCAGGTCAACGAAAGTGAGACTGCGCGACGATGGAAGCTCGCACCATCAGGCAACGAGGACCGACGGGCGAGCACCGGTTGTCGCTGCTCTACCTGGCGCCCTCGCTGATCATTTTTGCCGTCTTCGTCTTCTACCCGCTGGGCAGGACGTTCTACCTGTCCACCATGGGCACCGACATCATCGGACGGGCCAACAGGTTCGTCGGGCTGGACAACTTCGCGGACATGTTCGGTGACCCGGCCTTCTTCAAAGCGCTGGGGACGACCGCGTTGTTCGCCCTGTTCACTGTGGTCCCGGCGATCCTGGGCGCGCTCGTGGTCGTGCTGCTGCTGGAGTCGCGGATCAGCGGGCAGAGGATGTTCCGTACGGTGTTCGCGCTGCCGTTCGCCTTCTCCGTGGCCACCGCGTCGGTGATCTTCGCCCTCATCTACAACCCGGCCGTGGGCATGGCCAACGGCATCCTCAGCTACGTCGGCGTCGACCGGATCGGCTGGCTCACCGAACCCGACCTGGCCCTGATCTCGATCTCGATCACCACGGTCTGGATGACGCTCGGCTACAACGTCCTCGTGCTCTCCGCAGGGGTGGGCGCGATCCCCACCGAGGTGATCGAGGCGGCCAGGCTCGACGGCGCGACGGGATGGCGCCTGCACAGCCGGATCACCGTCCCCATGCTGTCGCCGCAGCTCTTCTTCCTCATCGTGATCTCCACGATTCACGCGCTGCAGAGCTTCGGGCAGATCCACATCCTCACCAAGGGCGGCCCCGACGGGGCGACGTCCACGCTTGTCTACTGGATCTACGAGAAGGCCTTCAGCTACGGATCGTCGGACTTCGGCACGGCCAGCGCCGCGGCGATCGTGCTCCTGGTGGTCGTCCTGGTGTGTACCGGCATCCAGTTCGGTGTGCTGGAAAGGAAGGTCCACTACCGATGAGCACCTCCTCCTCGGTCGCGAGCAAGATCGTTGTTTATCTCGTGCTCATCGTGTGCGCGATCCCGGTGGTCTTCCCCCTCTACTACGCCTTCATCGGCGGCATCATGACGCCGAGCGACCTGGCCAGCTATCCGCCGAAGCTGCTGCCGACGGCGATCGACCTCGGCAACTACGGCTCGGCGCTCGACACCATCCCGCTGGCCAGGCAGTACCTCAACTCGGCGATCCAGACCGGCATCGTCACCCTCTGCCAGCTCCTCTCCAGCGTCCTGGCCGCCTACGCGTTCGCGTTCCTGCGGATGTGGGCCAAGACGGCGATGTTCGCGCTGTTCATGGTGACGCTCATGGTGCCGTGGGAAGCGATCATCCTGCCCAACTACCTGCTGGTCTCGGACCTGGGACTGACCAAGGGGCCGCTCACCTACCTCGGGCTCACGCTCCCCTTCCTCGCCCACGCCTTCGGCACCTTCCTGCTGCGGCAGTCGTTCCTGCAGTTCCCGGTCGAGGTGCGCGACGCCGCGGTGATGGACGGGTGCGGCCATCTGCGGTTCCTGTGGCGGATCCTGCTTCCCCTGTCCAAGCCGGCCATCGCCGCGGTCGGCGTCTACGTGTTCATGACCACGTGGAACCAGTACTTCTGGCCGTTGATCCTCGGCAACGACGACCAGTACAAGACGCTGCAGATCGGCGTCTCCATGCTGAACGACGCGGAATCGTCCAGCCCCACGCTCATCCTGGCCGGGGTCACCCTCGCACTGCTGCCCACCCTCCTGCTCGTGGTCTTCGGGCAGCGCTTCATCATCCGCGGCCTCACCGCAGGCGCGGTGAAGTAATCGTGAACAAGAAACGGAGTTCCCAGATGGCACGACCCCGATTCCGGCGTACGCGCGACGGGCTGGTCGTCACGGCCGCACTCTCCCTCGCTCTGACGGGCTGCGGCGGCGACGCGAGCTCGGGCGAAGGCGGCGAAGCCGCCACGGCGCCCGGCGCGGACGCGATCACGGAACCGATCGAGATCGAGTTCTGGCACTCGATGAAGGAGAAGAACGAGCAGGCCATCAAGGCCATGGTCGAGGACTTCAAGAAGGTCAACGACAAGATCACCGTCAAGCCGGTCTTCAAGGGCGACTACGACCAGATGGTGGTCGCGTACAAGCAGGCCGTGCAGCAGGAGGCCACACCGCCACTGGTCCAGATCTACGACATCGGGTCGCGCTTCATGTACGACTCGCAGCAGGTCGTCCCGATGTACAAGTTCATCGAGCAGGACAAGTTCGACCAGAACGCGAACATAGAGCCCAACATCGCCAGCTACTACACGATCAAGAACAAGCTCTGGTCGATGCCGTTCAACTCCTCGGCGCCGCTGCTCTACATGAACGCCGACGCCGTGAAGAAGGCCGGGCTCGACCCGGACAAGCCGCCGGCCACCCTCGACGAGGTGGGCGAGTGGGCGAAGAAGCTCACCGTCAAGGAGGGCGGAACGGTCAGGCAGTACGGCTTCAACGCCGCCCTCTACGGCTGGTTCGTCGAGCAGCTGACCGCCCAGGACAACGCCGAGTACTGCGACAACGGCAACGGCAGGAACGGCCTGGCCACCAAGGTGAACTTCGGCTCCGGCGCCGGGCCCGAGTTCGCCCAGTGGCTGGGAGACCTGGTGAAGGAAGGGTACGCCACCAACACCGGCCGGCCGACCGACCAGGCGCAGAACGCGTTCAAGACCGGGACGATCGCGCTGCACCTGGAGTCGACCTCCGCCCTCGGCGGCTACACCGAGGCGTCGAAGGACAAGTTCGAGCTGAAGACCGCCCCCTTCCCCAAGGTGTCCGACTCCTCCAGCGGCGGCACGATCATCGGCGGCGCCTCCCTGTGGATCAACGCGGTCGGGCACACCGACGCGGAGAAGCGGGCCGCCTGGGAGTTCGTGAAGTTCTCCAACACGCCCGAGCAGCAGGCGAAGTGGCACGAGGCGACCGGCTACGTGCCGGTCAACCCGCAGGCCAAGGCGGACGACAACCCCAGCTTCCAGGTCGCGGTGACGCAGCTGCGCGCCCAGCAGCCGTCGGCGGCCACGTCGGGCTGCCTCCTCGGCGTCATGCCCGAGGCCAGGAAGGCCGCCGAGGTCGGCCTCGAACAGGCCGTGCCCGCCGGTGAGGGGCAGGAGCCGAGGACCCCGGCCGACCAGGCGATGCAGAACGCCGCCGCCACCCTGCAGGCGCCGATCGGGAAGTACAACGCCAACGTCGAGCAGTGACAGGAGAGGCGGGCGTCCACGGTGGGCGTCCGCCTCTCACACCGGATTCACCGAGGGGCGTCCCCGTCGTCGGACGTGGAACGCCGGGAGTGATCCGCCTCACACCGGTCACAACGATGGAGCGGGCGGTGTCTTGTGCCGAACCCTTTTGACGGCACGAAGGAGACACCATGACCGAGAACGCCCGGCTCGGCGCGGCGGCGCCGTCGGACCTGCCGTCCCGGATGAGCTGCCAGGCCGCCGTCCAGCTGGGCCCGCACGCCGCCGACCCGGCGACCGACGCCTTCGTCACCCTGTCCTACGTCCGCAATCCCGAGAAGCTGACCCGCGTCGAGTCCGAGATTCCGCTCACTCGCCGCTGAAAGCCCGGCATCCGGACGACGGCGATGCGGGTTCCGGCTTTTCCCAGGTCGTTTCTGTGGCGCACAGGTAAGGCACGTCGGTTGTTTCCTCTGACCTCGTCCACACGCGTCTGACCTGCGGTTCTATTGTCCAAATGGACACTGGACAATGCCTGGACAATTCTCAGGCAAATGTCGGTTGCCGTCGCCTCGATGTGCCCGGCATAGTCGAAACCGTTCCCACTTCACCCGGGTCTCCGCACTGTGCCTTGGGGAGGCGAAGGCGATTGTTTTCACCGGTCGTCCGCGCGGAGAGAAAGGATGCGGAAATGCGGATCACGAAGCTGACGTCGGCCCTGGCGGCCTGCGGCGCCGCGACGGCAATGCTGTCCGCGCCCGCCGCACCCGCGACGGCGGCGACGGCGGCGACGGCGGGCACGGCCCTCGCCCAGGCGGTCGAGCGCGACAGCGTCACCTGCGTACGTCCCACCGGAAGGAAGACCAACTACTCCTGGAAGGACGGCAACTCCTCCACGACGGTCTACTTCAACAACCACTGCTCCCACCGGGTGTACGCGGAGCTGCACTTCAAGGGTCCCGCGGGGACGCGCAAGGAGTGTCTCGCCACGAACGGCGGGACCGAGGGCAGGAAGAAGTTCAGGAAGGGCCTGGCCGAGAACCTCACCAGGATCACCAAGGACTGCTGAGCGCCGGCCGCAGGCGAGCCTCCACCACAACCACTCCGAAGGAGTATGTCCGACATGAAAATCCAGGTAGCGGCGGTCGCGGTGTCCGCGGCGGCGATCTCGACGATTCTGCTGAGCGCCGGCCCCGCGAGCGCCCATGCCTACGACGGCAAGGACCCCTACAAGAGCGGCTGCGCCGCCTCCAAGGTCTACACCGGGAAGAAGGCCTCGCTGAAGAACGAGATCGGCGACAGCCTCGGCACGGTCAAGCTCTACTACTCCCGCCGCTGCGGCACCAACTGGGGCGAGGCGAAGGTGTCCAAGCACGGCACCGGCCAGATCACGGTCTTCACCAGCAAGAAGAACATTTCCTTCACCTACCGCGCGGGCAACGGCGGCCGCCACTGGGGCGACATGGTCTACGCTCCCAGCGGCGTCTGCGCCAAGGCCTCGGCCACGGTGTCGAACGGGATCGGCCGCACCAACAAGGGCAGCGGCACCACGGCGAAGGCCTGCGGCTGAGGCTGCTTCACGCGTCCGGGGCGGGCGGTGACGGCGGCGTCGGCGGCCCGGAGAAAGGCCGACCGGCTTGCGGTAGCGGACGTGCTCGGTCCGGCGTACGAAGCCCGCGCTCTCGTAGAGGTCGTAGGAACGGTGCGGATTCGCCCAGCCGGGGAACAACCGGGCGGTCTCGGCTCCGTGCGCCCGCAGGCACCGTAAGCCGTCCAGCAGCAGGGTGCTCCACGAGGACGCGGTCACCGGACGGGGTCCGACTTTGGTAGGTGATGGCGCCGCCGTACCGGACCATAGCCTGGGCCGGTGAGTGAGAACCGACCTCCGCACCTGGGCGCGGTCGCCGCCGTGCTCCTCGTCATGGGCGTGCTGACCGCGGTGTCACTGTGGAGCCTGGCGGGCCGGCCCACCTGGGGGCTGGACCTCGCGGTCGCGGCGGTGAGCCTGGCCGCCGCGGCGGCGCAGTTGCGCTGGCCGGTCTCCGGGGCGCTGACCGCCACCCTGCTGGCCACGCTCTCCCCGGTGGCCACGCCCGCGGCCTCGATGGGGGCGCTCCAGGTGGCCCGGCGCAGGCGGTTCCCCGTCGCGGCGGCGGTGACGGCGGTGGGCATCGCGGCCCACGTCGTCCAGGGGTTGTGGCGGCCGAACTCCGGCATCTCGCCCGGCTGGTGGCTGCTGCTGATCTCCGCCGCCTACGGCGCGTTGCTCGGCTGGGGCGCGCTGGCGCGCTCCCGCCTAGCCCTGCTCGAATCCCTGCGCGAGCGCGCTCACCGCGCCGAGGCCGAGCAGGGCAGGCGCGTCGCCGAGGCCCGCATGGGCGAACGCCGCCGGCTCGCCAGGGAGATGCACGACGTGCTGGCCCACCGCCTGTCCCTGGTGGCCACCCACGCCGGGGCGCTGGAGTTCCGCCCCGACTCCTCACCGGAACAGCTCGGGCGGGCCGCCGGGGTGATCCGCGCCGGTGTGCACCAGGCGCTGGAGGAGCTGCGCCAGGTGATCAACCTGCTGCACGAGCAGGACGACGACGACCCGCACGGGCTCGCGCCCCGGCCGGACCTGGCCGACCTGCCCGGCCTGATCACCGAGGCCGAGCAAGCCGGCCAGACGGTACGCCTGCGCGAGGAGGTCGCCGACGTCGCCGCCCTGCCGGCGGTGGCGTCGCAGACCGCGTACCGCGTCGTGCAGGAAGGGCTGACCAACGCCCGCAAGCACGCGCCCGGCCGGCCGGTCGAGCTGCTGCTGCGCGGCGCTCCCGGCACGCCCCTCCTGATCGACATGCGCAACCCGCTGCCCCCGGCGGGCACGCCCGCCCTCGCGCCGGGCAGCGGGCTCGGCCTCGTCGGGCTCACCGAGCGGGTACGCCTGGCCGGCGGGGAGCTGGACCACCAGAGCACCGAAGGAGAGTTCCGGTTGCGGGCCCGGCTACTATGGCCCGCGTGATCCGCGTGTTGCTGGTCGATGACGACGCCCTGGTCCGCGCCGGGCTGTCCATGATGCTCGACGGCGTGGGCGGCATCTCCGTCGTCGCCGAGGCGGCCGACGGGCAGGCGGCCATCTCCGCGGCCGACGCCCACGCCCCCGACGTCGTCCTGATGGACCTGCGCATGCCGCGCGTGGACGGCATCACCGCCACCCGCCGGCTGCGCGCCCGCGCCCGGCCGCCCGAGGTCATCGTGCTGACGACGTTCGACACCGACGAGAACGTCCTGCACGCGCTGCGCGCCGGCGCCGCCGGGTTCCTGCTCAAGGACACCGCGCCGCCGCAGATCGTGGAGGCGATCACCCGGGTCTCCGAGGGAGACCCGATCTTGTCCCCGGGCATCACCCGGCGGTTGATGGAGCGCACCGTCGCCCAGGCCGGGGCGTACGAACGGGCCTGCTCCGCGCTGGCCGCCCTCACGCCGCGCGAGCGGGAGGTGGCGCTGGCGATCGCCCAAGGCCGGACGAACGCCGACATCGCCGCCGACCTCGCCATGGGCATCACCACGGTGAAGGCCCACGTCTCCAGCATCCTGACCAAGCTCGACCTGGACAACCGCACCCAGATCGCGCTCCTCGCCCACGACGCCGGCCTCACCTGACCGGAGCCTGGCCGAGCGGAAGGTGCACCCCACCGTGCCGCCGCGCGTCGAGTACACCCTCACCGCGCCGGGCCGGGCTCTGCGTGCGGCGGTCGACCTGATCTGCGACTGGACCCAGGAACACCTTGGTCACATCAAGGGGGCCCGTCGCCGTTTCGACGCCTGACGGCATCGTTCAGGGCTGGTCGTAGTGGCCCGCGGCGATGTCCTCCAGCAGGGCGGGGCGCCAGCCGACTTGTGGCGGGGATGTCGGCCGACTCGTAGCGCTCGACGAGCACGTCCCGCCAGCGGCACCAGGCCTCCCATTCGTGTGCCGGTGTGCGGCCGGACGTCGTCGAGGGTGACGTCGGTGACGCCCTTCTGCCTGACCACCTCGGCGGCGCCCGCGATGAACGCACCTCCGGCCGTCCTCCCTTGCGACGATGAACTTCATGGTGGAGGTTCATCCAGTGGTCGCGCTGGACATGGTGGGAATCTCCATGGCGGGGCCGGGGCGCCGGCTGGTTGTCTGTGGCCATGCGAGTCGTCGTGCCTGCCGCTGAAGGGCGGGCGGTCAAGGTCGGCGCTGGTAAGCGCGTACGGGTCACCGATCTCGAGGGCAGTCAGGTGGGTGATCTGTTCGTGTTCGCCGCCGGCGACCTGACCGAGCATCTCAGCGCGTCCCACACGCGGGCCGTCACCAGCCGCCTGTTCCCGGCGGTGGGCGAGCAGTTCGTGACCGATCGGCGCAGGCCGATCCTCACCCTGGTGGACGACGACTCTCCGGGCGTGCACGACATGCTCATCGCGGCCTGCGATCCCGCGCGCTACCGGGCCCTGGGGGTGAGCGGATTCCACGCCTCGTGCGCGGACAACCTGCGCCGGAGCCTGGCCTCGCTGGATCTGGCGAGTGCGCACACTCCGCAGCCGGTCAACCTGTTCATGAGGATCCCGGTGTCGGGCGACGGCCGGCTGAGCTGGCTGAGCGCGATCAGCCGGCCGGGTGACGCGATCACATTCGAGGCGGTCGTGGACTGCGTCTTCGCCGTCTCCGCCTGCCCTCAGGACCTGGTGGGGGTCAACGGCCGGCGGCCGACGTCGTTGGCGATCGATCTCCTCAGCGACCACGACCCACGAGCCAAGGAACCAGACAAATGAACGACGTACAGCACCCTGCCCTGCGCCCCGAGACCATCGGCGGGCTGAGCCTGGCCAACCGGCTGGCGGTGGCGCCCATGACGAGGGTGTCGGCCGCTTCCGACGGCACGCCGACGGAGGAGATGGCCGGCTACTACGCGGCTTTCGCCCGCGGCGGGTTCGGCCTCGTCGTGACCGAAGGGACCTACACCGACACCCGGCACAGCCAGGGATACCTCAACCAGCCGGGCATGGTCAGCGACGGCCACGAGGCCGGCTGGCGCGAGATCGCGGGCGAGGTGCGCGGCGCCGGCGCGGCCTTCGTGCTCCAGCTGATGCACGCGGGCGCGCTGTCGCAGGGCAACCGCTACCGTGACGACACGGTGGCGCCGTCGGCGGTGCCGCCGCGCGGGGAGAAGATGCCCGAGTACGGCGGGCACGGGCCCTGGGCCACACCCCGCTCGATGAGCCAGGACGACATCGACCAGGCGGTGCGGGGCTTCGTGGCCTCAGCCGTCCGCGCCGAACGAGCCGGCTTCGACGGGGTCGAGGTGCACGGCGCCAACGGCTACCTGATCGACCAGTTCCTGACCGGCTACACCAACACCCGTGACGATCGATACGGTGGCTCGGTCTCCCGCCGGGTACGACTGGCAGCGGAGGTCGTCTCCGCCATCCGGGCGGAGGTCGGCCCGCGCTTCCGCGTGGGGATCCGGTTGTCCCAGGGCAAGGTCAACGATCACACCCACCGATGGGCGGGCGGAACCAGGGACGCGGAGATCATCTTCGCGGCGCTCGCCGAGGCGGGCGCGAGCTACCTGCACATCGCCAGCGAAGGACGCGACTGGGTGGAGACGGCGACCCTGGACGGGGCAATGACGATCACGGGCCTGGCCAGGAAGGTGACCGGGCTGCCGGTGCTGGCGAACGGCGGCATGCACGACGTCGGCCGGGCGTCCACGGTGCTGGCGGACGGCCACGCCGACGTGCTGGCCCTGGGCCGGGGCGCGCTCGCCAACCCGGACTTCCCGCGGCGCCTGGCCCGGGGGCTGCCCATGGCGGACTTCGACCACCGCATGCTCCAGCCGATGGCGACACTGGCCAACGCCCGGCTGTGGCGGCCCACGGCCCGGGCGGCGGTGTGAGTGCGGCTTCGGTGTCCGGTGGTGAGGGTGACGGTGTGAGCGCGGCCTCGGGATCTGGTGCTGGGGGTGACCGTGTGAGCGCGGCCTCCAGACCGGAGGGGCAGGGCCGGCGCGCGGGGTTCGCCGCGGTGGTCACGCTGACCTTCGACGTGGACGCCGAGACGCCCGTGCTGGCGCGGGGCCGGCGTTACGCCGCTCACGCGAGCACGATGTCCCATCAGGCGTACGGGCCCGAGGTCGGCCTGCCGCGCATCCTGGAGCTCCTTGACGAGATGTCCGTGCCGGCCACGTTCTTCGTGCCCGGCTGGGTGGCCGAGCACCGCCCGTGGCTGGCGCCGTCGATCGCCGAACGGGGCCACGAGGTGGCGCACCATTCCTACAGCCATCGCCCGCCCACGTCGATGACGGCCGAGGAGGAGCGCGCCGACTTCGAGCGGGCCCTGGCCGTCTTCGACCGCCAGGGCATCGAGATCCGGGGGCATCGCGCCGCCCTGTGGGAGGCGTCCTGGCAGACCGGCGGCCTGGTCGCGGAGTACGGGCTGCGCTACGACTCCTCCCTCATGGGGGACGACCGGCCGTACAAGGTGCGTACGCCGGCGGGTGAGATCGTCGAGTTGCCCGTGCACTGGTCGCTCGACGACTGGGAGCAGTACGCGTTCCTGCCGGCCCCGCATGTCGGTTCGGTCATCGAGTCCCCGGTGAAGGTGCTGGAGCTGTGGCGGGCCGAGCTGGACGGGATGCGCCACTACGGCGGGCTGTTCAACCTGTGCCTGCATCCGTTCCTGTCGGGGCGGCCGGGGCGGGCGCTGGCGTTGCGGCGGTTCCTGGAGTATGCGCGCGGCTGCGCAGATGTGTCGTTCGCCCGCTGCCGCGATGTCGCCGAGTCGGCCCGCACGGACGCAGGGTCGGCCGTGCGCGACCTCCACCCGCCCGAGGCCTCCCCGGACGTCTATCCGGACTGACCTCAGTCGATCGCGTCGATGGTCAGCGCCAGGAACAGATCGACCCGGTCCTCGGTGCGTCCCACGTCCCTGCCGGTGAGCTCGGTGACCTTGGCCAGGCGGTTGCGCAGGGTGTTGACGTGCACATGCAGCGCCGCGGCCGTCGCCGCCCACTGCCCGTCGTGATCGAGGAACGTGCGCAGCGTCAGCTCCAGGTCGCCGCCCCGCCGCGCGTCGTGGTCCTTCAGCGGATCGAGGAGCCCGGCGGAGAACCGGCGAGACGTCTGCGCGTCGAGCAGCCCGAGCAGCAGCCGGTGTGTGCCCAGCCGCGAGAAAGCCCGCACCCGGGGGCCGGTGCGGGTGCGGGCGAGCACGCGGCAGGCCTCCCTGGACTGCAGCAGCGCGGGCCGCAGCTCGGCCGCGTGCGAGGCGATGCCGCCGAGGCCCGCGACCGGGCGCAGGCCGGGAAAGCGCCGTTCGACCTCGCGCACCAGCCGCTGCGCCATCGGTGGCAGCCCGTCTTCCGGATGGCGCCACGGCAGCACGGCGACGACGTCTTGCGTGCCGCCGGCGGCCACCACCGGCACTCCTTCGGCGGCGAAGAACTCGCCAATTGCCTCGGCGAGCCCGTGCAGCGTCGCGGTCTCGTGCTGCGCGAACGCCACGGAGCACACGGCCAGCGGGCCACCCGGGTCCACGCCGAAGGCGCGCAACCTGCCGGGGACCTCGCCTGCCCGGCTGCCGCCCGACAGGACCATCTCCAGGAGCTCGCTGGCGAAGCGCATCTCGATCGCCTGCACGGCCTGCTGCTTGGCGACCTCGAGACTCAGGAACCTGGCCGCCTGCTCAAGCCCCTCCCGCTCGGCCGAGGTCAGCCGGCGCAGGGGGCGCAGACAGATGAGGGCGGCGTCGATGTCGCCGACGGCGCCCACAGGAAACAGCGCCGCACGACCCGCCTCGCCCAGCTCCACCTCAAGAGCGGGCGGATGCCTGGCCAGCCCCGTGGCGACGGCGTGCAACTGGTCCGCGTCGAGGTCGGCGCCTGCCGTCCCGAGCGAGCGGGCCATCCTGTCGACCACCGCGAGGGGCAGGTCGTAGTCACGCCGCAGAACGTTCAGCACCCCGCCGGCGCCGGCTCCCCGGGAGATGGCCGTGGCCAGCGCGTCGCCCCGGCGCACCATGCCGACCAGCGCCTGCTTCCGCTCGTCGGCCAGCATGTCGGCGACAGCCTGGGAGACCGCCGTGAACGGCACCTCGATGGAGATCTCCAGCAGCGGCACGTCCTCTTCCCTGCAGGCGTCGACCAGGCCCCGCGGTGTGGCGGACAGCTCGGCACGCAGGCCGAAGACGATGCCGCTGCCGCCGGCGCCCTTGACGCTCCTGACGAACTGGGCGGACGACACGTGGCCGAGCCACAGGCCGTTGGTCAGGACGAGCTCCCCCTCGCGCACGTAAGGGGACGGGTCCGGCAGCTCGGTGTTGTGCACCCAGGCGACCGGCTCGTCCATCGCGCCCGGCCTGCCCTCGACCAGCACCGTGAGGCTGAGGGACGAACGTTCCGCCAAGGAACGAAGCGTGAACACGGTGTGACTATATCCAGGGGCACACGGCGTTCATGGAGATCCCTCCATCGAGCCTCGCTCCCGGCGGGCGAGTCGCGGTGAGCGCAGCCGCGCCCCGGCCACGGCGAGAAACCGAGCACCGGCCACGGCTCCGGAGCCCGTCCTAGCGGCCCGGTGACCGGGCGCCGAGGGGGCAGCGCCGGGCGTCCGCGGGACCCGGCCACGTTCCGGACATCAGACCATCGTCGCGTTCCGCCTCGGCCATGACCAGGCCGCCTGCTTCCTGACGCGCTGGGCATGAGACCTGTGGAGGTGAGTGTCATGGCCACCCGTCCGGCGAAGCCCACCCGCAGCTGATCACGAGGCCGGGCGCCAAGGGCTCCCGGGCGCGGTCGTGGGGTGACCGGCAGGTCGAGGAGGAGCCATGGGCATCGATGAGCTGAATGCGCGGCAGGTGATGAGCCGCGTCCTGGTCGTGCGGCCGGCGGGAGCAGTCGGCCGACACGTGGGCGACCTGCCGGCGGGGGACCGCAGGCCCCGTGTCGGCCCCGACACCACCCCGGAGCCGGTGCTGCCGGCGCGGGGCTGAGCCCGGCGGGTGCCGGCGAGGCCCGAGGGAAGCGCGACGAAAGGAGCACAGGTCATGGTCATCGTAGGAGTGGATGGCTCCGTAGCCTCACGAGCCGCCGTGGAATGGGCGGCGGACGACGCCTTCCGCATGCGGGTGCCGCTGCGGATCGTGCACGCGGTGGATCCGGGGCCGTACCCGATCGGCAGATACTCGAATATCGGCCTGCCCGAGCTGCTGTGGAGCGAGGGGCGGAGAATCCTGAGCGAAGCGGAGGAGCTCGTTCGCGAGCGCCGGCCCACCGTCGAGGTCACCACCCGGATCGTCGAGGGCGGGCCCGCCGTGGTCCTGCGCGAGCAGGCCGACGACGCCACCGAGATCGTGGTGGGCAGCCGCGGCCTCGGTGGTTTCGCCGGCGCCCTGCTCGGTTCGGTCAGCACGTACGTGGCCGGGCATGTCCGCTGCCCCGTCGTGGTCGTGCGCGGCGAGAGCCGCCCGGCCCGCGGGGAGATCGTCGTGGGGGTGGACGACACGCCTGAGGGCGAGCCCGCGCTCGCCTACGCCTTCCGGCAGGCGGAACTGCGGGAAGCCACCCTCCGCGCGGTGCACGCCTGGCAGCTGCCCGTGCACGCGTACGCACCGGTGATCGCCTACGACATGGACGAGATCCGTACGGCGCAACACCGCGTCGTACGCGACCGGCTGGCGGCCTTCGCGCGGAGCCATCCAGAGGTGAAGATCATGGAGGACACGCGGTCCACGCATCCCGTGGACGCGCTCACCGACGCGTCCGGACATGCCGACCTGCTGGTGGTGGGCTCGCACGGACGCGGTTTCCTGGGCTCGATGCTGCTCGGCTCCGTCAGCCGGGGCGTCCTGCACCACGCCCGGTGCCCGGTGGCGGTGGTACGCGCCTGACCGTGCCCTTCGGCCCCGCCAGGGCCGTCCGGAGCGCCCGCGAGCCTGACGGGTGCTCCACGCCGACGGCCCCTTGCAGTATGACGTGTCACGACATATCGTCCCGATGTATCAGGTCGATACATCGGATCGATGGTCAGCCGACCGGTGCGGGAGTTGCTGTGAGACGGATCGACTACGACACGGACCAGTACCAGGACTACGCGCGCGGCCGGGCGCTTTCCGGACCGCAACTGCGTACCTGGCTCACGGCCTTCGCGGCGGCGCTGCCCGAGCGGCGTCCGCTGACGGGGCTCGACGTCGGCTCGGGGACCGGCAGGTTCACCCCCGCGCTGGCGCGGACGTTCGGCCCGGTCACCGGCGTCGAGCCGGCGGCTCGCATGCGCGAGATAGCGCAGGCGCAGTCCCCGCATCCCGACGTGCGCTATCTGGCAGGTTCCGCCGAGGACCTGCCGGTGCCGCCCGGCAGCGCGGACTACGCTCTCATGTTCCTGGCCTGGCACCACGTCCAGGACAAGCCGCGGGCGGTCGTGGAGCTCGGCAGGGTGCTCAGGCCGGGCGGGCGGCTGCTCCTGCGCGCCAATTTCAGCGACCACCATCCCCGCCCGTGGTGGCTTGAGCACTTCCACCGCGGTTTCGAGGTGGACGCCGCGCTGTTCCAGCCGCTGCACGAGGTCATCGAGATGTTCACGTCGGACGGCTGGCGCGTCGCCGGCTTCTGCACGGTGACCGAGCCGTCCCCCGGCACTCGCGGTGACATGCTCGAACGGCTGCGCCTGCGCACCCTCTCGTTCTTCGCCCAGCTCAGCCCCGACGAGCTGGAGGAGGGTTTCCGCCGCCTGGAGCGGTTCGTCGCCACGGATCCCGGCGCGCCGGCGCCCGAGTTCGCCGAGCCGCTGCTCACGCTCGAACGGGGCTAGCCCGGCGTGGTGCCCGCCCTCGGACGCCGGTGACCCGGCGCTCGCGTTCTTGGCGTATTTCTTCCGACTTATTGACGTAATTCAGATGTCTTCGGCAGACTTCCCGCATGCCGCACATCGGCGGCCCTCCCGCGCGGCCACGGCGCCAGGACCTCGTCCCCGGGCCGCCACGCGGCGACCGGCCGCCGAACAGAGGCCCACGCGAGAGGACATGACCGATGACCGACGCCGAGGACGCATCGCACGTGGACCGTAGGTTCCTGCTGGCCGGAGCCGCGGGCGTACTGGGGACGGCGGCACTGCCCGCGAGCGCGGAGGCCGCCTCCATGCGCAGGCACCCGCCCAACTGGCCCGACCCCGAGCCCTACGGCCTCGCCGACACCCGCCCGGACCTGTGGCCGCGCCCGGACAACTCCTTCCTGCTCCCGCTCGAACTGCGCCCCCGCGACAGGGAACCCGGACGGGTCTGGATGCGGGACACCTACGTGAACTGCTTCGTCGTCGGCGGCCGCCCGGTCTACGTCGCCACCGGCACCACCCGGGCCGCCGGCGAGCAGGGGCCGGCCCCGTGGAACGACGGCATCTTCGTCTGGGTGGCCTCCGACCTGCGCGGGCCGTGGAGGCTGGCCGACACCACGCGCATCCGGCCCGGAGCCGAGCAGGGCAAGGTGTGGTCGCCCGAGTTCGCCGACGAGAACCGGCCGGGACGTGTGGTGGTCGCCCCGTGGCAGGAGTACTGGCACGACGAGCGGTTCGGCAAGCGGTCCGCCGCCTGGGCCCCGGAGGTGCATCACTTCCGCGGCAGGTGGTACATCGTGGCGTGCATGGGCGACCACTCCCGGAAGGTCGGCTCATTCATGCTCGTGAGCGAGGGCGGGGTCGAGGGGCCGTACCGGCTGGTGCAGGGCAACCACGACAAGCCCTTCGGTGACCCCTTGAACGGCGGGCCGGACTTCATCGAGCCCGGCGCGTACCACCACATCGACGGCAGCGTCTACACCGAGGGCGGCGACGCCTGGCTGGTGCTGCACAACAACCTGTACGCCCGGTTCAGGGACGACATGGAGGACATCGTCCCGGTGACCGGCCTGCCGGAGTTCCGGCAGACGCCGTACACGCCGGAGCCGTACCTCGAAGGCGCGTACGTGTTCAAGCACGGGGGAAAGTACTTCCTGCTGCACGCCGCCTGGAACCGCAGGTCGGCCAACCCCGACGGCACCACCCGCCACGCCTACGAGCCGGCCGGCGAGGGCCGTGAGCAGTACCACTACGACGCGGTCGTCGCCGTCTCCGACCGCTTCGAGGGGCCCTATTCGCAACGGTGGACCATGGGCGTCGGCGCCGGTCACGACAACATCTTCAAGGACCATCGCGGGCGGCTCTGGGCGACGTTCTTCCGCAACCCGCGCTTCGGCTACTGGGCCGACCCCGCCCGCAGGGACGAGGCCGCCGTGGCCGGGGTCGTCCGGCTGGAATGGACCGGCCCGCGCGGCCACCGCCTGTACGTCCAGCGCCGCGGCCACCGCTGAGCCGGCCGCCGGGCGGGATCCGGCGGCTCGTTGATCACGTGCGCGTATCAGGTGCGCCGGCACTCTTGCCCCGGCCCCACCGGGCCACCGATGGTGTGATGGTCGGGGAAGGAGAGAGAGCAGGCATGCGAGGGCCGCTGGTCGTCAAGCGGGCGCTCGGCGAACCGCTGCTCCTCCTGGCCGCGTTCTGTTCGATCCTGCTGACGACGACCGCGCTGGTGGCGCTGACGATGTACGCCTCCGCCATCGCCGGCGCGGGCGTGCGCAGAGCGATGGAGACGGCCTCGTACGGGCAGACGACCACCACGATCAGCGCCCAGGTCGACGCCGAGACCTTCCCGCGGTACGACCGGATGGTACGCGGCGAGCTCGCCGCGGCCTACGGAGCGCCTCCGGCCGTCACCACCAGCCTGCGCTCGGACTCGTACGTCATGCCGGGGCAGGACGGCGAGGAACTGCCGGAGCTGCTGCGGTTCGGCAGCCACGACGGGCTCGACCGGCACGCCGGGCCGGTCGAGGGCAGGTGGCCGGGGAACGGCGGGGAGATCGTCGAGGCGGCGATCTCGGAACAGGCGGCCGAAGCCACCGGGTTCGAGCCGGGCGAGGAGTTCGTCACGAAGGCGCGGCTCGACGGGAACCCCGTGCGGGTCCGCGTCGTGGGCGTCTTCCGGCTCGACGACCCCGTGGCCGAGCGCTGGGCCGGTGAGGAGCTGCTGAGCCGGGGCGTGGAGCGCGGCGAGTACACCACGTACGGGCCGCTGATGGTGGCGAAGGAGACGTTCGTCGCGCGCTTCGCCACCGGGGTGCGGGCCCTGTGGGCGGCCGAGCCGGAGCTCGGCGCGCTGACGCCCGAGCGGCTGCGCCCGCTGGCCGAGGCCGTGAGCCGGGTGGGGGAGCGGTTGCGCGCGGCCGGCTGCGCGAACTGCCTGACCGCCGCAGACCTGCCCGAGTTGCTCACCCAGCTCGCCACCGCGTCCCTGGTGGCCCGCTCCACGATGCTGATCCCGGTGCTGCAGCTGCTGTTGCTGGCCGGGTACGCGCTGATGCTGACCGCGCGGCTGCTCGCCGACCACCGGCGCATGGAGGTGGCGCTGCTGCGCTCGCGCGGCGCGGGCACGGCGCGGCTCGCGGCGCTGGCGGGCGGCGAGGCGCTGCTGGTGGCGGTGCCGTGCGCGATCGTGGCGCCGTTCCTCGGGCCGCCGCTGCTCGCGCTGATCGGCATGCTGCCCTGGATCGGTGACTCGGGAGTACGGCTGGCACCTCAGGCCGACGCCGCCGCGTTCCTCGTCTCGTCCGGGGTGGCGCTGGCCGCGGCCGTGCTGCTGGCGCTGCCGGCGGTGGCGGGGGCGCGGCGCACGTACGTGGAGGAGCAGTCGGCGCGCGGGCGCGGTCGCCGGCGCGGACTGATCCAGGGCGCGGGCGCGGACCTGGCGCTGCTGGCGGTGGCCGCGCTGGCGATCTGGCAGCTCCAGCGCTACGGCGCGCCGGTCACCGCGACGGCGTCGGGCGGGCTCGGCATCGACCCTCTGATCATCTCCGGCCCGGCGCTGGCCCTGCTCGCGGGCGGCCTGCTGGGGCTGCGGCTGGTGCCGCGCGTGTCACGGCAGGCCGAGCGGCTGACCTCGCGCCTGCCCGGTCTTGCCCCCGCGCTGGGCGCGTGGCAGGTCAGCAGGCGGCCGCTCACGTACGCCGGCCCCGCGCTGCTGCTGACCCTGGCGATCGCGATCGGCGTCGTCTCCATGGCCACCACCTCCACCTGGCAGGCCAGCCAACGTGACCAGGCCGATCACCAGGCGTCCGCCGACCTGCGCCTGTCGGGGCCGCCCGAGGGGCCCGAGCTGGGGGTGCTCGGCCGCGGTACGGCGTTCACGGCGCTGCCCGGCGTCACCGCCGCCTCTCCCGCCTTCCGCGCGCCGACCGGGGTGGGCGGCGAGAGCGCGCTGCTGCTCGCCCTGGACGTGGGCCGGCTCGGCGAGGTGTTCCGCCTGCGCCCCGACCTGTCGGCGCGGACGCTCCCGCAGTTGTCCGCCGCCCTCCGCGGGGACCGGACGGGCGCGCTGGACCTGCCGGGACGGCCGCGCGCCCTCACCGTGCGGGTCGAGTCGCGCGCCGCCGGGCCGGCCCGGCTGGTGCTCTCCGACGGGCTGGGTGTGTGGCACGACCTGCCGCTCGGCGACCTGCGGGAGGGCGGCAACCGGATCGAGCTCGACCTGGCCCCGATGACCGGGCGCGCCGGCGCGATCACCTATCCGCTGTCGGTACGTGGCCTCGTGGCCGCAGAGCAGGCCGGGGAGCAGGCCGGGGAGCAGGCCGGGGAGCAGGCCGGTGAGCTGACCGGGGCGCAGGCCGGCCTGCGGCTGACCGGGCTGAGCGCGGACGGACGGGACGTGCCCGTGGCCAGGGCTGTCGCCGGCCCGCGGGGCGTGATCGCCTTCGGGCCGCCGGGGGCGTCCGGGGAGCCCGGGCCGCTGCCCGTGGTGCTCACGTCGGGCCTGGCCGCCGCGCTCAAGCTGGACACCGGGGAGAGCGGGACGGTCCGCATCTCGGGGCGGGTCATGCGGGTCCGGGTGGCCGGAATCGTGACGAGCATGCCGACGAGCGATCCCGGCCAGGAGGCCGTGCTCGCCGACTGGGAGACGCTGCAGGCGTACGAGCTGGCCGCGGCGCGACCGTCCCGGCCCGCCACCGAATGGTGGCTCGCCGCCGGCGACACCGCGCCCGCGCGCGAGATCCTGCGCCGCAACCCCCAATGGGACGTCTCCGCGGTCGACCGGCGAGAGCTGGGGGCCGAACTGCGCGACGATCCGCTGGCCGGCGCGCTGCAGGGGGCGCTGACCCTGGCGTTCGCCGCGGCGCTGGGGTTCGCGGTGCTCGGGTTCCTGGTGAACGCCGTGGTCGCCGCGCGGCAGCGGCGGGCCGAGTTCGCCGTGCTGCGGGCGCTGGGCACCGGACCGCGCCAGGTGTTCGGGATGCTGGCGACGGAGCAGGCGTTCGTCATCGGCCTGTCGCTCGTGGCCGGCACCGGGCTCGCCGTGGTCGTCGGAAACCTCGTGGTCCCGCGCGTCGTGCTGACCGGGCAGGCGTCGGCGGTCACGCCCGGCGTGCTGTTCCACATCCCGTGGGCGGCCGTCGCCGGGATGCTGGCCCTGGTGACGGCGGTGCTCGTCGCGATCGTCGCCGTGCTGGCCCGGCGCATGTGGCGGGGGCAGATCTTGGAGGAGAGGTGACGATCCCCCTGAACGTCCGGGCGCACGCGGGCACGTCGGCGCTGCTCGTCGTGCTGACGGTGGCCGCCTGCCTGCTCGTCGCCGGGCTGCCGAGGACGATGCAGGCGTCGTTCGACGAGGCGCTGCGCCGGTCGCTCGCGGGGACCGCCGCGGTGCGGACCGACCTGACCGTCACCGCGGCTCCCGCCAGGCCCGCCGGTGAGCTGCACTCACGGGCGGAGTTCGAGAGCGCGGCCGGACAGTGGCGCCGGCTCCTCCCGGCGTCGCTGCGGCCCCTGATCGGGCGCGGCGGCCACATCAGCGCCAAGACCTTCCGCACGCCCGTCGACGAGGCGGTCGGGCCGCGCCGCACCTTCGTCAACCTCGGCTGGCTGTCCGACGCCGGCCGGCGCGTGGACTGGGTACGGGGCCGCGCGCCCGGCGAGCCCTCCACCATGCGTTACCGCGGCGCGACCATCCCGGTCATCGAGGTGGGCGTCGTGGAGGAGGCCGTGGCCAGGATGGGCCTGCGCGTCGGCCAGACCAGGATGCTGGGGGAGAGCGTGCACACCGCCGCGAAGATCGTCGGCGTCTTCCGGCCCAAGGACCCGGGCGGCCGCCCCTGGAGCCACGACGCCGATGTCCTGCACGTCACCCACGTCGTGCCGGCGGACGGTCCGGAGGAGTTCCACACCACGACGCTGATGTCGGACGACGCGTTGAGCGCGCTCACCGACAAGGCGAGCACCCTGGCCTACCGCTGGGTGCTTCCCCTCGACGCGGGGGCCGCGAGCGCCCTCGACGCGCCACGCGCCGAAGCCGCGGTCGCCGAGTTCCGGCGGCAGGTCGACGTCCAGGGAACGGGCGACATCAGCTACCGCGTGGTCACCGGGCTGCCCCAGCTGCTCGCCGGCTTCCTGACCGGGCTGTCCGCCGCGCGGACCGTCATGTACCTCGTGCTCGGCGGCCTGCTGGCGGTCGCGCTCGGCGTGATCATGCTCGGGCTGCGGCTGATGACCGACCGGCTGGAGCGCACGATCGCCCTGGCACGGGCGCGCGGTGCCTCGCTGTGGCAGGTGGCGTCCGCCGGTGCTTCCGTGACCGCGCTCACGGTGGGGCCCGCGGCCCTGGCCGGGTACGCCCTGTCGTTCCTCCTGCCGGGTCCCGCGCTGCCGATCGTGCACCTCGGACCGGCGGTCGTGGTCGTCACCGCCGTGTCCTTCGCCGTGGCACGCCTGGTGCTCGCCCATCGCACGCCGCTGCGGGAGCGCCGTGCCGACCTGGTCAGGCCGTCAGCGCGGCGGTTGACGGCGGAGGCGCTGGTCGTCGTGCTCGCGCTGACGGGGGCGTACCTGTCGCGGACCCGCGGGCCGGCCGGCACCGCCTCGCAGGATCCGTTCCTGCTGGTGATCCCGGTGGCACTGGCGCTGGCGGCCGCGCTGATCACGTTGCGGTGCCACCCGTACCCGCTGCGGCTGCTCGTCCGGCTGGCCGCGCGGAGGCGAGCGGCCGTACCGTTCCTGGGGCTGGCCGGGGCGGCGAGAGGGCGGTCCACGGGCGCGCTCGCGGTGCTGGTCCTGCTGCCCGCGCTGAGCCTGTCGGTGTTCGCCGCGGTCGTCCACGACGGGATCACCACCACGCAGCGGCTCGCGTCCTGGCAGAAGGTGGGCGCGCCGATCAAGCTGACGACGGCCGCGGACATCCCGCCCGACGTCGTCGAGCGGGTACGCCGGGCACCCGGGGTCGAGCAGGTGGCGCCCGCGCTGACGGGCCGGGTGCAGATCAGGACCACGGGGGAGCAGCCGTACGCCGTCGCCGTCGACCTCGATCAGTGGCGGCGGGTCAACGAGGACGCCCCCATCGGCCTGCCGGCGCTGTCCGGGGACACGTCCGCGCTGCTCTCGCCCGCTCTGGGAGACCGCGGCACCTTCGAGCTCACGTGGCTGTCGCCGGTGCGGCTGACCACCCAGGGGGTCATCGACGCGGTGCCCGGTTTCTACTCCAGCGGGCAGTTCCTCCTCGTGTCGCGCGCGGTACTGCCCTGGCCCGCCGCCAACACCTTGCTGATCAAGGGCGACATCCCGCCCGCCGAGCTGGCGCGGCTGGTGCCCTCGGCCACCGTGGAGACGCAGGAGGCCGCGCTGGCCACCGTCCAGGCCGACCCGCTCACCGGCACGGTCCGCACGACGATGGTCGTCGTGACGGTGGCGCTGGGGGCGTACGCGCTGGTCGCGATCGTTCTGTCGCTGGTCGCCGGGGCCGCCGGGAGGGCGAGGGCGGTGTCGCTCCTGCGTACGCTCGGGCTCTCCGACCGGCAGGCCCGGCGGCTGACCATGCTCGAATTGCTGCCCGTCATCGTCATCACGGCGCCGGTGGGCCTGGCCCTGGGTCTCGTCCTGCCTGCCGCGCTCGGGCCCGGCGTGGACGTGTCCGCGTTCGCCGGTGGCCTGCCGGTCTCCGGACACACGCCGGGGTTGCTCGCTCCCGTGGCGCTGGCGGCGGGGCTGGGGCTGTGCGCCGTGCTGGGCGCGTACGCGCACACCGCCATGAGCCGCCGCCGCGACCCCGGCGCCGTGCTCCGCGTGGACGATTCCTGACCCCCGCACCTGTGCGCGGTCAGGCCGGGGCGGACACCGGGCGGGTCTGCGCTCGTGCGATGCGCGCCTTGACGTCGCGGAAGTGCAGCCGCATCGCCTCCCGGGCGGCCTCGGGGTCACGGGCGCGGAGGGCCGTCACGATCCTGCGGTGGTTGACGACGATCTCCGCCGTCCGCTCCTCCGGCGGCCCGAGCGTCGGCTCGACCTCGTGGTAGACGTCCCAGAACAGCCCGATGAGCTGCAGCACCAGCTCGTTGCCGCACGACTCGTACAGCAGCGCGTGGAACGCCCGATCGGCTTCGCGGTCGCGGTCCATGCCGGTGACCAGGGCGTCCAGCGCGGCGAGCCGGGTGGGGCTGGTGTCGAGGGTCACCTGGCCGATCAGCCCCGTCTCCAGCAGCTCGCGCACCTCGACCAGGTCGTGCAGCGCGCGGATCCCGCCGCCCTGGCCCGCGCGCACCTGGAAGGCGAGCGACGGGGTCAGGACGTCGAGCGACGCGTGCCCGACGAACGTCCCATGTCCGTGCCGGATCTCGACGATGCCCAGCGCCTTCAGGGCTCGTACGGCCTCGCGCACGCTGTTGCGGCTCGCCCCCAGCAGGTCCATCAACTGCACCTCCGTGGGCATCGGCGCCCCGGGGGCCAGACCGCGCTCGTGGATCAGGGCGACGATGCGCTCCTGAAGCGACGCGCCGTCACGCGTGGGCATGCTGCCTCCAGGCTCGTCGAAGACCTCGTGTCGAACATCCCACCTCTCGGTCCCCGTGGGCCAGGCGGTGCGGCAGATTTTACGCTCATTACATGGTGCGGCCACCGGGTGCACGTCGTTCGTTCGCTGCTCGTTCGCGGGCGCCACCGGTTCGGCGACGTAGGATGTCCACGGGGGTGGCGCCCACGGTGAAGCTGATCAGCCGACGCGGTCGAACGGCAGCCGCAGCCCGAGCCTCCCGCCGACGGGGAGGTTCCGCTGCCGGATCAGGTCCAGCTCGGCGGCGGTGAGCGCGCGCCGGTAGACGCGTACCTCGTCCATCGTCCCGCGGAAGCGGTCCGCGCCGTCCAGCCGCTGCCCGACGTGGACGCCCTCGACCCCGAACTCCTTGCCGAGGGTCACGGAACCGGCCGGCGCCGCCGCCGACGAGACCTCCTGGCCGTCGACCAGGAGCCGCAGCTCGCCGCCTGTCCGCTGGAGCACCACGAAGTGCCACTGCCCGTCGTTGTACGCGCTCGCCGACTGCACGGTCACGTCGAACCGGTCGACGGCGAGGATCGCCCGGATGCGGTTGCTCGCCGGTTCGGCCCGCAACCACAACGCCGGCGGGTTCGTGCCCCTGTCGACGCGGTGGAACCAGAGGATCGTGTGCGCGCCGGTCGTCTCCGAATACCTGATCCAGGACGTCAGCGTGAAGTCCTTCGCGCCGAGGTCGATGGAGTCGTCGAAAGGCACCTCCACCCGGTCGTCCACCCGGTCCAGGGCCAGTCCGCCGCCGAACCGCCCGCCGGTGGTCTGCGCGCCGCCGCGGACGAACGCCTGGTTGCGGTACGGCGACGTGTCAGGCGTCGCCGGGCCGGGCGCCGGAGGCCCGGGGACACCGGGCGGCGGACCGTTCGGCGTCTCCAGGTACGACTCGTCGAAGCGCGCGAACCGGATCTGCTCGTACGGCGAGACGTCGCCCGCCTCGTACATCAGGGCCGCCTCGTCGCCGTCCAGGCGCACCATGTCCGAGTACGCCGACGGCCCCCAGTGGAAGACCTTGCCCTCGTCCCACGTCTCGAAGCGGCGCCCCTCGTCGTAGGACGAACGGATCCCCATGGCCTCCCTGGCGCCCGGGTGCATCGGTGAGGAGAAGAGGATGCGGCCGTCGTCGTACCGCAGCAGCGACGCCTGGACGTCGGTCGTCGCGAGCTTCGGCATGGTGCGGAACGGTTCGTCCCAGGACTCGCCGCCGTCGCTGCTGGTCGCGTACGCCCTGCTGCCCTCGTCGGTGCCGCGCTCGCGGGCCGAGGCGTAGATCCGCCCGTCGGTGAGCTCGACGACGGTGACCTCCTGGGCGATCATCGTGCCGTCGTCGTGGGACGTCTCGGCGCCGATGTTCCACGTGGCCCCGCTGTCGTCGCTGTAGAGCAGGTGCGTGCCGTAGGCGTGCGCGCCGACCCGGTCCCAGCTCTCGTAACTCGCGCCGACGACCAGCCGGCCGGCGTGCGGGCCGTGCCTGAGCTGGATGCCGTGCATCGGGCCGGTGGCGTACCAGTGGTTCCACTCGGGACGTTTGCCCTCGGTCATCTCCCTGGCGGCCGACCAGGTCTCCCCGTGGTCGTCGCTGACCTGCACCCAGGGGTCGCGGTCGCAGCCGTCCGGGCACGGCTCGGCGCCGTTGTGGGTGCTCACCAGAACGACCCGCCCGGTACGCTCGTCCACGATCGGCACCGGGTTGCCGTGGGTCGTGCCGTTCCCCTCCGAGACCACCTGCAGCGGTCCCCAGGTCCGCCCGCCGTCGGCGGACCGGCGCAGCACGAGGTCGATGTCCTCGTCGTCGCCGCAGTCCTTCACCCGTCCCTCGGCGAAGGCCAGGATCGTGCCGTTCGCGGCGCGGACGACGGCGGGGATCCGGAAGCAGGCGTATCCGAAGTCGCCCTGTTTGTAGAGCACCTGCTCGTCCACGGACGGTGCGGTGTCGCCGGCCCTGCCGGCTTCTGACGTCTCAGCCGGCGCCGCTGTCGCCGGCGCGCCGAACACGGTGACGAGTAAACCCGCGAGCACCATGACGGCGCCGGCCCGGCGGCGCGGGGAGCGCCCGGCACGGCCCTCCGGGGGATAACCATGCTGCATGTCTTCGCCCTTCCTGGCAGGAGAAGGTCCTGATTTGAGAGGACATCCTACGTTGGACGTTGGATGTTGAAGAGGGGGTGAACGCAGAATGTTCACCTTCCGACGTGGAGTCCCCGCAGGACGGGGCGTGCTCAGCCGAGAGCCGCCTGGGCCAGGGCCATGCAGGCGCTGGCCACCAGCACCGCCAGGACGATCTTCCTGAAGCGTTGCGGGTCCGTCCGAGCGAAGAGCCGATCTCCCAGCCACCAGCCCACGACCATGCCGGGCAGACCGGCGGCGGTGAGCAGCAGGCTGTCCGCGGTCAACCGGCCGACGGCCAGGAAACCCAGGATGGCCAGCGTGTCGCACGCGCAGAAAGCCACCTGTAGCGTCGCGCGGAACTCGCGCGGTTCCAGCCCCATCGCCTGGAAGCCCGCGACCAGCGGAGGGCCGTTCATGCCGGTCGAGGTCAGCAGCGCCCCGCTGACGAAACCGGCGGCCGCCGCCGGGGCGGCTCCGCGCCTGACCGTCGCCCCGCGCGCGAGGACGAAGGCGAACGCCAGGACCACGCAGGCGATGAGCACCGACAGCGAACGTGCGCTCATCGCCGTGACCGCGAGCAGGCCGACCGGCATGCCCACCAGCCC
>NZ_SMJZ01000065.1 GCF_004348345.1 Nonomuraea longispora
GTCGCCGCCTACCGCATCACGCAGGAAGCGCTCACCAACATCGTCAAGCACTCCGGGGCCGATCACGCCGGCATCCGGCTCACCTGGGAGGACCACAACCTCATGATCGACATCACCGACGACGGGCGAGGCGGCGGGCGCGGGCTGCCCTCCGGCGGCGACGGGCTGATCGGCATCCGCGAGCGCGCCGCCGCCTGCGGCGGCGCCGCCACCGCCGGGCCGCGCACCGACGGCCACGGCTTCGCGGTGTCCGTACGCCTGCCGCTGGCCCGCCCATGACCGTCCGCGTGGTCGTCGCCGACGACCAGGAGCTGGTCAGGGGCGGGTTCGCGATGATCCTCGACGGGCAGCCCGACATCGAGGTGGTCGCCGAGGCGGGCGACGGGGTGGAGGCGGTGACAGCGGTCCGCGAACACACCCCCGACGTGCTCCTGCTCGACATCCGCATGCCCAGGATGGACGGCATCGAGGCCGCCAGGATCGTCTGCGCGGAAACCGGGTGCCGGGTGCTGATGCTCACCACGTTCGACGTGGACGACTACGTCTTCGACGCGCTGCGGGCGGGGGCGAGCGGGTTCCTGCTGAAGGACGTGCGCCGCGACGACCTGGTACACGCGGTCCGCGTGGTGGCGGCGGGCGCGTCGCTGCTCGCGCCGACCGTGACCACGCGGCTGATCTCAGAGTTCACCTCGCGGCCCGCGGCCAGAAGGGTGACGGGTCTGGACGTGCTGACCGCGAGGGAGCGCCAGACGCTCCAGCTGATCGCCCGCGGCCTGTCGAACGCCGAGATCGCCGCGGCCATGGTGGTCAGCGAGCACACGGTGAAGACGCACGTCAGCAACGTGCTGTCCAAGCTGGGGCTGCGTGACAGGGTGCAGGCGGTCATCGCGGCGTACGAGTCGGGGCTGGCCGTTCCTGGGGCGTAACGTCCGGGGCGGCGGCTCCAGGCGGCGCTCCCGACCTGATCAGGTGCCGCCGAGCACGTCTTCCCGCCCTCGCCGGCCAACGGTGTCTCTCCATCGCGCCGGCAACATGCCGGCGAAGGTCAGCGCCAGCGACCCGGCTGAGTCGAAGGCCGAATACTGGGAGATCATCGACCGTAGCGAGCTGGGTGACGGGGTCACGGTCGGCCAGTGCGGGCGAGACCCGCCGCCGGGTCAAGCCGTCGGTCGCTTCCCGGGAGAAACGTCCTACGTGCCCCTGGTATGGGCCGTGCTGGACCGCGCCGTTCGGGACTGGCGCGGCTTCACTATGACGTGCAGGACCTCCGCCGGGCACTACTCCACCCACCCGCCCGGCCGACGACCCGGCCTTGGCCGCCATAACCGAGACCACCTGAGATTTACTCGTGGCTGCTATCTCCCTCATCGAGCCTTTTACACCGCTCCGTGGACGCGACCGGAATGGCCGCGATCAGGCTGAAGCACATCCGGGCCCGTGGGCCGCGTCGAGGAAAGCGCGGAGAAGGCGGGTCAGATTGCGCTGATCCTCGGCAGACATGACGCTGAAGATGTCATCACTGATCTGCTGCTGCAAGCGGGCGATATGGTCGATCGCTCCGAGGCCGTCGTCGGTGAGGGTAAGCCGGAAAGCCCGCCGGTCGCTGGGGTCCGGCCGTCTGGTGATCAGGCCGTCGGATTCCAGCGCGTCCACCAGCGGGGTGATCGCCCGCCCGCTGACGCCGAGCACGTCCGCCAGATCCCGCATACGGCTTCTTGGGCGTTGGTGGAGGGTGGTCAGCAGGCGTACCCGGGCAGGCGAGAGCCCGTGCTCGCCGAACCTTCCGCATCGGACAAAAACACTATTTTGGATTCGATTGATTTGTAGCCGGCGGATCTCGGGCAAGGTCAGGCAGAGGTGGCTCCTCCCCCATGGGATAGCGAGCTGGGAGGGCTTCACCGCGGCCAGGCTGCCCCATCTGCGCTACCTGGCCTGCGACACCGGCGCCGGGCAGGTGCTCGGCGCCGGTCGCCGCGGCGGTCTCGGCCCGGTCGGTCCACGCCGGTGTGGTCGAGCACACAATCTACGTCCATCCAGGCTGTCAGGCGCACGGCATCGGCAAGGCGCTGCTGTCGGCCTTCATCGTCGGCGGCCAGGACGCGGGCGTGTGGACGATCCAGTCCATGGCCGTCCAGACCGGGTCCTCAGCGTTTCGCTAGGGTTTGGTCCTTACCGATCATTGGGGCCGGTGAGGACGTCAAAGTGCAGGCAGGGAGTCCCGATCATCATGAGGGGTTCGATAGAGGCCACGTCGGTGCTGGCGGGGCGCTATCGGGTGGATGCGCTGATCGGCAGGGGCGCGGTGGCCGAGGTGTGGAGCGGTCACGACTTGACGCGCGATTGGCCGGTGGCGGTCAAGCTGTTCGCTCCCCAGATGGCGGACCCGGCGATGCGGGCGCGTTTCGTGAGCGAGGCCCGCATCGCGGCCCGTGTAGTGCACACGAACGTGGTGAGCGTGTTCGACGTGGGCGAGCATGACGGGCGCCCGTTCCTGGTCATGGAGTTACTGTCCGGGCGGAGCCTTGCCGCCGAGATCGCCGAGCGAGGGCCGTTGCCTCCCGAGAAGGTTCGCCATCTGGTGGGCCAGGCCGCCGCCGGGCTGGATGCCGCGCACCGGGCCGACGTGGTGCACCGCGACATCAAGCCCGCCAACCTGCACCTGACCGCGGACGGCCTACTCAAGGTGGTGGACTTCGGCATCGCCCGCCTAGCCGGAGAGGAGATGAGCAGGCTGACCGCGGCGGGCACCGTGGTCGGCACCGCCGCCTATCTGTCGCCCGAGCAGATCCTGGGGCACGGCGGCGATGCCGGCGCGGACCTGTACGCGCTCGGCTGCGTGTGCTACGAACTGCTGTGCGGGCGGCCCCCGTTCGTGGGCGTCCCAACCGAACTGATCCACCAGCATCTCAACCAACCACCGATGCCGCCACGATCGCTGCGGCCGGACATCCCCGCCGACCTGGAGGCGCTGGTGCTGGCGATGCTGGCCAAAGAGCCCGCCGCTCGCCCGGCAAGCGCGGCACAAGTACGGCACGCCCTCCTCTCCATAGGATCACGGCGCGCACCTGGCGGCACCGCCGTGCTCGAGGTGCCAGGCCCGGACACCTGGTCTGGACACGACTCGCCCCGTCGGTGGTCCGCTTCGCGCCTCTACCTGGCCTCCGCCGCCTTCGCCGCGCTGGTCGGCGTCCTGGTACTGACGATCCTGACCGACTCGGCCCGGCAAGGCGCCGCCCCGCCGCCCTCCGCGCTCGCGACATCCCCGGTCACCGCGGCCTCGTCCTCGCTCGGCATGTCCCCGTCCACCGCGCCCACCAGCACGCGGCCGTCGTCTACGACGCGACCTGCCGCATCAAAGGCGCTGGCCTGGCTCGCAGCCTTGGACCGGGCGCTCGCCGCCCACCAGCGGCAAGGCGGCATCGCTCCCGACGTGGCCCGCGAGCTCAGGACCCGCATTGCAGAGGCGCGCGAGAAGCTCAACGAGGGCAAGATCGGCGAGGCTCGCAGTCGAGTTATGGATCTCAGGAAGAGACTCACGAAGGCGCGCAGAGAAGGCAGACTCGCCGATGGTCCTCTGGTCACGTTCCTGGCCCGCTCCGGCATGCCTCTCCCGCCAATCGACCAACAGCCCGATCATGGCCATCCCGGCAAAGGCAGATACAAAGGTCACAAAGGGCACAAATAGCGCCACCCTCACACCGCTACGGTGGCCGCGCCACCGGAGCGCACGCCGGGCTGGAGAACCAGCGCCGCCGCAGTGCCGAGCGCGGCAGCGGGTTCGGGCACGGCCGCCAGGCGCAGCCTCGCCCGCCCACCGTCCCGGTTCAGGTTCAGGTTCAGTCTGCTGATTATCCGGCCTTGAGCATGTTCCGCATCAGCCGCAGAAACCGGCCACGGGTCCACTCCGCCAGCGCCGAGAACATGATCTCGTGATCGAAGCTCCCGAAGCCTCGGCCACGTCTCCCTCGATGAACCAGGTCGCCCCGGTCCAGGCCTCGCCCGCTGTCTGCACACGGTGTGGCAGCCTCGACCGGGACGAAAGCTGTGGGACAGGTCGGAGAACGTCGACTCGTAGTATGCCCCCAGTAGGAGCCACACCACTTCGCCGACGAGCGTGTCCGACCACGGCGGAAGACCCAGGGGCCTGGTCTTGCCGTTCTGCTCCGGGATGTGGATCCGCTTGAAGAAGCCGTGGATCTCGCCGGTGTTCACGGTGAGGAAGAAGGCCGAGTCGTCTGTCATGGGAATCTCCTGTATGGCCGCCGCGAGGCGCAGGCGGAGGAACCGGGCGAAGAGTGGCAGTGTGTGAGACAGGCTCCGTACCATCTGCTGCACGCTTCCCGTCATGGGCCCGAGGTGCTCGATGGAGCTGATCAGACGTTCTTCGCCGAACTGCTCGCCGCCGCTCTCATGCTCTTCGACGAGATCATCGGTATAGAACAGCACCCGATCGTGACGTACGAGCCGGCGCGTGTTGAACCGCGGGGCGGCACCGCCGAAGCCGACGAGTAAGGTGCTCGCACCCTCCAGCACCTCGACGACCCGGTTGCCGCGGATCAGCAACGGCGCCGGGTGGCCTGCGTTGACCCATTCCAAGAAACCCGACCTTATGTCCAGACGGGCCATCTGTGCCGTGACGAACTGGTCGGGGCCGAACTGTTCGTCGATGGCGGTGTCCATGAATTCGTACAGTTCGGCGAGCCCGACGTCGGCGCGCCTGGCGTGCCGGTAGGCGCCAATGGCCACGGTCGCCAGCACGGCGGCGTACATACCATGGCCCATCGCGTCGATGACGGCCGTGTACCGGATCTCGTCGTTGAGGGCGTGGTCCAAGCTGTCCCCGGCGACGTCATAGGCGTTGTAGGCATCGGCGAAACGGTCGAGAAGCGTCTGCAGGCCGGCCAGGGTGGCCGGCTGGTCGGGCTGGGCGCGCAGCCAGTTCTTCATGGTCTGCGTAGGGTCGGCCGAACGGCGAGGTGCCGGCCCCGTGTGGGCTGGTCCTTTTCCGTTCGGCCTCCCTCCGAACCGGGCGGACCCGTTTCCGAGTACCCGGCTCTCCAGCGATCTACTGCGTGAGCGGTGTTGCGGGGTGCCCGTGGATCTGGTCGTGGCAGTTCCCGCAGACCACGAGGGCCTTGCGGCGGATCTTCGCCATGACGTGGGCCCATTGGGGTGTGGGCCGTCCGGGCCAGGAGAGATCGGCGAGCCGTCGGACGTGGTGCACCTGGATGCCGCCCGAGAGGCCGCAGAGCTCGCATCTTCCCGCCGTGAGCCGTCTGACCAGCTCTTTGTTCGGGTAGATGGGCCCGGTGTTCAGGCGGTCGGTGAGAACCGCCCTTTTGTGCCGCTTGAGCGGGATGCCGCCGAACCTGGCGACCAGTGGCTTCTTGCCTTCGCGATGGACTGCCGCCTCGAAGCACGTGCGTTTCCCGTGCGGTGTTTCGGCTTTGGCCTTGAAGCGGGTGGCCATCTTCGTCACCGACGAGCCATGCTTCCCAGCGAGGGTGTGGAGCATGGAGGTCTCCATCACCCAGCGCAGCCGGTGCAGCCGGAAGACGTCTCCGGCGAGCAGGTAGTACTGGACGATGCCCCGGTACTCGGCCCCGAACCGGCCGACGATGTTGTAGTCGGACTCATTCACCATGGGGGTGCGGCACGCGGGTTTCCCGCGTGACAAGTACGGGGCGGACTTGGCCTTGACCACCGAAGCGGGAACGTGCAGGACGACCGTCCCGTTGAGCGATCGGCGGTTGCGCCGGTCGCTCGCGTTCGGTCTTCGCGTCCTGGTCGCGCTGCTCGCCACGGAGATCTCGTAGCCGAGGAACCGCGCCCGCTGGGTGCGGGCGTGGGTGATCAGCGTCTTGTCCGGTGAGAGCTCCAGCTTGAGGTCGTCACGCAGGAACTCGGCCAGACGTCGTTTGATCTCCTCGGCTTCAGCCTTGGGGCCGGCGAACCCGAGCAGGGTGTCGTCGGCGTATCGGCAGTAGCGCAGCCTCCGGTAGCCGGGATCACGGGGGTCCTGGCTGGGAAGGCTGTGCAGCCGCCGGTAGAGAGCTCGCGACTCGGCGCGGTCTCCTTTCCGGCGGGCTCTGGCGATCGCGTGTTCCACAGCTCGGTATTCCGGGTTGCGGGCCCGGAGCTTTCCCCGAGTGAACTCGGGGATCAGAGTCTTCTCGACGAAAACGTCCAACTTGTGCAGGTAGATGTTCGACAAGATCGGGGACGCGATGCCGCCCTGCGGGACCCCGCTGAGCGTCGCGTTCCAGGTCCAGTCCTCCAAGTATCCGGCCGTCAGCATGTTACGCAGCAGCCGCAGGAACCGGTTGTCGTGGATCTTCTCGGCCAGGATCGAGAGCATGACCTCGTGGTCAAGGCTCCCGAAGCAATCGGAGATGTCTCCTTCGACGAACCAGGTCGTCCCGGTCCAGGTATTGGCGACCTCCCGCAGCGCGGTGTGGCAGCCTCGTTTGGGCCGGAACCCGTGAGACCGGTCGGAGAACGTCGGCTCGTAGTAGGCCTCCAGCAGGAGGCGCACGACCTCGCCGACGAGTTTGTCCGACCAGGTCGGCATGCCCAGCGGGCGTGTCTTCCCGTTCTTCTTCGGGATGTGCACCCTTCGGACCGGGCGGAACCGGTAGCGCTCGTGGCGCATCTCGGTGATGATCCGCTCGATCTTCTTCAACGACATGCCGTCCGCGGTCTCCCGCGTGGCCCCCGGCGTCATCGCGCCCTTGTTGGCGTAGACTGTTGGTGGCCGTGTACGCGGCGATGCCGGCCCTGCTGGCCGTACCAGGCGTCTTGTTGCACGGCTGCTCGGGGCTTGGCTCGATCCGCCGCGCCTACCGACTGACCACGTTGCGTTTCCTGCCGACCGCGTTGACGCTGGCCTTCGGTGTCGTCCTCGTTCCCGGCGCGGCGACGTGGGCTCTCGATGCAGGGGCTGCGCCTGCTCCCTGGCCCGCTCGCGGCCCTCGGATGGGGTGTGGCCGGAACCATGCTGGCGCTGGCCATAACGCCCTTCCAGGCCGCTGTGGTGGCGCGCCAGTTCCTCCACTGCATGGCCTGGCGCACTCAAGTGGACGACTCGGACCTGGCACACGGCCTGCCCCACGGCTCGCCGCCGCGCCCGGTCAGGCTCGGTTACCTGCCGGCGGCGCTGCTGCCCGGGGTGCTGTTCAGCGGAGCCGTACTGGTCAATCCGTTCGGGTGGCCGGAGGTCGCCGAGAGGAACGTGACGGAATCCTGGCCCCCTCAGGACTTCTCCGCCTCCGTCCACGACCGCAGACCGGAGCTGCGCCCCTTTGACCTGCAAGCCATACACACCGGACGCGGTGAGCGCCTGATCGTGGTGATGGACGGCTTCGATGACCATGCCAGTCTGCTGGAATGCGCCGATCCCTCGTGCCTGAAAACGAGTTTCGAGTGGGCCGAGCCACGGGGCCGCGCCTCCCGACGGGAGCCCGGCGCGGCCGGCGCACGACTGCCCGACGGGCGTCTCCTGCTGCCCACCTGGATCTCCAACAGGCTCGAACTGCTCACCTGCGAGGCAACCAGATGCCTACGGAGCAGCGCAACCGTCGCGACGACGCGCTCGCCCCCGCACTATGTAGGGGTGGCGCCCGCCGCACGGCAGGACGGCGGCCTGGTCCTGGCCTACGCCGACGATGACCCGACAAGCGGTGAAAGACCAACGCACGACCTCGTCTCCTTCATCTTCTGCGCGGACACGAACTGCGCACGCCCAGAACGCAGACAGGTCGCACGGCTGGAGACAAGCGTATATTCGGCCACCAACCACACCCTGGCCGCCGCCGTCGGCCCTGGAAACCGCCCGGTCGCCGCCCGACTGAACCCCGTCAACGGTCAGATCCATGTGATCTCCTGCCTGGACGTCGCCTGCCACCAGCCGACCGTGACCAGACCCGTGTCTCCCGCCCCGTCGAGCACCGACGACCTGCCCTGGACGTTCGGCCTGGCCATGGCTGTGCGCCCCGACGGCCGCCCGGTCATCACCTACCGGGATCCGCGTGACCAGGCGAACAAGCTGCTCGACTGCCGCACCCCGGACTGCGCCCAGGCCGACGTGCGCACCCTGGGCGCCGGGGACGAGTACCAGCCGGTCCCGGCGCTGGTTCTGGATCGCGCGGGACGGCCGCTGGTGGCCTTCGAGAGCCCCGAGCGCCGGCGGCTCATGCTCGCCATCTGCACCGGCAGCCGCTGCGAGAGCATCCCGGTGTCCACGAACAGAGGCGGCTTCGGACAACGGCTGGCCATGACCCTGAACGCCGACGGCAACCCCACGATCGCCTGGATCGACCACAAGCTCGCGCCACCCGGCCTCAGCTGGAACCTGCACGTCACCACCCCACTCAACCTCACCCCTGACTAGAGGGGAGGCCACCGACCCGGCAGTACCGTTGACGACGGCATGGCCAAGGCCGCACCGACGCGGCAAAGGGGCGGGACGAGGACGGCGGCCGGCCGCGGTGTCTCAGGCCGTCCGATCCCCGCCGTCCGGCGTGCCACGACCGCGGCCGGTCTCTGCCGGCCAGTGCCTCGCGCATGGCGGACAGGGAGGTCGGCTGGTAGCCGACCGGACGGCCCAGCGCAGCGCTCAGCGCCTCGGCGATGTCCCCGCCGCCGATCGCCTCGACGCCTTCCAACTCGTACGTCCCGCCCGCGTGGCGGCTGCGGCGGCCTGCGACGAGGTCGTGCTGGACCTCCGCCGCCAACCGGACCGCCACGTCGGCCAGGTCCGCCCTCGCCACGACGGACGCCCGTCCCGCGCCGAGCGCGGCGGCGAAGACGCCGGTCTCTCGGCGGCCGACGCGGCGGAGGCCACGGCCACCCCCACCGGGATCTCGGCATAGAGGCCGTTGCGCAGGATCGTCACCTCGAACGGGGCCTCGGCGAGGCGCGCTTCGGTCCAGCGGTGCGGCAGCGCGATCGTCATCGGATCGCCCGAACCCGCCAGGCTGGTGTAGACGACATGCCGGACGCCCACGGCCTCGGCCGCGTTCACCACGGCGTCATGGCGGGCGAGCACCACGTCGTCCTCGGCGTACCCGGCCGAGACGAACACCAGAACGTCCACGCCTCGAAAGCCGCCGGCCAGCGATGCCGGGTCGTCGAAGTCGATCCGTCGCGCGCTGACCCCATCACCCGACCGGGTGCCGCCGACCACGTCCAGGCCGTCCTCCTTGGAGAGGCCGCGGAAGATCAAGTTGCCGAGCCCGCCGGAAATACCGGTGACGAGAATCATTTGCCGCTCCTCGATGTTGGTGCAGATGGGGCGCAACCGATCATCCGTGCCGGACCGCGGCACCGTAAGGAGGCACTTTCGTGTCAGTGAGGAACACGGCGGTAAGCCCACAGGTCAGCCGGCCCTCTGCCCGCCGGGCCGTGTGGCGAAGACGACTGCGGGATCCGCGACGTGCTGGACCGTCTCGGTGATCGGTGGACCGTGCTGGTCCTGGTCGAGCTGTCGAAGGGAACGCGCCGCTTCCGGGAGCTGGAACGTGCGATCCCGGGCATCTCGCAGCGGATGCTCACGCTGACGACCAAACGGCTGTGCCGCGACGGGCTGGTCGAACGGACCGTCTATCCGACCACCCCACCGCAGACGGACTACCGGCTCACCCCGATGGGCAAGAGCCTGGGAGGCATGGTGTCGGCCCTGGCCGACTGGTCCCGCGACCACAGGGACGCCATCACCGCCGCCCGCGAACGCTGGGACGACAGCGACCTGTAGGCCGCGGGACAGGTCTGCTCCGCGATATTCGGAAGATCCGCAGTCGCGTGCCGAAGTCGCCGCCCTCGCCGTCCGGCGGCGCCTTCACCCCGATCTCGACCGTCACGCATCCAGGGCGGTGTCCAGCACGGCAAGGCTACGTCCAGCGGCGGATCGCGTCGATCGTGGTCTCCGGCGTGGTGTTGAAGCAGAACCGGATGCCGGGCTCCGCCGCCACCAGCACGTTGACCAGCCGCTCGAAGAGCGCGGTGTGCTCCGGCACCACCCGCACGCCCGCCCCGATCATGGCTAGGCCGAAAGGGCCATCGGCGGACAGCCGCTCACGCACGCTCTTCTCCGCCGCATCGGGATCGGTGCCGACGAGGCACGCCACGGTGTCCAGCCCGACCGCGTGCAGCGCTGCCTCACCCTGTTCGATACGGGCAGCCAGAGTCGCCTCGTCCATGCCGGGATGGTCGGAGAAGTCGATCGCGCTCGGGTGCAGGCCGATCGTCAAGATCTTGGTCATGTGGTGCTCCTACCAGGGGACGGGGCCGTTGCGGTCGAAGAATCCGCCCGTCGGCCCCTCGCGGTCCAGCGTGGCCAGCCGGATCACCGCCTCGGCGGCGTCCGCGACGGTGTCCATGCCCGTGTGATGGTTCATGTCGGTCGCGGGGTTGCCCGGATCGGCGGCGTTGACCTTGAAGCCGGGCAGCGCACGGGCGTACTGGGAGACGATCATATTGAGTGCGGCCTTGGAGGAGGCGTAGTCCAGGCTCAGGAAGCCGGACTCGGGACGTGCGGGGTCGCAGGCGTAGGTCAGCGACGCAAGGGCGCTGGAGACCATGACGATCCGGGGATGCTCCGACTCGCGCAGGAGCCGCAGGAAGGCGCGGGTGACCCGTACCGGGCCGAACACGTTGGCTTCGTACAGAACCCGCAGCAGGTCCGCGCCCATGTCGGCGGGATCCATCAGCGGGCCGCCGATTCCGGCGTTGTTGACCAGCACGTCAAGACGGCCGGCCCTCATGGCCACCGTCTCGGCCGCCGCGGCGACGGAGTCGTCCGACGTCACATCGAGCTGGACGAACTCGACGCCGAGCGCGTCCGCCGCCCGCGTGCCACGTTCATGGTCCCGGGCGGTCAGGAACACCCGCCAGCCCTGCTCCGACAGGCGGCGTACCGTCTCCCTGCCCAGACCCTTGTTCGCTCCGGTGACCAGCGCCACCGTCTTCGTATCCGCTGCCGCGGGTGCATCGGCCGCCATCGGCTCGTCGGCTTTGGTGTGAGTTGTCATGGATTGATCGTCCGAGTAAGGGTCGGTTGTCACCAGGACCGCTCCGGTCTGGTACTGCCCGTACCACCCGGCGTGGGACATCGGTGAGGCAGGATCGAAGGGTGAACCGCGCCGAGCTCGCCGCAGTCCTTCGCCAGGCCCGCTCACGCCTGCGACCGCAGGATGTCGGCCTGCCGTCGGGCACCCGCCGCCAGGTGCCCGGCCTGCGCCGCGAGGAGGTGGCCATGCTCGCGGGACTGAGCGTCGAGTACGTCGTCCGGCTGGAGCAGGGGCGCGGCGCGCGGCCGTCCGCCCAGGTCGTCGCGTCACTGGCGCAGGCCCTGCGGCTTGACGACGACGACCGCGAGCTGGTGTTCCGCCTGGCTGGTCACGAGCCGCCACAGTCCGGACGGGTCCACATGGTGGTACGCCCGAGCGTCCTCCGGTTGCTGGACCGCATGGCGGACCTGCCGGTGCTGGTGCTGTCGGCCAAGGGCGACGTACTGGCCTGGAACCCGCTGGCGGCGGCGCTGCAGGGCGACATGTCCGCATGGCCCCGGCACCGGCGCAACCTCATCTGGCAGCGCTTCCTCGGCAGCAGCCGCTGCCAGGTCGCCGCGGACCTGGGCGAGGACGAAGCCACCACCCGCGCCGCCGTCGGCACGCTGCGCGCCGCCCAGGCCCGATACCCGCGTGACCCCGACCTCGCCCGCATGATCAGCGAGCTGCGCCGCAGCAGTCCCCGGTTCGAGGAGCTCTGGCAGGAGGGACGATCCGCGGCCTGGCGTGCGGCCACCAAGAGCATCCGCCACCCCCAGCTCGGCACGATCACGCTCGACTGCGACACCCTCATGCTCCCCGACACCGACCAGACCGTACTCGTGTACTCCGCCGAACCGGGAAGCCCCGAAGCCGCGGCCCTCGACATGCTCAGGGTCACCGGACTGCAGCAACTGTGAGGTCGGCTGCCCGAGGAGGGAAGTGATCTCTCGTGCTCGACAGGAGAAGGAGACCCGGCTCGGCTCGGCGACCGGAACGCTGTAGACCAGCACGGTCTACGACACTGTGGCCAAGGGCTCGCCCACCTCGTGGACCCGGTACGTGGGGGGCGACGACGTCTACACCAGGACGGTCGTGGGCTACGACGAGGCGGGGCGGCCGACCGGTGAGGCGGTGACGAATCGCAGGTGCGATCAGGCGACCTTGAGGACGAGCTTGCCCGTGGTCGTGCCGGATTCGATGCGCCGGTGCGCCTCGGCGGCCTGCTCCAGGTCCTCGCCCCGAAGCCGCATAGTGGTGCGCCGGTCGCGTAGCTGGGCGGTTTCGTCCTTGGACAGCTCGTGCCGTGTCCGGCCGCTTACCATGGCGAGCAACCAGTAGAAGTAGACCTCGTTGGTGGCGTAGCCCGCCATGGCCTCGTTGATGAGTAGATGGCATCGACGTGAACGGTCCCTGCCTGCACTCCGACGTGGGAGTCTGTGGCCACGTTCTCGACGCGGTGCTCCGGCTCGGTCATGACAAGGACTGGGTCAGGGCAACGATGACGGTCAGCTCGGCTGCCAGGTCGGCCACGTCACCGACGAGCCCGCGCAGCTTCTTCAGCGCCAGCGTCAGCGTGTTCGCGCGGTCCGGTGTCTTCGTCTCCAGCGCCTGGTCTGCCGTGACGAGCTCCGCCTCGGCCGCCTTGTACGTCGCCTCATCCAGACGTCCGTCCGCCCACACCTGCCACAGCCGGGAGGGGAACCCGGCCAGTGCCTCGGGGAGCTCCGCCGGCTGGGACGTCTGAGGAGCGATCCGGATACCGCCGTGCACGGTGCCCGCCTGCACTCCCACGTGAGCGTTTCCCTGGGCGATATTCGTGTTCGTCTCGGGCATGGCAGAGCTCCTAGTCGTGGGACGTTCGGTGGACAACTCCTCGGCCAGCGCCGCGGCGAACGTGGCCGCGTTGGCGACAGCCCTCGGCTGCCACTGCTCGCGGTCCGTGGCCTCCTTGGTGCCGTCGGCCCGGTCGCTGATGCCCCGGATGACGACGACGGGCACCTGGTTCAAGTGGCCGGCCTGTGCCACGCCGGCGCCCTCCATCTCGATCGCACACGCATCGTTGTAGTGCTCACGAATCCAGTGGGCGTGCTCGGAGAGCCGGGAGTTCAGCACTACCTCCGGCTCTGTCGCTGATCTTAGGACGTGGAACGATCTGGTAGTTGATCGTTTGCGGAGTGCGTTCCGGGATGCGTTGAGGAGTTACTCCCGCATTGGGCGGGGATCGTGGTCGAGGTCGTGGAGCGGGTCGCGGGGAGGTGACCCTGCACGCCCGAGGCCGAGCAGATGAGGGGGTCTGCCCGCACTGTGGTGTGGCTTCGGGCCGGGTGCATGACCGATACGTCCGGCGGCTGGCCGACGCCGCGCTGAGCGGTATCAAGACCGTGCTGGCGGTGACGATACGGCGCTTCAAGTGCATGAACACCAGGTGTGCGGCGGCGACGTTCGCCGAGCAGGTCGAGGGGCTAACCAGCCCGCACGCCCGCTACACACCGCTGTTGAGGCAGATGCTGACGTCGGTGGCGGTGAGCATGGCCGCCCGGACGGGCGCCCGGCTGGCGGCTCGGCTAGGGATGCCGGTCGCCAAGGACACCCTGCTGCGGCTGGTCCGATCACATCCCGAGCCGAGCATCGGCAGGGTGCGGGCCGTTGCGGTGGACGACTTCGCCCTGCGCAAGGGCGACGTCTACGCCACGATCGTGGTCGACTTGGAGGCCCGGCGTCCGGTGGAGGTGCTCCCAGGCCGGGAGGCAGCCCCGGTGGCCGAGTGGCTGGCCGCTCACCCTGAAGTGGAGATCGTCACCCGGGACCGCGCCCGTGCCTACGCCGAGGCCGCCCGCATCGGAGCACCTCAAGCCCTGCAAGTTGTAGATCGCTGGCACGTCTGGAACAACCTGACCGAAGCCGTCGAGAAGACGGTCGGCATGCACCACGGCTGCGTCAAGCAATCGTACGCCGAACTGCCCGGCAACTGCGGCGAGCTTGCGGCCCCGCCTGAACCGCCGGACGGCCTCCTGGACGTCCACGGCCGCGAACGCGCTCTGGTGACCCGGACGACCAGGCGATACGCCGAGGTTCAGGAATTGGTGGCCAAGGGGTGCTCGCTCAAGGGCATCAGCCGCGACCTGAACCTCGACCACTACGCCGTACGCCGCTACGCCCGCGCGGCCGGCCTGGAGGAGGACGCGCAGTGCGACCTGCCCGTTGACCGTCCTGCTACGGCGGGTGGTCTTGCGGCTGTTGTGCTGGACGATGATCTCGTAGCCGGGGAATCGCGCCGGTCCGGGCATGGGTGATCAGCGTCTTGTCTGATCGACAGCTCCCACGTCCGGGCGTTCAAGGGCGGCCCAGAACCGGCCCGAGCCCGGTCGACCGCGCCAAGCCGGGCTCGAGACACCACGTCATCACGTGAAGGTGGAGGCATCCCCCTCGCCGTCTCTCTGACCGGCGGCCACCGCAACGACGTCACGCAGCTCATGCCCTTGATCAAGGCCATCCCGCCGGTACGCGGACGTGCCGGCCTGAAGGGACGGCGCGTCCTACCGGGCGATGCACCGGCTGCACCAGGTCCAAGACTCCGTCGAATGCCGTCGCGGCGGCAGCCCTTGGCGTGGGGAGTGGGCAGGCTCTGGCCACGGACCTTGCGGGTCACGGGTGCTCATGATCGGGTGGAGTACGAACTGAGTGACGACTTCGTTGCTGGACTCCACGGCTTCAGCAGATTTTGACACCGTCGTACGTGGCGCCCGGAGTGGAGGTGTCGGTGTACTGCTCCCGCACGCTGAGCGTTTGACATGGACTGTCCGCCCCGTTGTTCCATACGACCTTCACCTTGTAGGTGAAGGCGCAGTTGTTCTGCACCGTGGCCCAGGGGGTGATCGCCGCATTCTTCCCGGCTATTTGTCGACACAACTGATCATGGCCGCCACGTTCACAGATCGCGCATGTGCGGGGCCTGTCCCGGCCATCAGCAGAAGTGCGGCGGACGAGACCGCCGCCCTCAACGACGCCGCGCCTTGACTCGAATGGAGGCCGGCATGTGATGCAATCTTCTGTAGGGCTCCGCCATGCTTGTTTGACGAGATCCTTTTGCGCGCTCATAGTGGTTGTGCACCATCAACCGATAGCGCAACGACGCGCCAGGACGCTCACCTCGGGAGTTGATCAGGGCGTGGCGGTGAATCTCGGATCGGTCCAGCGCGACGACCATTCCGAGTGGCCGAAAGCCCTGGATCCGGCCGCCCTGGCGGCCCAGGGCTGGGCGCCCACCCCGTTTCGCGAATTCGTGGTGAAGGTCAACAGCCGCTGCGACCTCTCCTGCGCGTACTGCTACGTCTATGAAATGGCGGACCGGAGCTGGCGGGAGCAGCCGATACGCATGTCCGCCGCCACCGCCACGCGTACGGGTGAGCGGATCGCCGAGCACGTCCGCGGCCACGGCCTGCAGTCCGTCGAGCTGATATTGCACGGTGGCGAGCCGCTGCTGGCCGGGCCCGCACTGCTCTCCCACATCGTCACCGCCACCCGATCAGCGGTCAGTGGCCGTGCGCGAGTGGGGGCGCGGATACAGACGAACGGAATCCGTCTCGACGCCGGATACCTGCGCATGTTCGACCACCTCGATATCGCCGTGGCGATAAGTCTCGACGGAGACAAGAAAGCGCACGACCGGCATCGGAAGTACGCCAACGGCAAGGGCAGCTACGACGCCGTGACGAAGTCGCTCGGGCTGCTGCGCGATTCGTATCCGCACTTGTTCAGCGGCCTGCTCTGCACAATCGACGTCCGTGACGATCCGGTGGCGATCTATGAGGCGTTACTCGAGCACCAGCCGCCCAGAATCGACTTCCTGCTGCCGTTGGGAAACTGGTCGTATCCTCCGCCCGGGCGGATACCAGGAGCCGCGGAAACGCCGTACGCCGACTGGCTGGTCGCGGTCTTCGACCGCTGGTACGGCGCGCCGCGCAAGGAGACCGACGTCCGGCTTTTCAGCGAGATCATCCATCTCCTGCTGGGCGGCCGGTCGAACAGCGAGTCGCTGGGGCTGTCCCCGGTGACGGTTCTCGTCATAGACGCGGACGGGACGATCGAGTTGTCGGACACGATCCGGTCCTCCGCGCCCGGCTCGCCCTCAACAGGGCTCCACGTGGCCAGGAACGCCTTCGACGAGGCGCTGCTCCTGTCCGAGACCGTTGCCCGCCAGCTCGGCGAATCCGCGCTGGCTCCCGGCTGCCGGTCGTGCAAGGTGAGGGCGGTGTGCGGTGGCGGGCAGTTCGCGCATCGCTACCGCGCGGAGACCGGGTTCGCGAACCCCTCCGTCTACTGTCCCGACCTGCTCGCACTCATCCGGCACATCAGGCAGGTCGTGGCGGCCGATCTGGGTACGCGGCTCGGAAGGCTTGGATGAAACCGCGCAGACACAACGTCTCCGACGACGTGTTCGCCGCCCTGGCGGCAGGGAGAGGTGGTGCCGCGGCGGTACGCCGGCTGGCCGCCGTCGAGCGCAGCAAGCATCTGTTACTTCTGCGCGGCCTGGTGGAGAGCGCCGCAACGACCGGGCATCCGGCAGCGGGCCGTACCGCGGACGCTTACGACCGGCTCGCCGCGCTCCAGGACGACGCCCCGGACGCTGTCGAGGCCGTCGTGTGTTATCCGGCTGTGGGGGCTTGGCTGCGGTCCACGCTGCTCGCTCTCGGTAGCGACCCGGAGCAGGCCCGGCCGGATCAGCTGGCCGCCGTCACCGCCGCCGCCGCGATCAGAGCGCGGGCGCAGCTGTCCATCGAGGTACGGACTTCGAGCGGTGCGCTGTTCCTGCCGTCCCTGGGAGAGGTTCGTGTCCCGGGCGGCACGGCGACGGTGCGGTCCACGGCGGGAGGGGCGGAGGTCGTCAGCGGTAGCGCCCGCGTCGTGATCCCCGACGACCGCTCCCAGGACGTCCCGGGCTGGCGGGGTCTGCGCCGGCTCACGGCGTACGCGGACGGTAAGGCTCTCGACCTCGTCCTCGACGATGTCGATCCCTACCGGATGCCCGCTGACGTGGCCGGCAGGCTGCCCGAAGCCGAGCTCCGGAGCTGGCGCTCGGCGTTGCAGGAGGCGTGGGGCATCCTCACCGCCCACCATCCGTCGACGGCGGCGGAGATCCAGGTGGCGCATCGGGTGCTCACCCCTCTGCGCCGTCCGCCACGGGGGCAGGTGAGCGGCACGGCCTCGGAGACCTTCGGCACCGTGGGCATGTCCCCGCCCTCCGACGGGCTCACACTCGCCGCGACGCTGGCGCATGAGGTCCAGCACGCGAAGCTGGGCGCGCTGTCGGACATCGTCCGGCTGCTCGACGCCGACGACGGCCGCAGGTTCTACGCGCCCTGGCGGGAGGATCCCAGGCCTGCCGCCGGCCTGCTGCACGGCGCGTACGCCTATCTGGGTGTCACCGCCTTCTGGCGGCACCAGCGCCACCACGAGCGGGGAGAGAGGGGCGTCCTCGCGCACAGCGAGTTCGCCCGCTGGCGGGCGGGCGCCGGTGGCGCGGTGGACGTCCTCATGGCCTCAGGACTGCTGACGTCCGCCGGCAAGCGGTTCGTCGCCCAGATGCGCCGCGTCCTGGCGGCCTGGCAGGACGAGCCGGTGCCGGCGAGCGCGCAGGCGCGGGCTCGCGCGGAAGCCGAAGGTCATCTGGCCCGCTGGCGGCGGGCCCACGGTCACCCCGCGTTCGGAACGTCACGGCCGTGAGCGTCCTTAGATAGGTGGCGGGTCGAAGTCGAAGTCGAGCTGCCGCCCCTCGCCGGCGACCACGGTGTCGGGATGCTGGGGGCCGCGCACTTTCGCGAACTGCCTGACGGTCCGCGACGCCAGCTCCTCGGCCTTCTCCTCGGCGCCCGTGCGGCGCAGCACCACCGACAGGTTGGCGGAGCAGCCCAGGGTCAGCGGGTGGGTTGCTCCGAGCAACGTGCTGGAGCGGTTCATCGTGTCTTCGCTGAGGCTCTGCGCGGCGTCCAGCTCGCCGAGCGCGGTCAGGTCGCTGGCCAGATTGATCGCAGTGACCAGCGCGTAGTGGTGGTCGCGGGAGAGCCTGCTGTCCAGGGCGGCCAGACACTGCTCGTTGAGCTTGCGCGCGCTCTCGGCGTCTCCTCGCACTCGGTGCAGCAGGGCCAGGTTGCCCGCGCACCCGCGGTTGTAGGGGTGCTCCTCGCCGTACACCTGCGGGTAGCGGTTCATCGTGTCCAGGGCCCGGTCGAAGGCCTCGTTGATCTGCCCGGTGGTGCGCAGGGTGTTGGCGTGGTTCATGGCGGCGGCCAGTGTGTCGGGATGGTCGGGGCCGAGCAGGCGTGCGTACCGCTCGTAGACGTCCCGGGCCAGCTCGATCGCCTCGTCGTAGCGGCCGGCGCGGCGTAGCGCGATCGAGAGGTCCTTGCCGGTGCGGAGCGTGACCCAGTGTTCGACGTCGAGCTCCTGGACGCCGAACGCGTAGGCGTCCTCGCCCAGGTCGCAGGCATCCTCGTAGTCGCCGCACAGCCGGACCACCCGCGCGAGGTTGCCCCAGAACAGCAGGTGAGAGACCTTGCTGACGTCGGACTTCCGGCTGGCGATCGTGAAGACGTCCTCATGGACGGCCCGAGCCCGCTGGTAGTGGCTTACCAGCGCGTAGTCGAGCGCCAGGTTGTTCTTGGCGAGCAGCAGCTCGATGTGATCGGAGGCGTACGTGGCCTCGTGCCCCCGCAGGACCTGCTCGTCGTGGTCTCTGGCTTCGAAGAAGTCGCCCATGGCGCGCAGGTCTCCGCCGAATCCCTGCGAGAGGAACAGTGACTTCTCGTGCTGGGGTCCGAAGACCCGGCGCGCGCGGTCCAGGGCCGCCCTGTCGGTCTCGAAGGCCTTGGGATAGTCGCCGAGGACACGCAGCACCTTGCCGAGCTGTGCCTGGGCGTCGATCACGTGGGAATCGTCGGGACCGGAGTCTTTGGTCCACTGCTGGAGGAAGCTCTCCACGAAAGCGCGGCTCGTCTGGTGCTGGCCCGACGCGTAGAGGTAGCGGACCATGTTGAGCGCGAACTCGCGCACCCTCGGGTCGCGGGTGCCGGCGATGCCGGACGGCACGATGTGCTGGACGAGCTCGGCGTAGCGCAGCCAGTTGGCCTCGTCGTCGGGGTCGCCGAGTGCCGGGCTTGCCAGCAGGACATGAACGATTTTGCGGTAGCGATCCTGTTCGTCCTCGCTCAGGTCGGCGCGGAGCAGGGCCTGGATGAGGCGGTGCACCTGAAGGGTGCGTGTCTCCGGGTCGAGCTTGGCCAGCGCGTAGCGCCCGATCAACCGGATGGCCTTGCTGCGCAGCAGGGGGTTGTCGAGGAGTTGCTGCAGACCCGGTGCCAGATGCTCGTCGACGCCCCAGCGGAACACGTCGACGGGGATCGGCTCGGGACCGAAGAAGGCGCAGCACCTCATCAGCTCGACCGCTTCGGTGAGCTGCTGCTCCAGCTGGCTCACCGAGAGCCGCCAGGCCGCGGTCATCGACCGTGGATAGTCGAGCGGCTTGGGCATCTGCAGGGTGTCGGACATGTGCTTGGCGAGCTGCTGGAGGTATTCGTCCACCGACATGCCCGCCTCGGCCTGCAGCGCGCCCGCCTGCTCCAGGGCCAGCGGCAGGTGCCCCAGCTCATCGGCGAGCCGCCGCGCGTCGACCTCGCGAAGTGCGCTGGAGACGCGTTTGTGCAGGAACTGCACGCTCTCGCCCTGGGTGAACACGTCGACGGGGACGGTCTCGACGACGCTGCGCCACTCCTGGTTGCGCGAGGTGATGAGAACATGCCCGGGACCACGCGGGATGAGCTGGTTGATGTCTTCCGGCCGGTCGGCGTTGTCGAAGATGAGCAGCCAGCGATCGTACGGGTCGCCACGACGCAGCGCGTGCAGGACGGCTGTGGCGGTGTCCTCGATGCCGACCGCCTTGGCGGGTGGCAGGTTGAGCCGGGGAGCGAGCGCCGCCAGCGCCGCGGGCACCAGCAGCGCCTGGTCAGCCGATATCCACCACACCACGTCGTATTCGGCTTGATAACGCCAGGCGTACTCGACCGCGACCTGAGTTTTACCGACCCCGCCCATGCCGTGCAGGGCGTGCGGCACGACCGCCGTCACGTCGGCCGCTATTCCGGCGCGAAGTTGCTCGAGCAGGCCATCTCGGCCGGTGAAATTCTTATTGCGCGGCGGAATCTTTTCGCCCCATACCTCTGGCAATCCGCGCGCCACCGCCCGAGAACCCGTCACAGAGTGATGGTAGCAACACCGTAGCATGCCTCATAGCCGACCCGCTGACGCACAGGTGGGCATACAAGTCGCCATAAAGGGACAAAAGTCGCCTTCAAGCCTTATTGCGGATCATTTTGGACATTCGAGCGTAAGGGCGATCTTCAGTTGACAGTTCCGCCTGGTCAGCTGATTTGCGGGGGCGCACCCCTCTAGGCAAGGGCGGCGATATGGGCGATGCTGTGGCAGGCATGCCTTACAAGCGGCGTCCGCATGGCGCATGACCATACGGTCAGCCGCCCCGACGTCTGGAGTGTCCATTGGCGAGACAGGAGGAATCTTCGTCCGAGGGTGTCGACGAGCGTGACGGAGGCCTGCTCGACCTCTCCGCGGCCTCGCTCCGCGACATCGCGGCGCTCTCAGCGGAAGACCCGTCGGTGTTCGGCGAGGCGGTGAAGAGGGCGCTCGGCCAGAGCGGATCGCTGCTCGGATTCGGTCAGAGCATATGACACCCCTTACACCTGGCCCGAAAGGCAACCGTCACCTTGCCCGCCACGGCATCCGGCTCCGTGAGAGGGGCAAGCCTCTACAACCGCGTGTCACGGCGGGTCGCGGTACGAGCGCACTGCCCGCGGACATAAACTCACGCCATACGTCGGACCGGGCTCCACCGGGGCGACCGCATTCGCGCTGAGAGGAGTCGGCACCATTTTCCGGCAGTCGTCATCTCCTCCAGGGCATTCGTGCAATCGGCCGACGCGCCTCCCTCTCGCTATCGCCTGTCGGCAGTCCACCGCGAAGCTGTCTTCGCAGTGCGGTGGCCGGCGAGCGGGTCTGGCCGCTACCTCGCATCCGAAGCCGATCCTGCTTACAGGACGCCCTTTTCGGACGGGATCGCTGCGATGACTGTCAGCGTGATGGCCCAATATGTCGATCGGCAGCCATATGTTGGCGTTCGCCCCTTTTACGCGGATGAATCCGGACAATACTTCGGGCGCTCCGCAGCGGCGGACGACATCGCCGATCGCTGGCCGCAGCATCCGTTGACCGTGCTCAGCGGACCGCCCGGCTGCGGGAAGACCTCGCTGCTCCACGCGAAGCTCGTCACGCACCCCGCCCTCCGCGCCGCCGACATCCTCCCGATAGGGCGACCCTCCGGACCGCCTCCCCACGCGCTCGCCGCGCTGCCGGAGCACAACCCGCACACGCTCGCCGTGCTCTGTTCATGGTCGCCGGCAACGCCCCCAGGCCGCCTGGCCGGCCTGTCGCTCTACGAGTTCCTGCGCCGCGACGGCCGGGCCGACGGCCGCTCCGGTCCCCTGCTGGCCGTGATCGACCAGGTCGAGAAGGTCTTCGAACGACACTCGCGTCTCGATCGGCACCGCGCCGGTTTCCTGACCCAGCTCCGCGAGATCACCAGCGAACTACCGCACCTGCGGCTCCTCCTGTCCATACGGGACGAGCACGTGCCCGACCTCGAGATCGCCCTGGGATCCGCGCAGCCGTACCACCTGGGCGCGCTCACGCTCGACGAGGCAGTGCAGGCCATCGAAGGGCCCGTGGCGGGCAGCGGGAGGTGGTACGCCGACGGCGTGGCCGAGCGCATCGCCTCCGCCGTCGCCACCGGGCACGGCACGGTCGACCCGGTGCTCCTGCAGGCGATCTGCTCACGGTTGTGGACTTCGCTCCCCGCCGACACCACCGCCATCACCCTGCGGGACGTGCACGCGTACCCCGGTATCGAACCGGCGCTGCGCGAGTTCTGCGGCCAGGCCGTCGCGGACGTGACCATGGAGCACGACGTCTCCACCCTCCGCGTGGCGTCGTGGCTGCAAAACGCGTTCGCTTCCCCAGCGGCCCGCGGCGACACCGCGAGGAACGCCACCCGCGCGGGCCTCCCGCCGGCCATACTCCTCGCCCTGCAGGACCGTCACATCCTGCGCGCCGACCACGGCTCCTACAGGTTGCACCATGAGTGCCTGGCCGAGCCGCTCACCCGACTGGACGTCGCCGACCTGCGAGGGAGCGGCACCAGCCCTCACCGGCATCTGGCCGCGGCCGAGTCCGCGCTGTTCAGGGGAGACCTCGCCGCCGCCGAGCTGAGCGCGAACGCGGCCCTCACCGGGCTGGAGGACCTGACGCTCCTGGCCGCGGTCGAGGCGAGGCTGGGCGACATCGCACACCTCCGTGGCGATCCGCGACAAGCCGTGACCCACTACCGGGCAGCCGCCGCCTCCTACGAGGCGATGCGGGACAACCCTGCCGTGGCCAACCTGCTGGCCGCCATCGCCCACTCGCTGCTGGCTCAGGGATTGGGCGCCGAAGCGGTCGACGCCATGCGCTCCGCGGTCGACCGGCTGCCGGCCGACCTGGCGCTGCAGACCGAGCTGGGCCGGACATTGTGGCAGGCGGGCCAGGGCCAGGCCGGGGTGACCGTACTCACCGACGTGCTGAACACCGATTCCGGCACGCCCGAGGCGCTGCGGACCCGGGGAGAGATGCTGGCCGACCTGGGCCAGGGCGCCAAGGCCCTGCACGATCTCGACCAGGTGCGGCGACATCTGCGTCCCGAGGGTCGCGCCGCCCGCGCGCTCGCCCTCGTCAGCACCGGCAACCACCGGGACGCCGAGGAAGAGATGGATGCGGCGCTAGAAGCCGGCTCCCAGAACGGGCCGGCGCTCCTGTACGTCGCCCGCGTCAGGGCACTGGGCAGCGACCGCACCGGAGCAGCCGGCCTCGCCCGTCTCTCCTTGGCCGCTACGGCTCCCCCGCTGGCCCCACACCAGCGTGCGGCGGCGACTCAGCTCCTGCGGACCGGCAGTCCGTCGCCCTCCTGAGGACGCCCGGCGTCAACCGCCACGTCGCAGAAGTCGTCGATGCACTGCTCGATCGGGCCGAACAACGGAGGCTCCAGGATCTGCCCGCCCAGGAACTGGCCGCCCTCGTCGTAGTGCATCCGGGTGTGCTGGGTCACCTGGCTCGCCAGTGCGTACGCCGCCGTCGCCAGATCCCTCGCGACCCGGGCAACACCGCCCGGGGACAGGACAGCCACGCGCGAGGCCAGATCACCCACCGTCGCGGCCTGCGCCTCGATGGCGGCGAGCCGGACGTTCATGTCCTCCCAGGAGTGGTGGGCCGCGACCTCAACCTGCAACCTCAGCTTGAGCGCCCCGCCCAGCAACTCCCCGTACGCCTGCTCGCGCGCTTGCGCCTGCTGCTCCTCACGCCGCCGCTGCGCCTCCCGTTCCTCCTTTCTGGCGGCGGCCCGGTTGGTCAGTGCGACGCCGCCCAGAGCGCTGAGAGCGCCCACGATCGCGCCGGCCGCGGAAATGATGGTCGTCACAAGCGAGGCATCCGCCATGGCGAAAGTGTGACATCGCGTGACGGCGGATGGCAGAGCTCGCAGATCAGTCTCGTGTGGATCGGGCGCGGCCGGTCCCACCGCCGAGTGAGGACGCCTTCACCAAGCCGTTGCCGGTCAGGTCACTCCGTGACGGCAGGCACTCGGCGAGCAGGCCGACGACGTCGCGCCAGGCTCGCTGCGCGTGCTGCGGGTGGTAGCCGACGCCGGGGAGCACGGGCTGGTCGACCGTCGGGTGGTGGAAGGCGTGCAAGGCGCCGCCGTAGACCACGAGGCGCCAGTCGACGCCCGCGGCCTGCATCTCGGCGGTGAACGCGTCGCGCTGCGCGGGCGGCATGATCGGGTCTTCAGAGCCGACCCCGGCCCACACCGGGCAGCGAATGCGCGCCGCCTCGCCCGGCCGGCCCGTGATCAGCCCGTTGACCGTCCCGATCGCGCGCAGGTCGACGCCGTCGCGCCCCAGCTCCAGCGCGATCGCGCCCCCGGTGCCGTAGCCGACGGCGGCGATCCGGTCGGGGTGGGTCCGCGGTTCGGCGCGCAACACCTCGAGTGCCGCGTGGCCGATGCCGCGCATCCGGTCGGGATCGCCCAGCAGCGGCATGCAACGGGCCAGCATCTCCTGGGGGTCGGCGAAATAGCGCCCGCCGTGGATGTCGAAGGCCAGCGCCACGTATCCCAGCTCGGCGAGCGCATCGGCTCGGCGGCGCTCGACATCGCTGAGCCCCGGGCCCTCTGGTCCGAGCAGCACCGCAGGGCGAGGCCCGGCGCCGGAGGGCAGCGCGAGATGCCCGATCATCGTCAGGCCGTCGGCGGAGTATTCGACCGTGCGTGTCGTCACCGTGGTCATGTAGCCGGACTGTAGTGCTCGTCGAGGGTCGGACGGGCCGGGGTTCACCACCGGCGGACTTCGCCGCCAGCGGAACAGTACACGCCCGAGGAGGACGATGATCGGCCTAAGGGCAGATGTTCTGGTACGGCGCTCCGCCCAGGTACCGCTCCCATTCGGCGGGCGACAGCGAACGCCCGACCCGCGCGCAGACCTCCCGCGCCACCCGTTCTCCGTCGACGGCCACCGAGCGGACGGCCCCTTCCACCCCGACGTGCACGGCAGCCCCGTCGGCGCTGAAGACGAGCGACCACGGCTGGCCCTCCCGCACCAGGTAGGACCCGCCGAGCCGGCGCCTGGCCTCGACGTCCCAGAGTTGGAGCAGGCCCTCTGACGAGACGGTGGCGAGCGTCTTGCCGTCAGGTGAGAAGGACAGGAAATCGACTTCGCCGGCGGCTCGGGGAAGGGCGGGGCGCAGTGCCGCGGGCCCGTCGACGTTCCACAGCCCGACCCGCCCGGTGGTGCTCTCGTAAGCGGCGAGGAGGCCTCCCCTGCTGATCGCGAGCGCATCCGTGGGCAGGAGTCCGGCGCCCACCGGCTTGCCGGTGCCGACGTCGATGAACCTGCCGCTGTCCGGCGACACGTACGCCGTACCGCCCGGCAGGAACGGCCCGCCCCGGGATGCCGTGTCGAACGAGTTCAGCACGTGCCCGTCGGCGGCGTCGAGCACCACTTCCTTGAACACCCGGCTCTGCCGGTACGCGACGGTGATCGCGAGCCGCCGCCCGTCCGGGCTGAACCGGGTGTTGATGGGCATACCGCCCTTCCCGGGCATCGGCACCGACCAGAGCCTGGCCCGGGTACGCAGGTCCCAGAGCGTGACCTTGCCGCTGACCTCCTTGACGGCCAGCTTCGTTCCGGAGAAGTCGGCGATCAGCGGCCCGCCCTCCGTTGCGACGGGGAGTCGGGCGGTTTCCTTGCCCGTGCCCATGTCCAAGATCCGAAGCTGCCGGCCGGCGACGATCGCGGCCCGCCTGCCGTCGCCGCTGAGGTAGGCCACCCCGGGCACAGCCGTCGCGTGAGTGCGAGGCCGCAGGTCCAGGCTGACGACGGCGTCGTCCATGACGTACCGGAGCGTGGTGCCGTCGGGATCGAACGCGACGTCGGTCAGATCGCCCTCGGCGCGGTGATCGAGCACGGTGTTCCGGGTGCGCAGATCCCAGACCTGCACATCTCTTCCCCGGAAGGCGGCGAGGTGCCGGCCGTCCTGGCTGAAGCGTAACTGGCCGTCGGACCCGCAGACGCGGCAGGCGATCGTGTCGCCGAGGGCGCGGCCCGAGGAGGCGTCGACAAGGGCGACATCCGTCCCGCCGCAGGCGAGCGTCCTGCCGTCGTGGCTGAACGCCACCGCCTTGGGCCGCTCCGCGCAGGCGGGGAACGGCCGTTCCGTCCGCCACCCCGGCAGCGCGATCCGGTCGAGGCGGTCGCCCGGCAGCAGCAGGCGCTTCCCCGTGCGGTCCACGAGCGGGTGTCTCACCGCCTTCCCGCCGCGCTGCCGGAAGACGGGCTTGCCGAACTGCTCGCCGGTGGAGACGTCGAGCAGGTAGTGGACGTCATGCAGGCTGTACAGCAGCGTGAGCGTGGTCTCGTGCTCGCCGAACACGGCGCTGTAGCCGAACCAGTTTCGCGCGGGGAGCGGTCGTTCGAGCAGCTTCCTGCCGGTCTTCACGTCCCAGACGCCGAGCTTTTCTGTCGTGGTCTGGGCCAGCAGTCGCCCGCTGCGGCTCAGCGCCGGTGGATACGCGATCGTTCCGCTCAGCGTCATCCGGGGCCAGCTCGCTGTACGCCTGCCGGTGCGCACGTCGTACACGTTGACCCCGCCTTCGCTGGCGCTGACCAGCGTGCGGCCGTCGCGGCTGAGCAGCCGCCGCGCCACGCCCTTGACCGGCGGGTCGTGGAAGACAGCCGTCTGTTGCTGCTGGAGTGAGGCCGTCAGGCTGGAGCGGGCCTCCGGCTGCGCCGGCGACATCCGCCAGGCCGCCACGCTCAGCAACATCGCCAGGGAAGGGTCGATGGCACGCTGCCGATCCGCCTCGGCGGCCGCCTGTTTGGCGGCCAGGATGTCGCGTTGCCGTGCCGTCTCCTGGCGCTGCCAGACAGCCAGCCCGCCGGCCACGATCGACACCACCAGCAGCCCGGCCAGCGCGACCGTGGTCAGCGTCCGGCGCCTGACCCGCCGTCTGGTGAGCTGAGTGCCGGCGCGCAGGAAGTCCTGTTCGAACGGGGTCAGCGTGACGCGCCGGCGGCCGGTCGCGGCCCAGCTCAGTGCCTGCTCCAGGCGGCTGCCCTGGAGCAGGTCGGCGTCGCGTCTGCCGTTCCCGGCCCAGTGGCGGGCGGCGGCGTTGACGCTGTTCAGCATGGCCAGCCCGTCGCGGTCGGCGTCCACCCACATGCGCAGTCTCGGCCAGGCACGCAGCAGTCCTGGCCGCGACAGGGCCACCGTGTCGTCGCCGCTGACGATCACGTACGAGAACGCGTCCAGCACCCGCCTGACCGCGGCCGACTCCCGCTCGGGACGCCCCTCGAACAGCTCGTCGTACCCGGCCGACCGTCCGGCCTCGTGCCCGTCCTCCCCGACGGCCACCAGCCTCAGGAACACCTCGGCCGCCACCTCCCGCTCCTCGGGGTTCAGCGACTCGTAGGCGTCCTCGGCGATCGTTCCCAGAGCGGGATCGCCCTGCGGCGCCGGCCCGTGCACGCCCCGCGCGGTCCTGCTGCCCGCCGCCAGCAGTCTCTCGGTATCGGCGTCGCTCCCGCTGACGAGGGCCAGCAGCAGGTCACGGGCATCGGGACGGGCCGCCGGATCCTTGGTCAGGGCCGCCTCGACCAGCGAGGCCAGGCGTGACGACAAGGCGCTGAGATCGGCCCGGTGCGTCAGCACCCGGTGCATGACGGCGCCCAGGTTGTCGGCGGCGAACGGCTCACGCCCCGTGGCGGCGAACACCATGATCGACCCCCACGCGAACACGTCGGCCGGCGCGCCCGCCCGCTCCCCGAGGAACACCTCGGGCGCCATGTACGCCGGGGTGCCCGACACCTCGCCGGTCGCGGTGAGCGACATGTCGGGCGTGCGAGCGATGCCGAAGTCGATCACCCTGGGGCCGTCGGGCCCGAGCAGCACGTTGTCCGGTTTGAGGTCACGGTGCACGACTCCCGCGTCATGGATCGCCGTCAGCGCGGTGGCCACCGCGGTGGCCAGCCGATGCAGGTCGTCACCGGTGAACCGGCGTCCGTCGCGCACGGCCGCACCCAGGCTCGGCCCCGGCACGTACTCGGAGACGAGATACGGCCTGTGCCCGTCCAGGTCGGCGGCCAGCACGCGCGCCGTGCAGAACGACGACACCCGTCGCGTGGCCGTCGTCTCCTTCGCGAACCTGTCGCGAACCGCACGATCGTCGGCCGCGTGCAGCACCTTGACCGCGACCCGGTTGCCGTCGGCGTCGTACGCGTCGTACACGACGCCCTGCCCGCCCGAACCGAGCCGTCCGGCAAGCCAGTAATTCCCGACGCGCTGGGGATCCCCCGCGCTCAGCGCTTCCATGGCGAGTTAGATGTTCTCTGCTATGCGAAGGTTGTCACGGTAAGCATGCCTGACCGCACCCGCCTCGCACGCGGCTTCCACCCCTCGTGCGCATGCCGCCCGTGAGATAGATCTTCGTCCCGCGTACGCCCATCGCCGCGCTTCCCGCTCCATGCCGGCGGGCATCGGCGACGCGGCCGAACCGACCTGCGGGAACCGCAACCGGGTCAAAGATTCCTAAACCGTCGCACTCGGGTCGGCCGTGGGGAGGGCCGGGATCAAACGCCCTTCAGAACCCGATCAAGTGCCGCCCGTCCCGCAGGCCCCCAGTGCGGCTTGCCACCGGCAAGGCCCCGGTCCCCGTTCTGCCCCATGCTCATCAGGAAGAGACTCTTCATCGCGGCCAGCCCGCGGGCGCGCCGGATCGCCGCCTCGTCCGTGTGCCCGTACGCGTCGAAGAACCGTGCGGCCGTACCCGCGGGGAGCAGCACCCATGCGGCGGCGAGGTCCCACGCCGGATCTCCGGCGAACATGGTTTCGAAGTCGACGATGCCCGAGAGCGTTCCGTCCGAGACGACCACGTTCGCGGGATGGAGATCGCCGTGCACCCACACCGGCGGGCCCTCCCACTCGCCGGCCGCGACAGCGTCGTCCCAGACGGCCCGGACGTCGGCGGCGATGTTGTCGGGGGCAATGGCCTCGAAGAATCTCTCGAAACCGGCCGTGCAGTCCCTGGGATGGGCACCGCGGTCCGTAGCGATCGGCGCATCGGCGGGCGCCTCCACATGAAGGGCCCGGAGGAAACCCGCCAGCGTGTCGGCCGCGTGGGCGCCGCGGCTGATCGAGCCGTATTCCAGCGGCTCGCCGGGAACCCACGTCATCACGGTCCAGTGCTTGGGGAAGCGCTCGGACGGTTCGCCGGACCGCACCGGGGTCGGCACCGGGAGCGGCAGGCGCGGGGCCAGCACGGGCAGCCACCGCCGCTCCCTGAGCTGGGGCTCAGGGCTGGTTTCCATGCGCTGCATGCGCACGGCCAGCTCGTCCCCGAGGCGCCACATCTGGTTGCCCCAGCCGCCCGCCACCTCACGGATGGCCAGCCCTGCGAGGTCCGGATGTTGCTCCCGCAGCAGGGCGCGGACCAGGTCTGCGGTGATCTCGATCTCGGTGTCGGTCATGCGAAGTCACAGTACTGAGGCGGCGGACGGAGCGGCTCTCGTTCACGCATTCGGTTCGAGAGCTGCAGATCGGAGGCGCGGCATGCCGCGTACGAACGCGGCAGGTCCGCCCGCACGTCCGTCGCGACGGGGATCAGCCGCAGTGCACGTTGTTGAGCTTGCGCGTATTCCAGTCCGGTACGGTCCCTTGAACGTCAATGCACTGGTTGGGTGCGGACACGTACACCGGGCCGGCGTAGTGCGTGAACTCGCCGGCGTCCGAGTCGTTCCCGCTGCCGTCGCCCCGTGAGATGGCGACCCCCTTCCAGCTCTTGGTGTTGGCGTACTTGCCGTAGCCGTAGGTCAGGGCGCAGTTCTTGCCGGTGCTGGAGCTGTAGTACACCTCCAGCGTGCCCGTGCGGCTCCCGTCCACCTTGTGGTTGATGGCGTAGACGCCGACCCGGTTGTAGCTGCTACCGCAGGGTCCGGCCGCGCCTGCCGGGGCGGCGCCCATCACCATCGTGGCGGAGGCGGCGACGGCCGCGCCGGTCAGGAGGGTCGCCAGCTTGCGTGTATGCACAGAAATCCCTTAATCCCTTCAATCGATTGATGCTCACGCCATGAGACCACGAATGCCGCTGACGCGCACAACGGGTACGGCCTCGTACGAGCGCAACCGGCCACGGGACACCTGATGTGCGGTGATGTCTCACACAGTGGAGTTCTCCTTCGCGGCGCGGCCGAGGCGGATGGCCGAGACGAGGAAGAAGATGCCGCCGGGGATGGCGTAGCCGGCCGCGTTGATCAGCGTCGGGTCGGGGGCGGAGGCGCCGAGGATGAACGACGTGCCGGCGAGTACGGAGATGCCGCCACTGATGATCATCGGCCACTGGCCGCCCATCCTGCGGCGGGTGACGCCCACGACCAGCTGGACCGCCCCGGCCACGACCGCCCAGGCGCCCCAGACGCGCAGCACCGCCGGGATGCCGGACGTGCAGGCGATGGCCACGCCGACGGCGGCGATCAGGCTGGCCGCGATGTTCACGTACAGCAGGACCGGTGATCCGGTGGCGCGCGACGCGCGGGCGTCGATGACGGCGGCGGCCACGTCGAACAGCGGGTAGAGCACGAGCAGGGTGGCCGCGAGCGGGCCCAGGTTCGCGGCGGTCGTGAACATCACGAGTGCCCAGACGACGGCGAACGCGAACCGGCCGAAGTACAGCCGTCGGAGGGTGAACGCGGTGCCGGAGATGCCGGGCGAAGCAGCGATGGAGCTCATGATGATCCTTTTTCGGCTTACAAGACAGAATGTTCTATCTCCCACAGAGTGCTCCTCGCGACGCCACCTTGTCAATACCGAACGTTCTACCTACCGAGGAGGTCTCATGCGCCGGCCGTCCGAAGCGCGGTCCCGGCCGCTCGGCCCCTGCACGTCACGGCACGACGCCGAAAATCGGTTGCCCCGCACAGCCGGGCTCGGGGAACGTGGTCCTCATGATGCTCTGAAAGATCGCACCCCACTCCCCCGGGACGCCACGGCGCCGACTCGCGCCGTGCTGCCGCCCGCGCACCATTCCTTTCAGCGAAGAGAGCGTCTTTGTCCGAACAGCTACCTGCCACCGTGACGGTGTTCGCCTCCGCCACGAGCTGGATCGAGTCCGATGCCGTCGCGCAGTGCCACCAGGTGGCCGCCCTCGACGGCATGCTGCACGTCGCCGCCATGCCGGACCTGCACCCCGGCAAGGGCGCCCCCATCGGCGCCGCGATGACCGCGTCCCTCGTCTACCCGTTCCTGGTGGGCTCCGACATCGGTTGCGGCATCGCCGTGTTCCCCGTCCAGCTCAAGCGCGCCGTACCCGAGAAGCTCGCCGCCCGCTTTCCCGACCTCGATCGTGCGCTGCATCCCGAGCGGGATGCCGACGATCCCGCCTGGGACGTGCTGAAGGGCGACATTCCCGCCGGTCATGTCGATGGCCTCGGGACGGTCGGACGGGGCAACCACTTCGTCGAACTGGCCCGGATCGGGACCGTCTTCGAGCCCGGCCACGCGAGCCGGCTCGGGCTGGAGGCCGGCGACCTGGTGCTCGTCGTCCACAGCGGCTCCCGAGGGCTGGGCGAACGGATCCTGCGGGCGCACACCGAGGTGCACGGCGCGGGTCCCGCCCCTGATCCCGCCGGCTACCTCGCGATGCACGACGAGGCCGTACGGTGGGGGTCGCTCAACCGGCGGCTGCTGGCCGCGCGGGTCGCCCGTGCGCTGGGGGCCGAGCCCGCCGAGCCGATCGTCGACCAGTGCCACAACCTGGTCGAGGTCCGCGACGGGACCTACCTGCACCGCAAGGGGGCGGCGCCGGGTGACGGCCTCGACGTGCTCATCGCCGGCACACGAGGCACTCCTTCCTACCTCGTGGCCGGCCACGCCGGGCCGGACGCCGGCCATTCCGTGGCGCACGGCGCGGGCCGCAAGATGTCGCGGGCCGACGCGCTGCGCCGGGGCCGGGCCAAGCACACCGTCGAAGAGCTACGCCGCACGCCGATGGGGTCGCTGGTGGTGTGCGGCGACCGCCGGCTCCTCTTCGAGGAGGCTCCCACAGCCTACAAGCGCATCGAGCAGGTCATCGCCGACCTCGTCGACCATGACCTGGCCACGCCCATCGCCACCACGATCCCGCTGGTCACGTACAAGACGGCCGACCTCGGGTCCACGCCCCGCAGGGACCGGCGCCGCAAGCCGGCCCGGGGATGAGACAAGGACGGCGCCGCCGGCGTCTCGGCTGCCCCGTGACGAGGGCCCGCTTTCCCGCGAGTTCTCGTGTTCCCGGTTCTTGCTCGACCACGGTCATGCCGGCGATCCTCTCGTTCGCGTGTCGGTTCGCTCGACGAACGAAAAGCCGGTGCACACGACTCGCGACTGCCAGAAGTAACCGCGGCGCGCACCTCGTCGAGCTGTTTCACGCTATGTCCGGAAAGAGAGGCAAAGACGAAATGCCAACGGGCGCCCTAGGCATTTCCTATGGCGCCCGGTTTCCTCCCCCGCGACTCACCCTCAGTGGATGCGGTACTTCTTGCCGCAGTTGTCGAATTTCCCGGCCCAGCAGGTGAACGTGTACGCCTTCTTGATCCCCCGGCCGCTCCAGGCGCCCGTGACCTTGCCGTCCCACGCCTTGTTGAACTTGGTCCAGCGGCCGTTCCGGTACACCTCGAACCAGACCCAGCCCTTCTTGCCGCCGACCTTGTCCACTCCGTACCACTTCGTGAAGACTTTGCCGTGGCTCTTCCACGTCCTGCCGAACGTGTACGCCTTGCCGTCGCTGGAGAAGAACTTGCCCCAGGTCGTCGTGGAGTGCGTGGTCGCCTGGGCGGCGGCCGGGCTCAGGGCGAGGCCGGTGACGGCCATCGAACCGGCAAGAGCGGCGATCGCGAAGGTCTTACGCATTTCGGGTTCCTCCCCCGTGTCGGTGTGATCCGGTGAAAGGGACACTACGGAGACTCGCAGGGATTGACTGTGGACGAATCCACACAGCGGATGTGATCGGCGCCACAGCAGGCCGCGTTCGCACGGCTCAATAAGATCGCTGCTGTTGCGTTGATCCGGCGACCGGGAGCCACGATGAGCGACCCCGGCGACTTCGGCCCCTGGCGATGGACGACCGCGAGGCGCTCCTCGCGAGCGCCGGCCGCCCGCATCCGGACCTTCCTCTGCCCTGACGGCTTCCGCTGACGAAGGTGGACATGCGTGCGATTCGCGTCGAGATTGGTCGGCAGCGGACGACGTGAGGAGCGCGCATGCGGATCGTGGAACTGGCCTCGGTGGACGGATACATCGCCTTCGACCTCGACTGCCCGACGAGCGCGGGCGGCACCCGGCTGGCCCCCGACGCCACCCGTGGCGAGGCAGGGCTGCTGGCGCGGGCGATGACGTACAAGCTGGCCCTGCTCGGCGAGCGGATCGGCGGGGCCAAGGCGGTGCTGCGGGCGGGACCCGAGGACCGGGCGGCCGTCCTGGACCGCTACTGCCAGGAGATCACCCCGCTGGTCGAGAAGGGCGGTTTCGTCACGGCCTCGGACCTGGGCACGCATACGCGGGACTTCGCCTCGCTGCCCGGTCACCGTACCGACTCGGTGATGCACCAGGAGGTCGACGGCGAGCTGGTGGACACCATGGTGACGGGCCTCGGCGTGGTGGTCGCCGCGGAGACCGCGCTCGGCGGGCTGGCCGGGCGCACGTTCGCGGTGGAGGGGTTCGGCAAGGTGGGCGGGGCCGTCGTACGTGAGGCCGCGCGGCGGGGCGCGCGGCTCGTCGCCCTCTCGACGCTGCACGGCTGCGTGGCCGACCCGGGCGGGCTGGACGTCGCCGCGCTGGAGGAGCTGCGCGCCGAGCACGGCGACGCCTGCGTGAACCTGCTCGGCCTGCCGGTACGGCCCGCCGAGACGCTGTACGAGGTGACCGCGGACGTGCTGGTGCCCGGCGCGCGGACCGGCACGCTGACCGCCGAGCGCGCCGCCGGCGTGCGTGCCCGCGTGATCGCACCGGCGGCGAACGTGCCCTACACCGGGGCCGGGCTGCGCATCCTCACGGAGCGCGACGTGACGACGCTGGCCGACTTCGTCTGCGGCGCCGGAGCGGCGATCGGCTACCTCACTGAACGCGCCGGCCGGGTGCCCGACGCCGCCTCGGCGCGGGACCTGGTGGAGGAGCGGATCGGCCGGTTCACGGGGCTGGCGCTTGCGCATCCCGGCGGGCCGTTCGCGGGCTCGTGCGCCCTGGCGGAGGAGTTCCTCGCCACCTGGCGCGACCCCGCCGACCTCGCCGACGGCCCTCCCCTCGCTCCCGAGCCGGGACGGTGAGCAGCGCGGCTGTCACGTCGTCGGCGTACTCACGCCAGATCTCCAGGGTCGGCATCGTGAGCCGGCGGCCTGCGGCGGCGTCCCCGTCGTCCAGGGCGAGATCCTGCTCGTGGGCGCGGTAGTCGTGGGGGACCACGTCGAGCACGGCGATCCACTGGACCTGCCCGGGGTGGTCGAGCGCCCAGCGATGGGCGACGCTGCCGTTGTCGACTCCGAAGCAGGTCATTCAGTACGGCCTGGGCGGCGCTGAACGGACGTCGTGTCCTGGCCGGCTCCTGCCTCACGGGCTTCCCGCATCTTCCCCGTGGCGAGGTAGCCGACCGCGACCCGGTAGAAGCCGGAGATCGACTCGCCGCCTTCCATCCCGGCGCGGAACTGCTTGCGTACTTTCGTGAAAGGGAAGGCCGTGCTGCCGTCGGGAAGGAGCACGCCCCAGGCTTCGTCGTCCGGCCTATGCCAGCGGCCGCCCGTGGCGGCCACCAGGCAGGCGCCCAGGAACGAACCGAGCGCGCCGACCAGCCCGTCGATCTGCTCCGGGTCGAAGCCGGGGCGGGCACGCTGGCGCTCGATGAAGCCATCCACCCACTCGACGGACTCCGCGTTGAGGCCGAAGTCCACGTCGCTGAGCGGTGCGAGTTGCTCGATGGCCAGGTTGACGTTCGCCTCGATCTTTCGCAGCTCCTCTGCCTCCATCCCAGGATGGTCGCACCGACCGCAGGAGCGGATCAATCGGGTTTCCGGCCTGACGGCGCGTCCTGGCCGGGTGCCGGGTGATCGCCTCCGCCGGCCGCCGCGCGGGCTCTCGCCGGATTCCCGGATTAGTTGACACGACATATATGTCGTGTAATCTAATGGCATGACAAACCAACCGACGCTGGTGTTCATCCCCTGCTTCTCCGGCGCTCCGTGGGATCTGACACAACTCACCGCGCTGGCCCACCGCCCGCAGCGCACCTTCAGGCTTCCTGAGGGTGTGGCCGACATGGAGGCCTACGCCGACGCCGCCGCGGAGCACGTCGCCGACCTGGACGACTACGTGCTCGTCGGCGACTCGTTCGGGGCGAACATCGCGCTGGCGCTGGCCGTGCGCCGGCCGGCCGGGCTGCGTGCCCTGGTGATGTCCGGTGGCTTCGCGGCGAACCCCGTCACCTCTCCCGCCTGGAGGAGCGCCATGCGGTTCATGGGCAGGCTGCGCGGCGGCCTCTACCGGCAGCTGGCGCTGCGCGCGCACGCCCACCGGCTGGCCTCACCGCACGACCGTGAGGGCCAGGTGCCCTGGAGCGAGGCGGACAGCCGCAGGTTGTTCCTGGACCACACCCCCGCGGCGTCCTTCGGCGCCCGCGTCGGCGCGGCCCTCACCGCCGACTACGTCGACCGGCTCGATCGCGTACGTGTCCCCACCCTGATCATCACGCCGTCGCACGACAAGCTGATCGGCGAGCAGGCAGCCGAGATCATGCGTACGGGAATCGCCGGCTCCCGCGAGGTCGTGCTGGACAGGACCGGGCACATGTTCCGTTTCACGCACCCCGAGACGTACGCCCAGGCCGTCGAGACGTTCCTCGCCGAGACGGCCGCCGATCACGAGACGGCCCATGCGGCCCGCTGAGGAGCTCAGATACCTGATCCTGGCCGCGCAGCGGGAAGGCAACCGGCTGCTCGGCCAGGCCCTTCGGCCGCTCGGCATCACCCCCTCCCAGGCGGAGGTGATCCGGGTCCTGGGTGAGCGCGGCCCTCTGACGCTCAGCGGTCTCGGCGAACTGCTGGTCTGCGAGAGCGGCAACAGCCCGAGCAGGCTCGTGGACCGGCTGGTCGGCATCGGCCTGGTCAGGCGGGACGTGGCGGCCCACGACCGCCGCCACATCGACCTGTCGCTCACCGCGGAAGGCGACGATCTCGTACGGCGGATCGCCGAGATCGAGGAGCGGCTCCATCAGTCCATCGACGCCGCGGCCGAGGGCCGCGACGTCGAGCAGATCCTCGGTTTTCTCAGGGCGTTCGTCGGCGGCCTGCCCGCCGGTGAAGCCCTGGCCCGCCGCGCCCGCCCCGAAGCGGATCCCGGCTGAGGGACCGTCAGGCGGCCTGGGAGCGCCGGTGGGCCGTGGGGCTGATGCCGCGGAGCCGTTTGAAGGCGACGGACAGGGCGAAGGCGTTGGCGTAGCCGACCCGGCGGGCGATCGTCTCGACGGTGTCGTCGGTCGTGCGCAGCAGGTCGGCGGCCAGGGTGATGCGCCAGCCGGTCAGGTAGGCGATCGGCGCCTCCCCGACCAGGGCGGTGAAACGGCGCGACAGGCTCGCGCGGGAGACGCCGGTGCGTTCGGCCAGCCCGACGAGGGTCCACGGGTGCGCGGGATCCTCGTGCAGGAGACGCAGCGCCAGGCCGACGACGGGATCGCCCTGCGCGCGGTACCAGCCGGGCGCCTGCGACTCCGGCCTGGCGAACCAGGCGCGCAGCGTGGTGATCAGCGCCAGGTCGAGCCACCGGTCGAGCACGCTCTGCTGGCCGGGCTGATCCTGCTGGATCTCGCCGAGCACCATGTCCATGACGTGCCCGGCGACCTCGGCGGCCGGCACCACCAGCACCGGCGGCAGGGCGGCGAGCAGGCGGCGGCTGACGTCTCCCTCCAGCTGGTAGGTGCCGCTGACCACCATGGCGGCGCCTCCGGGGCGCCCACCGTGCGTACGGACCGCGAGTCGCGCGCTGTAGTCGACGGGGGCTCCCGGCAGAGGTTCGCAGCGTCCGCCCGGGTGGATGCGCAGTTGCGGCGCGGTCGCGGGGTCGTCGCCCACGACGTACGGCTCCGTTCCGCGCAGGACGGCGACGTCGCGTTCCTCCATCCGGACGGGCGCGAGGCCGTCGCGTACGATCCAGGCCGAGCCGCGGATGAGGGACGCGAGCGAGAGCGGCGCCTCGTCGGCGATGTGCAGCGCCCACGGCGGGTCCATGATCGTCAGGTTGAAGACGCCGCCACGGGCTCTGGTGCCGGCCAGCAAATCGTCGAGCACGTCCATAGCCACAGACTAGGTGAGATTCACAGACATGGAAATGCGTTGAACAACCATGGCCTGTCTCACCCTTTCGCGGTGGACTCAGCACATGACGACAACACCGATCCTCATCCTGGGCGGCGCGGGCAAGACCGGCCGCCACGTCGCCGAGCGGCTGCGGGCACGCGGCGTCCCGATCAGGCTCGCCTCGCGATCGAGTGAGCAGCGCTTCGACTGGTACGACGAGAGCACCTGGCTCCCGGCGACGGCCGGGATCGACACGGCCTACGTGGTCCCGCCGTACGACCCGCCGGGGCTCGCGCTGGCCGGGCGGTTCGTCCAGCACGCGGCGGCGAACGGGCTGCGCCGGGTGGTGCTGCTGTCCGGCCGCGGCGTCGGCAGCCCCGGCCGCGACTTCGCGGTCTACCACGCCCAGCTCGAACTGGAGAACGCGGTCAAGGACAGTGACGCCGCCTGGACCATCGTCCGGCCCTCCTGGTTCATGCAGAACTTCAGCACGGACTTCATGCACGCCCAGGTACTGGCCGGCGAACTGCGGCTGCCCGCGGGCGACGGCGCGGAACCATGGATCGACACCGAGGACGTCGCCGACGTGATGGTGGCCGCGCTGCTGGACGAGAGCCACACGGGCGAGACGTACTCGCTGTCCGGCCCCCGCGCCCTCACCCTGGACGAGGTCGCGACCGAACTGTCCGCCGCGACCGGCCGGCAGATCCGCTACGTCGCACTCGAACCCGAGGAGCACGTCACCGAAATGATCGGCCAGGGCGCATCGCAGGTCGAGGCCGAGGCCCTGCGCGACCTGCTGGCGGTGATCCGCAACCACCGCTCCGGCTACCTCTCCGACGGCGTGCGGCAGGTCCTCGGCCGGGAGCCGCGCGACTTCGCCGACTGGACACGAACCACCGCGCGCGCCGGCGTGTGGTCGTCATGACGCTCCCCCGCCGTCAGCCAGGGATTCCGTGTCCCCGGGTGGGTTGAGCCTTCTCCAGCCGCTCACCGGGGCGAAGACGTCGCCCGCCCCCTCACCGCAGCACCCGCCTGCAGACACCCGCCAGGGCGGGGAGCGGGTCGTGCAGGGACAGGGTGCTGTGCGCGGCTCCCCCGGCGAAGCGCACGGTGCCGACCAGGTCAGCGACCAGGCCGGAGCGGCGTTCCACGACGGCCCGCCGCAGGTCGCCCTCCAGCCACTGGTACCGCACGCCGGGCCGGGCCCGCACGGACGGCACCTCCCGCCCGATCGAGAGGTCGGCCCACGCCGCGGGCAGGTTGGCGCCGGCGGCGGTGGCCAGGGCCATCGAGCCGTAGAAACGGCCGTTCAGGTCGATGAGCCGGGGCGTTCCATCCTCGGGCACCACGAACTGCAGCTGCGCCAGCCCGAACCAGCCGAGGCTCGCCAGCAGCCGGCTCGCCGGGCCGCTGATGCCGGCGTCCACGCGCACGGTCTCGGCGCGGCAGCTCGCGCCGGCCTGCGGCGGCCAGATGCGCGAGGCCACCTGCATGCAGTCGGCCACCACCCGGCCTCCGGGCGCGGACACGGCGGAGTAGGCCATCAGCCGGCCCTCGTGGAACTCCTCGACCCGCGGCTCGCCGCCGAGTTCGCGCACCTCGTCGGCCCGGCGGCGCGCGGCATCGGCGCCGTGCACGACGAGCGTGTCGATCCTGGGCGGCGCTCCCGGTTGTTCCGGCCGGGCGTGCAGGCGGGCCTTGACCACGACGGGCCGGTGCTCGGCGGTGAGGACGCGCGGGTCGAGGATCCTGGCCGTGCGCAAGCCCACCGACGCGGCGACGTCGCACAACTCCTGCTTGTCGATGGCGCGGACGACGTGCCGGTGGCCGGCGTACGGGACGATCGACGGCACCTCGTCCCTGGCCATGGACAGCGCGAGGACCTCCGCCTCGCCGGCGCCGAAGACCACGTCGTACCCGTGGCGGCGGACCGCGACCCCGACGGCGGCCATGAAGGCGTCGTGGCTCTCGTGGGCCGCGGGCACGCGGTGCTTCCAGCGGCAGAAGCGCGACGACGACGCCAGCCCGGCGGCCTTCGGATGGCCGACGCCGACCTGCCAGCCCGCGGCGGCGAGCGAGCGGACCGCGGCAAGCGCTCCCCTGCTGAAGCCCGTCTCCACAATCAGTGCGCGCAATGCACCCCACGTCCACCCGGCGTCATCCCAGCCGGCCCCAGCTACCCGCCCGCGGCGCGGGCATGCGTCGAGGCCGGGGCAGGCGCCTGCGGTGTGCCAGGGGGCGGTCAGGGTAGTCGGGCGTCATGATGAGACGCGCTCTGTGGCAGGGGCTGGTCGCCGGTACGGCGGGCGCGGTCGCGATGACCCTCGCCGAGAAGGCCGAGCAGCGCCTCACCTCCCGCCCCGACTCCCACGTCCCCGCCCGCGTGCTGGAACGGCTGACCGGCATGCGGGAGCACCGGGGACGGGCGTCGCAGGTGGTGAATCTGGGCATGCACGTCGGCCAGGGCGCACTCGTCGGAGTGCTGCGCTCGACGATGGCGCTGGCGGGGCTGCGCGGAGGATGGTCCTCGCTGATGTTCACCGCCGTCCGGCTGACCACCGACCAGATCCTGGAGAACGCCACCGGCGTCGGCGCCCCGCCTCCCACGTGGCCGAGGCGGGAACTGGCCGTGGACGTGCTGCACAAGTCGGTCTACGGCTTCGTCACCGGCGCCGTCGCCGACGCCCTCGCCGCGCGCGGCGGCCCAGGGCCCGGTCAGCGCCACGCGGCGGCCGAACCCGGACGCCGTTCCGGCGGCGCCCCGCTGCCGCGCGAGAAGGCCTACACCCGTTGAGCCAGGATCGGCAGGTGCTCCGCTCCCGGCGCGGTCGTGCGGGTAGTGCACCTCGAACGCGGGGCGTTCTGAGCGGTTGCGCGGCATGGACGTGAAGCTGTGCCGCGGCGGCGGGCAGGAGGTGGCCCATTCCAGGGAATCGCCGCCGTCGCCGGGGTTTCGGCACGCGCCGCGACGTCAACCGGCGCTGTCGCCGTCCTCCGTGTCGGGGGCGGTGAGGTCCTCGGCCGTCCGGCCCGACTCTTTCAGCGCTTCCTCCATCGCCGCCTGCCCCGCGGGCCGCGGCTCGCCGCCGCGCTCTTCTTCCGCCGCCTCTTCGGCCGCGTCCAGCAACGGCTGGGTGTCGGTCTTGGCCGCGTTCTCGTCAGGAGTGCTCATGCGCTACGGC
>NZ_SMJZ01000066.1 GCF_004348345.1 Nonomuraea longispora
GTCGTACTCCATCTTCGAGGCGTCGAAGCCGTCCGCCCAGTTGGCGTTGGTGACCTCGTTGCACTGGTAGCTCTGGTACTTGTCGTCGGTCACCTCGCCGACCTCGATGTCGGCGAAGGAGAAGCCGCAGCCGCCGGCGTCCATGTGCACGCCGCGCGTCCCGCTGTCGGGCATCGACGCGTCGGGGATGACGTCGCCGATCACCACCTGGGAGACGTGGTTCGTGATGGGGTGCGGGTCGGTGTTGCTGACGCCGTAGGTGTAGAAGGCGCCCATGTCGCCGCTGTCCAGGCCCGCCTCCTCGATGCGGAGGTATTTGAACACGTTGCCGTGGGCGTACCCGTCGCCGTCCTTGACCTCGGGGCGCACCTCCAGGCTGATGCCGTAGCGGGCGCTGTGCCGGACGACCGTGTGGCTGACCTCGTTGTGGCCGGTGTTCATCAGCTCGACGCCGGCCGCGTCGCCGGGCACGAGCTCGCCCACGTGGTGGATGTAGTTGTTGGTGAAGACGTTGTGACCGGCCACGTCACCTTCGCCCGGGTACGGCCCCTCGACCTTGATGCCGTCGGCGCCGATGTTCTCCAGCAGGCTGTCGGAGATCCGGACGTGGTCGTTTGCGAACAGCAGGTACAGCGCGGTGAAGCCGGTGTCGGCGATGTGCAGCCGGGTCAGGTCGATGTGGCGGGTGTTGGTGAGGGTGACCGCGCCGAACCGGTTGCGCGGCATCTCGATCTGCCGGTCGTACTCGGGGTACTTGTGCGGCACGCCCGCGTCGCCCGCGCTGATCCAGCCGTTGCGGTACCAGCCGACGAAGTCGCTGTACTGCAGGGCCAGCCCGTCGAAGGCGAGGTTCTGGACCCGCTTGCCCGGGGCGCTGCCCGCCAGCGACAGGATCGTCTGCACCGTCGGCGCCACGACCTTGTCGATCGAGCCGCGCGGCCAGTAGTAGACCTCGCCCTTGGCGAAGTCGAAGAAGTACTCGCCGGGCTGGTCGAGGAAGTCGAGGGAGTTCTGGAGGAAGTAGCGCGAGCCGCCGCCGCTGTTGACCAGGGCGTAGCGCGTCCAGTGTTCCAGGGTGAGCTGGTTGTCGTCCCACGACGGGTTCTGGATCGGTACGGTGTCGGTGAACCAGCTCCAGCTGCCGCCCGACCAGACCGTCACCTGCGCGTTGTCGAGGTTCCAGCTCTTGTCCCACTCGCCCGGCCTAGAGTAGAGCCACTGGTGCACCGCCTCCTTCTCCGGCTCCTTGAGCACGGAGGTGAGGTAGGGCGCCCACACGTCGTCGGACCTGCGGTTGGGGAAGCGGGCGGTGGTGGCGCGCCTGCCGTCCTCGAACAACGTGTAGAAGGTCCGGTCGACCTTCGTCCGGTAGATCTCGCCCTTGTACTTCTCCCAGCCGGTGAGCGGCTCGGCGCCGAGCAGTCGGGCCTTGCGCGGCCCGTCCACGCTGCGGTAGACGATCCGGTGGCCGTTCTCGCCCGAGTCGGCCTCGGTGAACTCGATGGTCTCGCCGACGACGTAGTCACCGGCCCTGACGTTGACCACGATGTCGCACTTCTGGTGTTTCTTCTTGGCCCTGACCTGGTCGCGGGCGTGCTCGATCGTCTTCCACGGGTGCCGCGCGCCGCCCGCGCCGCGGTCCGCGCCGTCGGGCGCGACGTGGAACTCCGTCGGCCTGCACGGCGCCTGGGCGCTCGCGGACGGGGCGACGACCAGCGCCGCCAGGACGACCACTGCCGCACTGACGACTTTCACCGCGTCACCTTCGCTTCCGGCAGCGGGTACGGGAACGCGCCTGTCACGCCGATCTTGTCGTACTCCATCTTGGTGGCGTCGAAGCCGTCGGCCCAGTTGGCGTTGGTGACCTCGTTGCACTGGTAGCTCTGGTACTTGTCGTCGCTGACCTCGCCGACCTCGATGTTGTCGAAGGAGAAGCCGCAGCCGCCGGCGTCCATGTGCACGCCGCGCGTCCCGCTGTCCGGCATCGCGCCGGCCGGGTCGTTGACGACGTCGCCGATCACCATCTGCGACACGTGGTTGTCGATCTCGTGCGGCTCGGTGTTGCTGACGCCGTAGGTGTAGAAGGCGCCCATGTCGCCGCTGTCCAGGCCCGCCTCGTCGATGCGGATGTAGGAGAAGCGGTTGTTGCGGGCGTAGTTGTCCTCGTCCTTGATCTCGGGGCGCACCTCCAGGCTGATGCCGTAGCGGGCGCTGTGCCGGACGTTGACGTGGCTGACGGTGTTGTTGCCCGTGCTCATCAGCTCGATGCCGGCCGCGTCGCCGGGAACCAGCTCGCCGACGTGGTGGAGGTAGGTGTTCGTGATCGTGTGATGGCCGGAGATGTCGCCCTCGCCGGGATAGCCGCCCTCGACCTTGATGCCGTCGGCGCCGATGTTCTCCAGCAGGCTGTCCGACACCTTGACCCGTTCGTTGGCGAACAGCAGGTAGATGCCCATGAAGCCGCTGTCCGACAGGCGCAGCCGGGTCAGGCCGATGTCCCGCGAGTTCGTCACCGTGATCATGCCGAACCGGTTGCGCGGCATCTCGATCTGCCGGTCGTAGACGGGATACTCGTGCACGTAGCCCGAGTCGCCCTCGCTGATCCATCCGGCGCGGTACCAGTCCACGAAGTCGCTGTACTGCAGCGCCAGCCCGTCGAAGGCGAGATCGTGCACCCGCTGCTCGGGAGTGCTGCCCGCGATCTGCAGGATCGTCTTCACCGTCGGCGCCATGACCTTGTCGATCGAGCCGCGCGGCCAGTAGTAGAGCTCGCCCTTGGCGAAGTCGAAGTAGTACTCACCCGGCTGGTCGAGGAAGCGCAGCGTGTTCTGCAGGAAGTAGCGGGAGCCGCTGCGGCTGTTGACGAACGAGTAGCGGGCCCAGTGGTCGAGGGTGAAGAAGTTCTTGCGGAAGTCGGCGCCGCCCAGGGGCACGGTGTCGGTGAACCAGCTCCACGAACCGCCCGACCAGACCACGATCTGGGCGTTCTCGTCGAAGTCGGCGTCCCACTCCTGCGGCACGTCCTCCGGCTTGAAGTACAGCCACTGGCGCACCGCCTCCTTCTCCGGCTCGCCGAGGATGGAGAACAGGTAGGGCGACCACAGCTCGTCGCTCGTCCTGTTCGGGTGGCGGGCGGTGGTGGCGCGCTTGCCGTCCTCGAACAGCGTGTAGAAGGTCCGGTCGATCTTCGTCTTGTAGATCTCGCCGTCGTGCTTCTGCCAGCCGGTGAGCGGCCTGGCGCCGAGCAGGCGGGCCTTGCCCGGCCCGTCAGCGCTGCGATAGGTGATCGTGTGGCCGTTTTCGCCCGAGTCGGCCTCGGTGAACTCGATGGTCTTGTCGACGACGTAGTCACCGGCTCTCACGTTGACCACGATGTCGCACTTCTGGGGTTTCCTGTCGGCCCGCAGCGCGTCGCGGGCCTGCTCGATCGTCTTCCACGGGCGTTTCTCGCTGCCGTCGCCCCGATCGCTGCCCGAGGGGGAGACGTGGTAGTCGCAGGTGGGCTTGCCGGCAGCCGACGGGCCGGGGGTGGGCGCGGTCAAGCTGCCGATGAGTAAGACGATCGCGCCGACGGACCTGAGTATCACTGGCTCTCCTTGACGTTCCGCCACCGTTCGTACTCGGCGCGGGTTTCGGGGGTGAGTGGGTAGTAGTCGGAGAGCGCCCCGCCCTCCTCGATGCGGGCGCGGCTGTAGCGCTCCCACTGCTCGTGGTCGGCGGCGGCCTCCAGCACCTGCTGGGCGCGGCGGCGCGGCACGATCACCGCGCCGTCGTCGTCGGCCACGCACAGGTCGCCGGGCAGCGCCAGCGTCCCGCCGACGGCCACCGGCACGTCGTACGCCCACGGGAACAACTCCGCCTGCGAGGCGTAGTGGGGGGTGGCGCCCGTCGACCAGATCGGCAGGCCCAGGCCGCTCACCCTGGGCAGGTCCCTGATCCGGCCGTCCACGACGATGCCGGCGCCGCCCTTGCGCTTGAAGTAGCGGACCAGCATGTCGCCGAAGCATCCGGTGTAGGCGCTGCCGTACGCCTGCACGACCAGCACGTCGCCCGGCCGGATCTCCTCCAGCACCGCCCACAGGGCGGTGTGCCGCTCGACGTACTCCTGGCCGAGCCCCGAGGCGATGTCCTCGCGCTGCGGCATGAACTGCAGCGTGCGGACCCGGCCGGCGACCTTCTGCCCCTGGGCGATGGGACGCGGTCCCTCGATGAAGGTACGCCGGATGCCCTGCGCGTGGAGCTTGGCGCAGGCGGTGGCCGCGCTGATCCGGGACAGTCCCTCCACGAGGACGGGATCGGGTTCGGCGGGCAGGTCCCCGCGAACAGGCAGATCCCAGATGGCGTCGTCCATGAAACTCCTCAGTAGTGCTGGTGCGACGGCGTGCGGACGCGCGCGGTCGTGTGCAGGTCGAGCCGGATGCGGCGGCCGGGCGGCAGCTCCACGAGCAGGCGCGGGCCGTCCACCGCCACCTCCTGACCGGCCTGAGTGATCGGGGGCGAGGTGTAGGAGCGCGGGTCACCCGGGTAGTCGCCGCCGGACCTGGTGACCACCGCGCGGTCGATCCGGTGCTCGCCGAACGCGCCCGCCTGCACCACGACCCTGCGGGTGCGGGCCACGCCGAGGTTGACGAGCTCGACGCCGGTCGCGCCGGGGCGTACCGAGTCGACCAGCGCGGCCACGTCCGGGGGCAGGCCGGGGCGGCGGCGGTCGGCGTCGAAGTAGGCGAGCCTGGCGGGCAGCAGCCCGCCGTTGTAGAGCACCTGCGGGGTGCCGGTGGCCAGCTGCAGCAGCGCCTCCGTGACGACCGGGTTGAGCCGCTGCCAGTGGTGCACGTGGATGGTGGACAGGTCCGCGGTGTCGGCGTCGATGAGCGCCATGCGCCGCTGCACCTGGCCGAGCGCCGCCGACAACATCGCCTCGGGGAAACCGGGGTTCGCGCCGCGCAGGAACTCCAGCCACGGCGCCTCGTGACCGGCCTCCTCCTTGTTGCGGAACGGGCGCACGGCCGTCCAGTCGTAGCCGGAGCCGGCCCGCAGGCGGTCGAGCCGGTCGGCGTCGCCGCCCGACTGGCTCGCGTGCCAGAGCCAGACCGGCAGGCCGAGCTGCGGCGGCTGGAAGTCGAACCAACCCTGGTCGTCGTGCCGGTTGGGCACCAGCATGGTCGGCTTGTCCGCCTCGTCGCCGAGCTCGGCCAGCCAGCGGTCGCTGATGCTCATGTCCGTCCCGGTGACGCCGGCCTGCACGGCGTGGCCGTACACCGCCTCCAGCGGGTCGCGGCCGATCGCGAGCGCGTCGTCGTCGCCGGTCAGCAGGTGGGCGTTGACCGCGGCGATCGCGGCGGCGGCCCCCACGCTGTAGATGCCGTGCGGCCACTGCCAGCCGTAGTTGCCGCCGTACCAGCGGCCGCCGTGCAGCTCGCCGACGAGGCCGGACGGGCCCACGTTGTCGGGCAGGATGCCGGCGTTGGCCTCCGCCCTGCGCTGCCAGGCGCCGATGTAGCGCAGCGCCCAGTCGCGGTAACGCTCGTCGCCGTCGTACAGCCAGGCGTTGACCGCGAGGCTGGTCGCGGCCAGGTTGACGGCCACGTCGCCCCGGCCGATGCGCTCGTTCATCGCCGCCCCCATGCGGGCCGCGTTGCACGGGTCGGCCAGGTCCTCCCACCGCGTGATGCCCGGCAGGTCGCGCAGCGGCAGGCCGAACGGCCGCATGCTCACCAGGTCGGTGTGGTAGGAGGCCCACTCCCACTGCAGGCCGTAGCGGGGGCCGCCGGCGCCGTTGTGCGGGGCGCGGATGATGTCGCGCTCGGCGTCGTAGTTGGCCGAGCCGGGCAGGTAGAGGTCGGCGAAGCGGCGGGCGCGCTCGCGGAAACGCTGGTCGCGCGGGTCGGCGGCGCAGATGCCGTAGAACAGCAGCAGCGACTCGCCCTGGTGGAACCAGTCATAGCCGCGCTCGAACTCGTCCACCAGGTAGCCGAGCTCCGTGAGCTGCGTGGTGACGCCCTCCCAGTGGTGCTTGGCGGCGTCCAGCAGGTCGTCCGCGCCGCCGAGCTGGTAGAGCGTCGGCCAGTTGAAGAACGCCTCGTAGAAGTCGTCGGCGCCGTCCCGGTCGGCGGCCGGCCCGTGGTAGATGAGCCGCCCGTCAGGGCCGCAGTAGCGGGCGGCGAAGACCCGCCAGGCCTCGTCGAGCATGTCGAACAGGCGGCGCTCCAGCACCGCCCAGGCGGGCGGCGTGCCGAGCGGGACGGTCGCGGTGACGGAGGGCATGACGGAGGGCATGACGGAGGGCTGCGAATCGCCGGCGGGTGTCGTGAGGGAATCGGGGATCGAGGGCACTGTGCGCATCTTCAACCTTTCGTGGCCCCGGCGGTGAGGCCGCTGATGATGTGCCGTTGCATGAAGACGAAGAAGACGAGGAGCGGGGCGATGGCCAGCAGCAGCGTCGGGAAGACCACCGTGTAGTCGGTGGAGTACTGGCTTACGGCGGCGTAGACGCCCGTGGTCACCGTGTAGAGGCCGCTGCCGGGGCCCAGGATGATCTGCGGGTTCACGAAGTCGTTCCACACCGAGAAGGTGTTGAGGATGACCATCGTGGCGACCGCGGGGCGCATCAGCGGGAAGACGATCTGCCAGAACGTGCGCAGCCGCCCCGCCCCGTCGACGGCCGCCGCCTGGTCGAGCACGGCGGGGATGGTGGCGATGTAACCGGCGTACAGGAAGATCGAGAACGGCAGCGTGAGCGTGGTCTCGAACAGCACGAACCCGCGGATCGTGCCCATCAGGCCGAGGGTCTTGAGCACGTACACGACGGGGATGACCAGCACCTGGCCCGGGATGAACGTCCCGGCCAGGAAGAACAGCATGAGCACCCGGAAACGCCGCTTCGGGCTGCGCGCGATCGTGTAAGCGGCGGGCGCGGCCAGCAGCACCGACAGCACGTTGACGGCGACCACGAACAGCAGCGTGACCGCGTACCCCTTGACCACGTCGAACTGCGGGTTAGTCAGCGCCCTGCCGAGCGGCTCCAGCGTGAGGCCACCCAGGCCGAACGGGTCGCGCAGGATCTCCTGCTGGCCCTTGAACGCGTTGACGGTCAGCACGTAGAGCGGGACGAGCATGAACGCGGCGGTCGCCGAGAGGAAGGTTTTTCTCACTGGTGCACCGCCATCTCGCCGCGCCGGCGCAGCCGGGTCACCACGAACGCCAGCGCCGCGGTGACCAGCATGAGAATCACCGACTGGGCCGAGCCGAAGCCGAGGCGGGCGTCGTGGAAGGAGTTCCACAGGATGAGGTAGGCGACGGTCTGGGTCTGCCCGGCCGGGCCGCCCGCCGTCAGCGACACCACCAGGTCGTACGTCTTGAGCAGCGTCACCAGCGACAGCACGATGTTGATCGTCACCGACGGCCCCAGGGCGGGCAGCGTCACGTTCCTGAACACCTGCCACCGGGTCGCCCCGTCGATCCGGGCGGCCTCGATCAGCGAGTGCGGCACCGCCTGGAGGCCCGCCAGATAGAGCACCACGTTGACGCCGAACCCGGCCCACACCAGCACCGCGATCATCGTGACGGTCGCCCACGCGGGGTCGGACAGGAACGGCAGCACCTCGCCGCCCCACGTGGTCACCAGGTTGTTGACCGCGCCGTTGGTGCCGAGGATGGCCGACCAGAGGAAGCCGACCACGAGGGCGCTGAGCACGTGCGGATAGAACAGCACGATCCGGAAGAACGTGTTGGCCCGGGAGACGCCGTCCACCAGGAGGGCGAAGCCGAGTCCGAGCAGGTTGAGCCCGGCCGTGCCCGCCGCCGCGACGAGCAGCGTGACCAGGGCCGCGCGGCGCAGCTCGGGGTCGTCGAGCAGGCGCGCGTAGTTGGCGGCGCCGACGAAGGCGGGGTCGGCGCTGAAGCCGTCCCAGTCTGTCAGGCTCAGGTAGAAGGCCAGGCCGACCGGGACGACCAGCATCACCACGTAGAGGACGGTGGCCGGGCCGGCCATCAGCGCGGTCGTCAGGCCGTCGTGCCGCCTGCGCCTCGGGGGCGCCTCCCGCACCGTGGCGACGGGTGCTTCCCGGGTGAGCGTCATGACCGTCCGGCCAGCCATCGGTCCACGCCCTCGGCGACCTCCTCGGGCGACTTGCCCACGTACAGGCCCTGCACCTCGGTGTTCCACGCGGAGTTGAAGCCCTTGGGGAGGGTGGCGTCGCCGTAGCCCTCACCTTGCGGCACGCCGGACGGCGCCGCGTCGAGGATCTCCTGCACCTGCTTCTCCAGCGGGGTGAACTCGCGCTCGACGCCGGTGCGGAAGTTGCCGTCCTGCTTGAGCTGGCTCTTGACCGCGGCCGGGTCGGTGACGAGCCACTGGACGAGCTTGAGCGCCGCGTCCTTCTGCGGGCTCGACTTGAGGATCATGTACGGCGCCGCGAGCGTCGCGCCCTGCGGGCCGGGGTGGCGCTGGCCCTTGTCGACCGGGGCGGGGAAGACGCCGACCTCGAAGTCCTTCTCGGCCTTGGCCTCGGCGGCGGTGAACCAGCTGCCCATGACGTACATCGCCGACTTGCCGGACAAAAACGCGGTTTCGGCGTCGGCGTACTTCAGGCCCAGGGCGTTCTTGTCGACGTACCCCTTGCCGATCCAGCCGTGGTAGCGCTTCAGGTACGGCAGCAGCGACTCGCCGGCCTTGATCTTGCCGGAGCTGACGTCCTGCTGCCAGGCGGGGTGGTTCTGGGCGCGGGAGGGGTTGGAGAGCTGGAGCAACTGCAGGCCGGTCAGGAAGTCGCCGCCGGTCTGCAGCGGCAGGTAGCCGGCCGACTTGAGCTTGCCCATGGCGGTGTCGAACTCGTCCCACGTGGCCGGCGGCTCGTCGATCCCGGCCTTGCCGAAGGCGGTCCTGTTGTAGAAGACCAGCGACTGGGCCTGCACGCCGACCCCGACGGTGTAGATCTTGCCGCCCAGCTTGGCCTGCTCGGCCAGCGGCGTGTCCTTCGCCCACGGCTGGTCGCTGAGGTCGAGCATCTGCTTGGCCAGCGTCTCGTCGGCCATCAGCGTCTCGACCACGTCGGGCGCGTTGCCGGCGGCGAGCTGCTGCGGCAGCGTGTCGGCCACGCCCTTGCCGGTGGGCGCCTCGATCTCCACGTCGATGCCGGGGTTCGCCTGCTCGAACGGCTTGACGAGGCCGTCCCAGTACGCCTGGGTGAGGTTCGGGCTGATGTTGACCAGCATCCTGACGGTGACCTGGCCGCCCTCGCTCTGCTGCGCTTGCGAGTCGCCGGCGAAGCCGCCCCCGCCGCAGCCGGTGAGCAGGAGCAGGCATCCGATGCCGGACAGGACGAGGGATGGACGGGGGGACCGCATCGCACCTCCAAGGGGGCGAGATCTGCGACGCCTTTTTAATGGGTCGATACTCGATTAGCGATTATTTAATACGTTGGTAACCGGGGTCGGTCAAGGGGTTATGTACTGCTACAAATTCGTTTCCAGCGGGTGACTGAGTCATAAGTACGTTATGGTTGGGGCGTGACTGGACGGGAAGACGACAAGCGGCTGGTAGTGGGCGCCGAGGAGCGCGCGACCCTGGAGGCGTGGGCGGAGCAGGCCGGGAGCGGGCTGGGCCTGCGCAGCCGCATCGTGCTGGCGTGCGCCGACGGGCTGTCCCGCAAGGAGATCGCGGCCCGGCTCGCCGTCAGCTCGGCGACCGTCGCCAAATGGCTCGCCCGCTTCGTGGAGCGCGGCCTCGACGGCCTGGCCGACGCGCCGCGACCCGGGCGGCCGCGCAGCACCGGGCGGCAGGAGGCCGAACGGGTGATCGCCGCCGCGGCCGGCGGCTCGGCCGTGCCCTCCACCCGCTCCATGGCCAGGCAGCTCGGGCTGTCGCAGTCGACGGTGGCGCGCATCTGGCAGGAGCAGCAGATCGCCCCGCCCGCCAGTCAGGTGCTGCCCAGGGAACTGCTGTCGGACCGGGTCTACGCGCTGCTGCGCGGCTGGATCGTCTCGGGAGAACTCGTGGCGGGACAGCGCCTGGTGGAGGCCGAGATCGCCCGCAGGGTCGGCACCAGCCAGGCCCCGGCCAGAGAGGCGATCAAGCGGTTGGCCCACGAAGGACTCGTCATCTCCTATCCCAACCGGGGCAGCTACGTCGCGGAGATCTCCGACGAGCAGGCCCGGGAGGTGCGTGACATCAGGGTGTTGCTGGAGGAGTATGCCGCACGCGGCGCCGCCGCCCGCATCCAGCCCGAGACGTTGCAGCAGCTCACGGGTGACGTGCTGGCCATGCAGCGGGCGGCGGGCGACGGTGACATCGGGGCTTTCAGGGACGCGGACCTCGCCTTCCACCGGCGGGTGTGCGCCGCGTGCGGCAACTCCTTCCTGCTGCGGTTGTGGCGGACCATCGAGTCGAACCTGTGGAGCCTGCACGTCGTGGGCAACCCGCTCTACGAAGGCGACTGGATGGCGATGGCCGGCCACCACGACGACCTGGTGACCGCCCTGGCGTCGGGCGACCCGGACGAGGCGGCCCGCCTCTTCGCCGCCCACGCCCGCGGCGAGGCCTCCCGCACCCGCCCCCGGACGCGTCCCTCCGCGTGACCCTCCGCCTGACCCTCCGCCCGACCGGGGTCAGGCCATGGCCAGCTCGTACGTCGCGCCCTTGCGGGTGTCGAGGACCAGCACCCCGGGTTCGGGCCGGTCGGCCTTGACCGGGCGGCCTCGTTCGGTGACGGCGACCGGGTGGGCGGTGCGCAGGGTGAGCCGGCGTCCGAGGTCGGAGCGGATCCGCCCCCGCCGCAGCGCGCCGCCGTCCCACGTGAGGTCCACCTCGAACCCGCCGCGCGCCCGCAGCCCCCGGTACGACCCGGCGGGCCAGGCGGCGGGCAGGGCGGGCAGCAGGTGCACCTGGTCCCCGTGGCTCTGCAGCAGCATCTCCGTGATCCCCGAGACGCCCCCGAAGTTCCCGTCGATCTGGAACGGCGGATGCAGGTCGAACATGTTGGGCGCGGTCCGCGCGGGCACGAGCAGGTTGCCCAGCCGCTCGTAGGCCTCGGCGGCGTCCAGCAGCCGGGCCCAGAAGTTGATCTTCCAGGCGAGGGACCACCCCGCGCCGGCCTCGCCCCGCAGCTCCAGCGTCCGGCGGGCCGCCTGGGCCAGGTCGGGGGAGAGGCGCGGGTCGATCTGGTGGCCGGGGAACAGCCCCCACAGGTGGGAGATGTGCCGGCTGCGCGACAGGGCGGCGTCGCCGCGGTAGTCCTCCTGCCACTCCTGGATCTGCCCGAGATGCCCGACCTGGTTGGGCACGAGCCGCGAGCGGGCCTCGCCGGCCCTGGCGCGCAGGTCCTCCTCGATCCCGAGGGCCTCCGACGCCTGCGCGAACGCGCCGAACAGGTCGCGAAGGATCTGCATGTCCATGGTCGGCCCGGCGCAGATGCTGACGTTCTCGCCGCCGTCCTCGTGGTGGCCCACCTCCGGGGAGTGGGAGGGGTTGGTCACCAGGTAGCCGGTCCTGGGGTCGGTCCGGAGGGTGTCGAGGAAGAACTCCACCGAGCCCTTGATCAGGGGGAAGTGCTCGCGCAGCCGCCGCTCGTCGCCGGTGTAGAGGTAGTGCTCCCACAACGTCAGGCACAACCACGCCCCGCCGGTCGGCCACACGCCGTAGAAGGCGTAGTCCACGGGGGCCGTGCCGCGCCAGCCGTCGGTGTTGTGGTGGGCGACCCAGCCCTTGGCACCGTACTGGGTGCGGGCGGTACGCGCGCCGGTCTCCGCCAGGTCCTTGATCAGGTCGAACAGCGGGTCCATGCACTCGATGAGGTTGCCCGGCCCGGCCGGCCAGTAGTTCATCTCGCAGTTGATGTTGATGGTGTACTTCGACTCCCACGCGGGCGTGAGCGAGTCGTTCCAGATGCCCTGCAGGTTGGCCGCGTGGCCGGGCGCCCGGGAGCAGGAGATCAGCAGGTAGCGGCCGTACTGGAAGTAGAGCGCGGCCAGCTGCGGGTCGGTGTCGAGCTGCTGGCGGACGATGCGCTCGTCGGTCGGCAGCGCGGCCGCGTCCGACGTGCCGAGGTCGATCTCCACCCGGCCGAACAGCTTGCTGTAGTCGCGCACGTGCTCGCGCCGGAGCACCTCGTACGGCCGCCCCGCGGCGCGCTTCAGATGGCGCTCGGCCACCTCGTCCGGGTCGCCGCCGACGTCCTTGTAGCTGCGGTAGCCGGAGCCCATGGAGATGAGCAGCGTCACCTCGTCGGCGCCGGTCACGGCCAGCGTGCCGTCGTCGGTGGCGACCGTCCCGCCCTTCGCCTCGGCCCTGGCCAGGGCGCGGAAGCGCACCTCGCCCTTGAGTCCCTGGGTGTCGCCGCTGACGCCGTCGAGGGCGATGGTGGCGGGCCCGGCGGCGGCCGTCGTGGTGGTCTGCGGGCTGGAGAAGGCCGCCTCGAACGTCACCGAGCCGGGCTTGTCGGCCGTGTGCCGCACGACGATGACCTGGCCGGGGTTGCTGGCGAAGACCTCGCGGGTGTGGCGGACGCCGTCGCGGACGTAGGTCACGGTGGTGACGGCCCGGGTCAGGTCGAGCTCGCGCCGGTAGTCGGTGAACTCCGCCGAGCCGGGGAAGGTGAGGGTGAGGTCACCGAGCACCTGGTACGGTGCCTGCTCGCTGGGGACGCCGAGGAACTTCTCGTCGGCGAGGTTCTGGGCCTGCTGCCACTTGTCCTCCCAGACCCACTGCCGGATCTGGGGGAGGGCGGCCAGGGCTTCGGGGTTGTCGTAGGTGTGCGGCCCGCCGGCCCAGATGCTGTCCTCGTTCAGCTGGAGCCGTTCGGTGGCGACGCCGCCGAAGACCATGGCGCCGATCCGCCCGCAGCCGACGGGCAGCGCTTCGAGCCATTCCGCGGCTGGGCGGGTGTACCAGAGGGTCAGCGGGCCGTCCTGCGGGCCGTGCCGCGTGCCGGCCCGCGCGGGAGCGGCGTTCGCCCCGGTCACGAGCACGGATCCGGCTGCGGCGCCTAAGCCGGTCGTGAGCATGCCTCGTCGTGTGTAGCCGTCGTTGGTCACCATTACTCCTCTTCCGGAACGCATGCCGCCGCCGGGGCGGGATGTCACGAGAGCGATGAGGGTGATCGTCGTCAGGGGGCCCGGATGTCTCTCGGGCCGCGGGGGACGTCGAAGGCGAGAAGTTCAGCGGATGTTCACCGCGAACATGGGATGTATGTCTACGCGAAGGGGGCTTGGATGTCCATACTTCCGCACAATCTGGCCGAAACATAGGATGTATGTTAGGTTCCGGTCCTGCTGGAGAGGGCGGTCGTGCCCGCGATCCGCCCGCACCCGACCGAGCCGGAAGCCGTGATGACCCGCATCGACGCCCACCACCACGTCTGGGATCTGTCCGTACGCCCCCACGCCTGGCTCGACCCGGAGCCGATGGCCCCTGTGCGCCGCACGTTCACGCTCGACGACCTCGCCGGGCCCGCCGCCGCGGCCGGGGTGAGCCGTAGCGTGCTCGTGCAGGTGCTGCCCGACCTCGGCGAGACCCGCGAGTTCCTGGCCCTGGCCGCCGGCTCCGAGCTCGTCGCCGGTGTCGTCGGCTGGATCGACCTGACCGCGCCTGACGCCGCCGACACCCTCGCGGGGCTGCCCCACGGGCTGGTCGGCGTCAGGCACGGCGTGCAGTCCGAGCCCGACGCCGGCTGGCTCGCCCGCGCCGACGTGCGCCGCGGGCTCGCCGCCGTGGCCGCCGCGGGGCTCGCCTACGACCTGCTCACGCTGCCGCACCAGCTGCCCGCCGCCATCGACACGGTGGCCGCCGTGCCGGAGCTGACGTTCGTACTCGACCACCTGTCCAAGCCGCCGATCGCCTCGGGCGAGCTGGAGCCGTGGCGCCGCCGCGTCCGGGAGCTGGCCCGCCACCCCAACGTCTACTGCAAGCTGTCCGGCATGGTCACCGAGGCCCGCTGGGGGTCCTGGCGGGTGGCCGACCTGCGGCCGTACGCCGAGGTCGTGCTGGAGGCGTTCGGGCCCGAGCGGGTGATGTTCGGCTCCGACTGGCCGGTGTGCCTGCTCGCGGCCGGCTACGAGCAGGTCGCCGAGGCCGCGGACGCGTTGTGCGCGGGCCTGTCGGACGGCGAGCGCGCCGACGTCCTCGCCGGGACGGCGCGGCGGGCGTACCGGCTGGAGTGACGGCCGCCCGGCCGCCTCAGATCGTTTCGACACGGAACGTCGTGTGGTACGTCCGCGACTCCTGCGGGCCGAGCCAGATCATGCTGCCGTCCTCCCTGGCCGCCGCGTCGCCGGAGACGTGGTGCGTGGACGGCTCCAGCCCCACCGCGTAGTTGCCCGAGCGCAGGTTCAGCCACTCGAAGAAGTACGGGAACTCCCGCGCGGGCCACTCCACGGACACCCTCATCCCGAGCCGGTCGTTGACCACGGCCACCCGGTGCAGCCCGTCGTCGCCCGGGACCAGCGCGTGCTCGTACACCTGCTCCACGAACCCCGGAGCCGGCCCGGGGAAGACGAGGTGACCGGCCCGCTGCTCGGCCACGCTGTCGCTCTGCCAGAGCGTCTCGCGGATCGCCGCCTCGAACCTGGCGCCCTCGTCGAGCAGCGGCCAGCCCAGGTTGATGTGGTACAGGTACATGTGCGGCGTCGGCTCGAAGCCCGCGTTCGTGACGGTGTCCACCAGCCTGATCTCCTCGCCCCCGAGGTCGGCCTCGATCCGCCGCACCAGGCGCAGGTTCTCGGCGAAGACCGCCGCCTGGCGCACCTCGCCCTCCGCCCACAACACGCAGCGCTCGCCGTCCCAGCGCTCGCCGTAGCCGGTCAGCCGGGCGGGCAGGTTGCCCGCGCGCCCGTGCAGGCCGTGCCGCACCGACGCGCGCGGCGGATAGCGGTAGGTGCCGGCGGGCACGTCGCCGCCGAACAACGTGTGGTCCAGCCCGGCCGTGACGATCAGGCCGGAGAACGAGCGCAACCACGACAGCCCGTCCTCGTCGGCGTTCTCGTGCAGCCCCGGATGGCGGAAGCCGGTGGGGGAGCGCCAGCCGAACGCGCGCCCGCCGTGCTCGGCGTGCCCGATGTCCATGCACCGGTCCACCAGCACGTCGAACGCCAGCCCCGATCCGGTCCTGAACTCCAGCGCCCTGATGCCGCGCTCCACCCCGTCGGCCAGCGTCACCAGCCGCACCCCGCCGGCCGCGCTCAGATCGCCCGTCAGCTCCGCCAGCCGCCTGCGGTCCGGCGTCATGCCATCACCCACCCTCCGTTGACTTCGATGGTCTGGCCCGTCACGAACGAGGCGTCCGGGCCGGTCAGGAACGACACCACGGCCGCCAGCTCCTCCGGCTTGCCGCGCCGCTGGAGCGCCTGACGCTCCAGCACCATCCGGTCGTACGCCTCCGGATCCGGATGGATCGTCTCGGCCGCCGTCGGGAACGCGCCCGGCGAGACGCAGTTGACCCGGATCTCCTCAGGGCCGAGCTCGCGGGCCAGCGCCCTGGTGAGCGCGGCGGCGGCGCCCTTGGTGGCGACGTACGCGGCCAGGTCGGACCAGCCGCCGTGCATGGTGATGGAGGCGACGTTGACGATCGCGCCGCCCCGTCCGCTCGTCTGCGTGCTCATCTGCTGGGCGGCGAGCTGGGCCGCCAGCCAGTAGGCCCGCTGGTTGACGGCGTGCACGTCGTCGTACTCGGCCAGCGGCACCTCCAGAAAAGGCCGGGCCGGATAGACGGCCGCGTTGTTGACGAGGATGCCGACCGGCCCCAGCCGCGCCCGCGTCTCGGCGAACGCGGCCTCGACGGCGGCCGGGTCACGCAGGTCGGTCTCCAGGGGGAGCGCGCCGTCGAGCCCCTTGGCCTCGACGTCGAGTGCCGCCACCCGGTGGCCGTCGGCGGTCAGCCGGCGCACGATCGCGCGGCCGAGCGCCCCGGCGGCGCCTGTGACGAGCGCCGTGGTCATCTGTGCCTCCATTCGTGGTGCACCTGCTTGAGCAGGTCGCGGGCCGGGACGCGGGCGAGCAGCCCGTCGCGGATCAGCGCGGACGACCTCCCCTGCAGGGCGATGTAGCCGGGGAAGCGCGGCCTGACCCAGGCGGCCTCCAAGGTGGCCCGGGTGCCGCGGTAGAAGCTGTCGCCCTCCCCGGCGGACTCCCATACGGCGCGGGTCGCGGGCTGCCCGCCGGTGGCGGGGAACAGCCCGGTCTGCACCGGCTCCGTCAACAGGCGGCGCAGATGGGCGCGGACTGCCTCGCGGATCGTGCCGATGCGCCTGCGGGAGACGGCGAGCCCGGTGCCGCCGAGCACGCTGCCCGGCGGCCGGCCCGGCCAGGCGGGGGCGTCGGAGAAGGCCAGCGGGTAGGTGGCGTACCCGTACAGGAGGGGGCAGCAGTCGGCCTCGCCCGCCGCCAGCGCGTCGAGCACGCCGATCGGGTTGCGCATCGACATGCTGGTGTCCGCGGCGGCCAGCAGTTCCGCCATCAGCTCCAGCGCCCTGGCCCCCGCCTCCACGTCCAGGAAGTCGCCCGAGCAGAGCGCGCAGAACATGAGAAACGCGTGCGGTCCGCCCAGGCACAGCACCATCCGCACGTCCCGGGCGAACCCCGCCATCTCCGTCCAGTCCGCCGGCACCCGCACGCCCGGCCCCGCGGCCGCCACCTGGGTGGCCGCGTCGAGCGGCAGCGCCCACTGGCGCCCGTCCAGGCGGTAGCTGTCGAAGCAGCGGCCCGCCGACCCGGCGCGCAGGGCCGCCAGCTCATCCGGCTCGAACAGCTCCTCCATCGGCACCAGCGCCTCCACCGCCGCGCCCAGCCCGGGATGGTCCACGACGAGCACGTCGTACGTCTCGCACAGCCGCGCGATCGGCTCCGACTCGAACCCCTCCAGCGGCTGCCGGTCCCACACGATCGGCTCGGGCACTGTGCCGTACGGGTTCCGGCCGGTCAGGTCGAGCCGGGTCAGCTCGTCCAGCGGGGCGTACCCCCTCGGATGGTCCCAGGTCAGTCCTCGCATGCCAGCACGCCCTCCGCCAGCAGCTCGGCCGTGCGCTCCGGCGGGTAGCCGAGCTCGCCGAGCAGTTCCCTCGTGTGCTCGCCCACCAGCGGCGCGCCCCTGCGCACCTCGGGAGGCGTGGCGCTGAAGCCGTACGGGAAACCGGGCGTGGTCACCGTGCCCTCGGTGCGGTGCTCGTAGGTGACGAACGAGCCGTTGTGCCGGACCTGCGGGTCGGCCACCAGGTCGGCGTAGCCGTACACCGGGCCGGCCCACACGTCGTGGCGGGCGCAGATCTCCAGCCACTCCGCCGTCGTACGGCAGGGCAGGCGGCGGGCCACGAGCGCGGTGATCTCGTCGCGCCTGGTGTGGCCGTCGGCGTCGCCGTCCATGCCCGCGAGCCCCGGCAGGTCGAAGGCGACGGCCAGCACGTCGAGCCGGGGCATGCCGAGCGCGAGATATCCGTCCTTGGTGGCGAACACGCCGTAGGGCGCGCGGATGTAGGTGTGGCCGTGCGGCTCGCTCCCGCGGCGCTGCGGCACCCCGCCGACCGTGAAGACCGACAGCTCCTGCATCTGCACGGCGACGGCCGCGTCCAGCATGTTGACGCTCACCCGCTGGCCCTCGCCGGTGCGCTCGCGGTGCAGCAGCGCGGCCAGCGCGCCTTCGAAGGCGCTGTAGGCGGTGACGGCGTCGATGGCGTAGGTTCCCGCGGGAGCCGGCGGGTCCCCCTCGCGGCCGGTGCTCAGCATGGCGCCGCTCATGGCCTGCAGCAGCAGATCCTGGCCGGGCCGCGCCATGTAGGGCCCGCTCTCGCCGTAGCCCGACATGGAGACGTACACGATGCGGGGGTTGAGCGCGCTGATCGTGGCGTGGTCCATGCCGAGCCGCTCGGCCACGCCGGGCCGGTAGTTCTGCAGGAACACGTCGGCCGTCGCGGCCAGCCGGTGCACGATCTCCCGGCCCTCGTCCGCCTTGAGGTTCACGGCCAGGCTGCGCTTGTTGCGGTTGAGCGACAGGAACGACGCGTTCACCCGGTTGCCCGTCGCCCCGCCCGCCGGGGCGTGCCGCTGCCACTCGCCGGTCACCGGCTCGACCTTGACGACGTCGGCGCCGAGGTCGCCCAGCCGCATGGCGGCCAGCGGCCCCGCCATCGCGATGGACAGGTCGACCACCCGGTAGCCGTCGAGTACGCCCATCAGCGCCCCTCGAACACGGGCTCGCGCCGCTCGGCGAAGGCCGCCCTGCCCTCGGCCGCGTCGGCGGTGGCGAAGCAGACGGTCTGCAGGTCGCGCTCGTACCGGATGGCCTGCTCCAGCGGCATCGAGTAGGCCGCCCTGACATTCGCCTTGGCCGTCTGCGCGGCGATCGGCGGCCTGGCCGCGATCCGCCCCGCCAGCTCCAGCGCGGCCGGCAGCAGCTCCTCCCTCGGGTGCAGGTCGGTGACCAGCCCCCACCGCAGCGCGCGGCTGGCGTCGATCGGGTCGCCAGTCAGCAGCATGGTGGCCGCGTTGCTCGGGCCGACGGCGTGGGCGAGCAGCGCCGACTGGCCGCTGCCGCCGATCCAGCCCAGCTTGATCTCCGGCGCGGCGAACGTCGCCGTGTCTGCGGCCAGCCGGATGTCGCAGGCCATGGCCAGTTCCAGGCCGCCGCCGTAGGCGTAGCCGTTGACGGCCGCGATGAGCGGCTTGCGCAGGGCGCGTACGGCGTCGCCGTAGTCGCCGCGGTTGCGGAACTCCCACGGCGTCGCGTACGCGTCGAGTTCGCCGATGTCGCTTCCGACGCAGAACGAGCGTTCGCCCGCGCCCGTGAGCACGGCCACCCGCACGCCCGGGTCGGCGTCCACCCTGTCGAGGCCGGCGCGCAGGGCGGCGGCCATGCCGGGGGTGATGGCGTTGAGCTTGTCGGGTCTGTTCAGGGTGATGACGGCCACGGGACCGTCGACGTCGAGGTGGACGTGCACGTGTTCGCTCATTTCATGGGGTGGTCAGCAGCAGAGCCGTACGTGCTGCTCGGCGTCGGCGCGGGCGACCTCGACCACCTCGCGCATGGCCTCCTCGGCCTTGCGGTGGTGGTGGCGCCTGATCGCCACGGCGACACGTTCGTGGCCGGGCAGCGTCTCCTTGTTGTGGGCGACGGAACGGGTGTGCACCTGGCGTACGGACCGCAGGGCGATGCTGATCATGTCGTAGACGTAGAGCAGCAGGTCGTTGTCCGCCGCGGCGAACACCGCCTTGTGGAAGGCCAGGTCGGCCTCGATGAACGGCTCGGGGTCGTCGGCGGTGGCGTAGAGCGCGGCCAGCGCCTCGTCGATGCGCCGGACGGCCACCGCGTCCGCCCGCTCGGCCGCCACCCGCGCCGCCCCGGGCTCCAGCGCGACCCGCAGGTCGGCCAGCACCCGGATGTCGCCGGGCCGCGGCTCGGGCATGAACCGCCAGCTCAGGACGTCGGCGTCGAGCAGATTCCAGGACTCGCGGGGGCGCACGATGGTGCCCGCGCTCCTCCTGGTCTCCAGCAGGCCCTTGCCGGCCAGCACCTTCACGCCCTCCCTGACGGCGGAGCGGCCCACGCCGAGCTCGCCGACCAGCTCCTCCTCGATGGGGATGGACGTGCCGGGAGCCAGCCCGCCCTCGACGATCTGCGCGCCGAGCGCCTGGACGACCTGGACGTGCCGGGCCGCGTCCGGCTGGGGATCTGTTGCCACGGTTTCGCAAGCTACCCCGAGCGCCGCCGTTTTCCTAGACCTTCATCCGATGAAATTCGAACTTCATCGGATGAAGGCCCTTAACAATCCCGGATCCCAGTAGTACGTTCCCAGCAAGCGGCACCGACCTCCGCCACAGGGAGAGACCATGAGGCTGGCACTGATCCACACCTCGGCGACGCTGGTCGACGTGTTCGCCGGGCTGTGCGCCGAGCACCTGCCCGGCGTCGGCACGTTCAACATCGTCGACGACAGTCTGATCAAGGACACCATCGCCGCCGGCCGCCTCACACCTCTGACGGCGCGGCGCGTCGCCGGTCACGTCGGCTCCGCCGAGGCCGCGGGGGCCGATCACATCCTGGTGACCTGCTCCTCCATCGGCGCCGCCGTCGAGGCCGCCGAGCCGCTGACCGGCGTGCCGGTGACCCGCGTCGACCGCCCGATGGCCGACCGCGCCGTCGCGCTCGGCCGCAGGATCGGCGTGCTCGCCACCCTCACCACCACCCTCGAACCCACCGCCGACCTCGTACGCCGGCGTGCCGCCGCCGCCGGAAAGGAGATCGAGCTGACCGCCAGGGTGTGCCAGGGCGCGTTCGAGGCGCTGATGAGCGGCGACGCCGCCACCCACGACGCGCACGTGGCGCGGGCCCTCGCCCAACTCGGCGCGGACGTCGACGTGGTCGTGCTGGCCCAGGCGTCCATGGCCCGCGTCGCCGGTACGGTTCCGGCGACGGTTCCGGCGACGGGGCCGATCCTGACCAGCCCGCCGCTCGCCATGCGACACCTGGCCCGGGAGATCCTGGGCGAGCGGGCGGGCCGGTGACCACCTCGCCCGGAGCGGAGCGCGTACCGGCCGCCCGGCTCGGGGCGGGCCGCGAGCCGGGGGACGGGCGCGAGCTGACCGTCGCCACGTACCACGTGCTCACGCGCCTGCCGCTCGAACAGGCGGTGAGCGCGATCGCGGGCGAGCAGAGCACCGGCACGTTCGTCGGCGTCGCGGGCGAGACCGACGAACTGCGCGCCCGGCACGGCGCGGTGGTGCTCGGCATGACCGAGATCCCCCCGCCGGTCACCGAGGCGCTGCCCGGTGCGGCCGGCGACGGGCCGCTCACCGCCGGCCTGGTGCGGATCGGGTTCCCCCTGGACAACACCGGGCCGTCGCTCACGAACCTGCTCCCCGTGGTCGCGGGCAACCTGTTCGAGCTGCGGGAGCTGGCCGGGCTGAAACTGACCGACCTCGACCTGCCCGCCGCGTTCGCGCAGGCATACCTGCCGGCCCGGTTCGCGGTGGAGGGCACACGGCGGCTGGTGGGGCGTCCCGGCGGGGTGCTGATCGGCACCATCGTCAAGCCCAACGTCGGGCTGCGCCCCTCCGACTACGTGGACCTGGTGGTCGAGCTCGGGCTGTCCGGGGCCGACTTCATCAAGGACGACGAGGTGAACGGCGACTGCCCGCCCGCGCCGCTGCCGCAGCGGGTGCGCGCGGTCACGTCCGCGCTCGACGAGGTCGAACGGAGGACCGGGCGGCGGCCGATGTACGCCTTCAACATCAGCGACGAACCCGACCGGATGCTCGCCCATCATGACCTCGTCGTGGCCGCCGGCGGCACCTGCGTCATGGTCAACCTGAACGTCGTCGGCCTCCCCGCGGCCGCGATGTTGCGCCGGCACTCCCGCGTGGCGATCCACGGGCACCTCACCGGCACCGGAGCCCTGTTCCGCCATCCCGGGATCGGCATCGCCCACGTCGCCTACCAGAAGCTGGCCCGCCTGGCGGGGGTCGACCACCTGCACTGCGGCGGGTTCCACAGCAAGTTCTACGTCACCGACGACGACGTGCGACGCACGGTGGCGGCCGTACGCGAACCGCTGCTCGGCGGCTTCCCGTGCCTGCCCGTGTTGTCGTCCGCCCAGTGGGCCGGCACCGCGCCCGTCACCCTGGAGCGCACCGGCACCAGCGACCTGCTCGTCCTCGCGGGAGGCGGCGTGCTCGGCCATCCCGACGGGCCCGCGGCCGGGATCGCCAGCATGAGGCAGGCGTGGGCGGCGGCCGAGGCGGGCGTGCCGCTGACCGAGGTGGGCGAGCCCGAGCTGGCCAGGGCGCTTCGGCACTTCGGCGGGGTGGTGCGGAAGTGAGGCCGCGGTGACGCGCATCGCCTTCGCGGCCGACGACTTCACGGGCGCGACCGACGCGTTGTGGCAGTTCAGGAGGTTCGGGCTGACCGGGTCGCTGGTCACCGACGTGGCGCACCTGCACGACCGGGACGACGTCATCGGCATCGCCACCACCGCGCGGACGTCGGCCGACCCCGCCTCCGTGGTGCTGCCCGCCTTCACGGCCCTGGCGGGGCTGCGGCCGCTGGTCATCCAGTACAAGGTCTGCTCGACCTTCGACTCCTCCCCGCAGCGCGGGAGCATCGGGGCCGTCGTCGCGGCCCTGCACCGCGCGGGCATGGCACGGGGTCCCGTACCGGTGCTGGCCGCGCAGCCCGAGCTGGGCCGCTGCACGTGGTTCGCCAACCATTTCGTACGCGCGGGCGACGAGGTCCACCGGCTCGACCGTTACCCGCCGGCGCGCGACCACCCGGTCACCCCCGCGACGGAGGCCGACCTGCGGGTACGCCTGGCCGAGCAGGGCGCGGGACGTACCGGGTGGTTGCCCGCGTCGCCGTCGGAGGACGACTACCGGGCGAGGGCCGGGGACGCGGCCTTCGTCGCGGACGCGGTGACGGACGAGCACGTCAGGGCGCTCGGGCGGTTGCTGCTCGCCGACGCGGCCACCCGTACCCCGCTGTGCTGCGTCGGCTCCGGCGGCCTCAGCCGCGCCCTCGCCTCAGCACTCGCCTCCGCCTCCGCTCCGGCGACGACGGCGGGGCGGGAAGTGCTGGGGGCGGTCGCGCCGGTGCTCGTCCTGTCGGGAAGCCGCTCGCCGATCACCGCCCGCCAGATCGACACGGCCGAGCGGGCGGGGTGGCGGGTGTTCGCCGACCTGTCCAGTCCCGCCGGCCTCGTCGAGCAGGTGGAGGAGAGCCTGCGCGACGGCCGGCACACCATCGTCGAGTCGACCCGCGGACCGGCCAGGGACCCGGACGGCATCGGGACGTCGCTCGGCCGGATCGCCGCGACCATGGTGCGCGCCGGGCTGGTGCGGCGGCTGGTGATCGCGGGCGGCGACACCTCGGGCCAGGTCGTGGCCGCGCTCGGCGTCCGGTCGCTGGACGTGGTCGCCTCGCTCGCGGCAGGCGGGCCGGTGTGCGTGCCGGCCTCGGACGATCCCGCGGTCGACGGGATCGAGGTGGCGCTGAAGGGCGGCCAGGTGGGCGGGGACGACTATTTCCTGCGCGCCGCCGCCGGTCACCGCGAGCGGCCTGATGACTGCCGGCTCGGGGCAGGGTACGCGCCAGCGCGTCGGCCACCAGGGCCGGCCGCGGAAGGGGACGTGGCAGGAGATGCAGTTCGACGTCGGTGACGACGCTGAGCTCACCGTCCGCCGTCCAGCCCAGGGCTTCGACGGAGCACTGGAAGGGCAGAGCGTGCAGCCGCTCGCCCTCCGCGGGCCAGACGGTCACCACCGGCGCCCTGCTCGATCGCGGTCCGTAACTGCCTGCGGATCGTCTCCTCCGGTAACCCGATCGGTTCCACGTCGCCTCCGAGGTGTTCGGCCGATGGCATCGTACATATCAGGTCAAGCGGCGACTGGGTAGGGGGCGGGCTGCTCGCAGCGGCGGTGTCCTGTGCGCACTTGTCATCGTGCACCATCGCATTCGCAAAGGCGATGTGGATCAGCTTGCGCGATCGTCAAATAGTGTCCGGATTCTGTGACATTTGCCCCAGGTGCGGCGCTGTACAGCGGATCTTGGGAGGGGGTGTTTCAGCAGGTGAAGCCGGTGGTCCGAGGGCACCCGGGGAGGGGTCGCCGACTAATGCGCTTGACCTGACCGTTACGCCGAACGGTTTCTACCCGTTACATTTTTACATATATTCTGCGCTCTGATCGCCATCTCGGCGTCAAGTGGATTTCACCATGCGAGATGGGTTTACGTTGCGAGGGCGCCTCTCCGGTCGGAAGTCCGCGCCCACGGTCAGCGCGAACGGAGAGTAATGGGCAAGTACCTGCTCCGCAGGTTGGCAATAAACGTGATCTTGGTCGCCCTGGCGGCCAGTCTGGCGTACATGCTCGCGGCCACCACCATGAACCCGCGGGGGGCGTACGAGGGTCGCCAGCCACCGGTGGCAGAGGCGGTCATCGACGCGACGCTCGATGAGTACAACCTGAACGACAAGACCCCGGTGCTCGTCCGTTACGGCACGTGGGCCAAGGGCGTCGTCACTGGAGACTTCGGCCGCACGTGGAACGGCGGCTCGGTCAACAACGAGATGGGCCGGCGGATCATGGTCAGCCTACGGCTGCTGCTCATCGGCACGCTGGTCGGTTTCGCCGTCGGTGTGGCGCTGGGCGCGATCTCGGCGGTGAAGCAGTACAAACTCACCGACCGGTTCATCGGGGTCAGCTCCTTCGTGATCATGGCCGTTCCGGTGTTCGTGCTGGCCACTCTGCTCGCGATCGCGACGTACAACCTGAACAGAGGACTGGGGTTCTCGCTCATCGAGTACACCGGCGAGTACAACCCCCGGTTGTCCGGCTTCGACCAGTTCCTCAACCGGCTGAACCACCTGATCCTGCCGACGATCTCGCTCAGCCTGGGCCTGATCGCCTTCTACAGCCGCATCCAGCGCAACATGATGCTCGACGTGCTCAACCAGGACTTCGTCCGCACCGCCATGGCCAAGGGGCTGAGACGCAGGACGGCGCTGACCAAACACGCGCTGCGCACCGCGCTGATCCCCGCCGCCACCTACTTCGCCTTCGCGTTCGGGACGATGTTCACCGGTGCCACCTTCACCGAGAAGATCTTCGCCTGGCACGGCATGGGCGCCTGGCTGGTCGACTCGATCAACCAGAACGACGTCAACTCCGTCGCCGCGGTGACCTTCTTCACCGCCGTCTGTGTGTTGTTCGCCGCCTTCCTGTCGGACCTGCTGGTGGCGGCCCTCGATCCTCGGGTGCGGGTGAGCTGACATGCGATCGAAAGTCGTCCTGCGGCGCCTGCTCCGCAACAAGCAGGCCCGTTATGGCTCCATCGCCCTGATCGTGCTGGTGGCCCTGGCCTACCTCGGGCCGTTCGTCGGCCCGTACGACTGGACCGACAAGGACTTCCTGGCCTTCCTGTCGCCCCCCGGCGGCGACCACTGGTGGGGCACCACCACGATCGGCCAGGACATGTACGCGGTCACGCTCCGCGGCATGCAGAAGTCGATCCTCATCGGCCTGCTCGTGGCGCTCATCTCCACAGGGCTCGCCGCGATCGTGGGCGCGTTCGCCGGATATTTCGGCGGCTGGGTGGACAAGACGCTCATGTGGGGTGTGGACCTGCTGCTGGTCCTGCCGAGCTTCCTGATCATCGCCATCATCTCGCCGCGGCTGCGGGAGGGCGCCTCCTGGCTCTGGTTCGTGGCGCTGCTCGCCGCGTTCTCCTGGATGATCACCTCCAGGGTGGTGCGCAGCATGACGCTCTCGCTCCGCGAGCGGGAGTACGTGCAGGCCGCCGTCTACATGGGCATCCCCCGCTGGAAGATCATCTTCCGGCACATCGTGCCCAACCTGTCCTCGTTGCTGATCATCGATGCCACGCTCAACGTCAGCGGCGCGATCATCGGCGAGGCCGCGCTGTCCTTCTTCGGCTTCGGCATCCAGCCGCCCGACGTCTCGCTCGGCACGCTGATCGCGGAGGGTTCCCGCAACGCCACCGGCTACCCCTGGCTGTTCGCCTTCCCCGCGGGCCTGCTGGTGCTGCTCGTGCTCAGCGTGAACATGATCGGCGACGGCCTGCGTGACGCACTCGACCCGGGGAGCAACTCGTGAGCATCTTGGAGGTCAGGGACCTCACCGTCACCTTCCCCGGCGGCATCCAGGCCGTGCGCGGCGTCAGCTACGAGGTCGAGCGCGGCGAGGTGCTCGGCATCGTCGGCGAGTCCGGCTCGGGCAAGTCCGTCACCTCTCTCGCCGTCATGGGCCTGCTGCCGACGAACGCCGTGGTCAGCGGCTCGGTCAAGCTGCACGGCCGGGAACTGCTCGGCATGAAGGAAGACGAGCAGATCAAGGTACGCGGCAAGACGATCAGCATGATCTTCCAGGATCCGCTGTCGGCGTTCACGCCCGTCTACACCATCGGCGACCAGATCGCCGAGGCCGTCCGCGTCCACCAGAGCGTCGGCAAGGACAAGGCCGCCAAGCGCGCCGTCGAACTGCTCGACCTGGTCGGCATCCCCAACCCGGGCCTGCGGGCCAAGGCGTTCCCGCACGAGTTCTCCGGCGGCATGCGGCAGCGCGCCATGATCGCCATGGCCATCGCCAACGACCCCGACCTGCTCATCTGCGACGAGCCCACCACGGCGCTCGACGTGACCATCCAGGCCCAGGTGCTGGAGGTGCTGAAGACCGCCCAGCAGGAGACCGGTGCCGGCATCGTGATGATCACCCACGACCTGGGCGTCATCGCCGGCATGGCCGACCGGGTGGTCGTCATGTACGCGGGCCGCCCGGTCGAGCAGGGCCCCGTGGACGACATCTACTACCGGCCGCGGATGCCGTACACGATGGGTCTGCTCGCCTCGATCCCCAGGATCGACGGCGAGGAGGGCCCGCTCGTGCCCATCGACGGCAACCCGCCGTCGCCGGCGTCGCTGCCGCCCGGCTGCCCCTTCGCGCCGCGCTGCCCGATGAAGGTGGACATGTGCGACGACGAGGAGCCGCCGCTGACGCCGTTCGGCAGCGGCCGCCACGTGGCGTGCATCCGTTCGCACGAGATCGAGCACAAGGGCCTGACCGGGGCGGACGTGTTCCCGGTGCCGGTCATCCCGCCCAACGAGGTGGTCAGGGTGCCGCGTGCCGAGCGCCCCACCGTGCTCGAACTCGACGCCATGACCAAGCACTATCCGCTGCTGAAGGGCGCGATCGTCAAGCGCCGCGTCGGCACCGTCTACGCCGTCGACGGCATCAGCTTCGACATCGCGCAGGGCGAGACGCTGGCCCTGGTCGGCGAGTCCGGCTGCGGCAAGACCACCACCCTGCAGCAGATCATGCAGTTGCAGCCGCCGGAGGGCGGCCGGGTCGTGGTGCTCGGCAAGGACAGCGCCACACTCGACAAGGCGGGCCGCAAGAGCCTCCGCGGCGACCTGCAGATCGTCTTCCAGGACCCGATGGCCGCGCTCGACCCGCGCATGCCGGTCGGCGACATCATCGCCGAGCCGCTGCGGGCGCACGGCGAGAAGGACGTGCGCGCCAAGGTCGAGGAACTGCTGGTACTCGTCGGGCTCGCCGCCGAGCACGCCGAGCGCTACCCCCAGCAGTTCTCCGGCGGCCAGCGGCAGCGCATCGGCATCGCCCGCGCGCTCGCGCTGGAGCCGAAACTGCTGGTGCTGGACGAGCCGGTCTCCGCACTCGACGTGTCCATCCAGGCAGGCGTGATCAACCTGTTGGACGAGCTGAAGAGCAGGCTCGGCCTGTCCTACCTGTTCGTGGCGCACGACCTGGCCGTGGTCAGGCACCTCGCCGACCGCGTGGCCGTCATGTACCTGGGCAAGATCGCCGAGATCGGTACGGTCGAGAACGTCTACGACCGTCCGGCGCACCCGTACACGCAGGCCCTGCTGTCGGCGATCCCGCTGCCCGACCCCGAGATGGAACGCACCCGCAAGCGGATCCTGCTCGAAGGCGACCTGCCCAGCCCGGCCGACCCGCCGTCCGGATGCAGGTTCCGCACCCGCTGCCCCAAATTCGCCGTGCTCAGCGAGGCGGAGCAGCGGCGGTGTGTGGACGAGGAACCCTCGGTTGCCCGGCTGGCGAACGTCGTCGACCACGGCGCCGCCTGTCACTACGCGGAGGAAGTCGAGGTCATCACGGCCTCGGACAATCAGGAGGAAGAGTGAAGGTTCGATACCGTGCGGCCGCAGGGCTGACGGTCCTGGCCATGGCCGTCGCGGCCTGCGGTGGCGGCGGCGAGACCAACCAACCGAACGCCGAGCAGTCGAAGCAGGCTCAGCAGCAGATGTCGGAGACCCCGGCCATCAGCATCAACCCCGTCCCGTACGAGCAGGTCAAGGACGGCGGCACGCTGACCCTCCCTGTCGGCCAGTGGCCGAGCCAGTGGAACGGCAACCACGTGGACGGCAACCAGGCCGACACCGCGGAGATGCTCGACACGATCATGCCGATGCTGATGGTCTCCGACGAAGAAGCCAACTTCACGGCCAACCCTGACTACCTGACCGACGTGAAGAACGAGACGTTGGACGGCAAGCAGGTCGTCACCTACACGCTCAACGAGAAGGCCACCTGGTCCGACGGCACGCCGATGACGTGGGAGGACCTCGAGGCCGCGTGGAAGGCCAACAACGGCGAGAACAAGAAGTTCAAGCCGGCCTCCACGGACGGCTGGGACCGGATCGAGTCGGTGAAGAAGGGCGACAGCGACAAGGTTGCGATCATCACCTTCTCCAGGCCGTTCCCCGAGTGGCAGGGCCTGTTCTCCCGGTCGCCGCACCTCATGCCGGCCAAGCACATGAAGTCGCCTGAGGCGTACGACAAGGACTACCTGCAGAAGATCCCGGTCACCGCGGGCCCCTTCAAGGTCGAGAAGATCGACGAGGGCACCAAGACGCTCACCGTCGTGCGTGACGACAAGTGGTGGGGCAAGAAGGCCAAGCTCGACAAGGTCATCTTCCGGACGATCGAGACCCCCGCGGCGCAGGTCAACGCCTTCGCCAACGGCGAGCTCGACATGGTGGAGATCCCGCCGGGCAGCCCCGCGGACCTGAAGCGTGCCAAGGAAGTCCAGAACGTCGACATCCGCAAGGCGCTCAGCCCCAACTGGCGGCACATCACCGTCAACAACCAGAGCGAGTTCTTGAAGGACAAGAACGTCCGGCACGCGGTCGCGTACGCCATCAACCGGGACGTGATCACGCAGTCCGACCTGAAGGACATGGACTGGCCGCTGCAGACGCTCGGCAACCACGTCTTCATGAACAACCACAAGGGCTACGTCGACAACTCCGGCGACCTCGGCAAGTACAACCTGGAGAAGGCCAAGCAGCTGCTCGACGCGGCCGGCTGGAAGCAGGAGGCAGAGGGCCAGCTCCGCAAGAAGGACGGCAAGGAGATGAAGCTCACCTTCGTCGTCCCGGCGGGCGTGCCGTATGCGAAGACGGAGGGCGAGCTCACCCAGGCCATGCTCAAGGAGGCGGGCATCGGCCTGACCATCCGGCCGGTCCCCGATGACAAGTTCTTCACCGACTTCATCATCAAGGGTGACTTCGACCTGGTGCCGTTCTCCTGGATCGGCACGCCGCTCCCGATCGGCAGCCTGGCGCAGATCTACAAGACCGGCTCCGAGAGCAACTTCCCGAAGGCCAGCGACCCGGCCATGGACGAGGCCATCGAGGCCGCGGTGAGCGAGACGGACCCGGCCAAGGCCATCGAGCTGGCCAACGCCGCCGACAAGCTCATCTGGGACATGGTGCACACGATCCCGCTGTACCAGCGCCCTGACATCCAGGCGGCCAAGAAGACCCTCGCCAACCTCGGCGCCGAGGGCTACAAGTTCTACGACTGGACCGCGGTCGGCTTCACCGGCTGATCCTCGCGCACGAAGAAACCCCCGGCAGGGCCTGCCCCGCCGGGGGTTTCGCGTGTCCGCGGAGCCGGTTGGCCGGCTCTGCGGCCATCGGGTAGGGTCGTGCCTTGAATCGGTGCTTTCGGTCGCTACGAAGGCATGGTGGTGTGGCGAGCGCCCGGAGGCGTCGCCGGAGGAGCAGGAAGGAGCGAGGAGCGTATGACCGCCCGCTGGGTGGCTGCCGTGAGCAGCATTCGTTCCTCTGCCCGCCCGTACCCTGCCCGCCGCACACGACCGGAGCACACGCATGACCGACGACCTCACCCTGCGCGCCGAGACACCCGGTGACGAGACGGCGATCAGGGCCGTGACCGCGGCCGCCTTCGGCAAGCCGGAGGAGGCCGACCTCGTCGAGGCGCTGCGCCGCGACCCGGCCTGGATCCCCGCCCTGTCCCGGGTGGCGGTCACCGGCGGCCGCGTCGTCGCCCACGCCCTGCTCACCCGCTGCCACGTCGGCGAGACACCCGCGCTCGCCCTGGGCCCGGTCGCGGTCGCGCCCGAGGTGCAGCGCCAGGGGCTCGGCACGCTGGTCGTCGAGGACGCGCTGCGGGAGGCGCGGGAACGCGGCGGAAGCGCCGTGGCCGTGCTCGGGCACCCCGCGTACTATCCGCGCTTCGGCTTCACCACCGCCTCCCGCCACGGCATCGGCGTCGCCTTCGACGTGCCCGACGAGGCGTTGATGGCCATGTCGCTGGACGGCGAGCCGCTGCCGTCCGGCACGATCCGCTACGCGCCTCCGTTCGGCGTCTGACGACAACCGCGGGCGCCACCGTCCACGGCGGTGGCGCCCGCGGGGATCAGCGCCGGAACTCGCGCAGCGTGGTCGGTGGCCGGCCGCCGTAGCGTTCGATGCTCTCCGTGACGCGGTAGAGCGGGTGGTCGCCCGGCCCGATGAGGCGGAAGATCGCCCACAGGTGGGTCAGGTGCTCGACGGTGTACGGGTCGCCGTACTTCTTCATGGCCCTGGCCTTCCACTCCTCGGGCGGCACGTCCGCGTACGGCAGCCCGAAGGCGTCGGCCACCTCGCCGATCGTCGCCATCTGCCCCGTCACCAGGCACACCGGGTCGGCGGGCACCGGGTCGAGGAGCAGCCCCGCGGCCACCCTGGCCACGTCGGCGCCGGCGACCAGGGGGATGCGGGTGTCGGGCGGACCGAGCGGGAGCGCCAGCCGGTCGCCGTCGGCTGCCACGGCCAGGTTCTCGAAGAACACTGCGGCCCGCAGGTGCACCGCGCCCACGCCGGCCCGGTCGAGGACCTGCTCGGCCACCCAGTGCCGGCGCATACGGGGCGTCAGTGCCTCGGGCGAGGCGTCCAGCTGCGACACCTCGACGACCCGGTCCAGCCCTTCCTCCCTGGCCGCCGCCGCCAGCACGGCCGTGGCGTCCAGCAGACCCGCCGTCACCGGGTAGGTGAGGAACGCCCGGCGCACGCCGCGCACGGCCGGGCGTACGGAGGTGATCTCCCGCAGGTCGCCCACCACCACCTCCGCGCCGCGCTCGCGCAGCGCGTCGGCCCGGTGGTCGTCGGAGTGCACGAACGCCCGCACCTGCGCGCCGCGCTCCAGCAGCAGCTCGGCGACGTGCCGGCCGGTCGATCCCTGCGGCCCGCCGGCCGCGCCCGTGACGAGGATCATCGCTCCTCCGGCAGGGTCAGGGTGAACAGGCCGAGCCGCTCCAGGTCGCGCAGGAACGGTCCGGCGGGGAACGCCTCGGCCGGGCCGTACACGCCGGGGGAGCCGGGGCCGTCGCCGTCGGCCAGGCGTACGGCGGCCTCCACGGACGTCAGCGCGCTCATCCGCCACAGGTCACGGCCGCTCGCCTGCCCGGCGCGGCCCCCGTCCGCGGTGATCACCTGCGTGGCCACGGTGAAGTCGGAGCCCGCCCTGGCGGCGGCATCGGCGTGCTCGCTGGTGAACACCTGCTCCTCCTGGAACGTGTGCGCCGTGAGCTGCGCCTCGACCTGCCGCGCCGGCACGTGCCTGGGCACGGTCAGCACCTCGGAGAACGGGACGGGCGCGATCATCGTGCGCGGGCCCAGCGGCGGGGGGAACGGGAAGACGGCGTTGCGCGGCTCGACGTAGCCGATGTGCTGGGCGCCGTCCGTGTAGGTGATCCGCCGGGTGTCGGCGAACAGCAGCTCCGCGGTGCTCTTGGCGCCCGTGGTCAGCCGCCAGCCGCTCACCGCGTACGCGGTGATCACCCGGTCGATGTCCGTCATGCCCGCCGACACGGCGCCGGCGAGCAGGTCGCCCAGGCCGCCGTAGAAGCTCATGGCGGTGACCATGGTGATGCCCGCCCGGCGGGCCGGCCCGGACATGGCGTCCAACATCCACTTCGTGTGGTGCTGCTCCAGGGCGTGGTCCACGTAGTGGCACCCGCCCTCCGCCGCGGCGGTGGCGACGGGTGCGCCGGTGTGCGTGAACGGGCCCGCGCAGTGGATCAGCACGGCCGCCTGCTCGGCGAGCCGGCGTAACGCGCCGGGGTCGTCGAGCGTGGCCCGGTGCACGCGCGCGCCTCCGAGCTCGTCGGACAGGGCCTTAAGCGCGCCCTCGTCGCGCCCGGCCAGGACGACCCGGCGGCCGCGGGCGTGGAGCTCGGCCGCCACCAGGCGCCCGGTGTGACCGGTGGCGCCGTAGACGGCGATGTGCTGCGGTGCGGACACGGCTCGCCTCCATGTTCCATACTGTGAGTACGTAACTAGGCCTCGAAGTTACGTACCGCGAGTATGTACGTCAAGGGGAGAACGATGACCGGCCGCACGCAGGCAGAGCGCTCGGACGAGACGACGGGCAGGCTGGTGCGGGCCGCGCGCCGGTTGTTCGGCGCGCGGGGATACGCGCCCACGTCGATCGACGCGGTGGCCGCCGCGGCCGGCGTCACCAAGGGAGCCGCCTACCACCACTTCGGCGGCAAGGTCGCGTTGTTCCGCGCCGCGTTCGTACGCGAACTGGAGGAGGTCTCCGCCGCGCTGGTGCGGGCGGCGGGCCAGGAGCACGAGCCGATGGAGGCGCTGCGGCGCGGGTGCCGCACCTTCCTGGAGCACTGCCTCGACCCGGGGTTCCGCCAGATCGTGCTGCTGGACGCGCCGTCGGTGCTGAGCTGGGAGACCGTCAGGGCGATCGAGCACGATCACCTGCTGCGGGTCCTGCACGACGGACTGCGCGTTGCGGTCGCGGGCGGCCAGGCCGCGGACGGCGATCTGCCCGTCCGGGCCCGGCTCGTCTTCGGGGCCCTGTGCGAGGGCGGGATGTTGCTGGCCCGCTCCCAGGACCCGGCGGCCGACCTGCCACGGCTCGCCGCGGAGGCCGACCGTTTCCTGGAGGCGCTCAGGCGCTGATCAGCCGTGCGAGTCGGTGACGGAGCCCTTGACGGTGGTCCGGCAGGAGGGGCCGTTCGGGCCGTCGAAGCGGACGGAGTCGAAGAAGTCGCGGAAGTCGACGTAGAAGTTGCCCTGGTCGCGCGGGCTGGTCACCGCGGAGCAGCCGCCGTAGCCGGCCTCGGAGAACAGGTGGATCCACGAGTCGGTACGGTTCCAGTCGGACTTGGCGCGATCGGCCATGCCCAGGGCGGCGAGGTCGGGGGTGTCGGCGTTGATCTCGATGAGGTCGCCCGTGCCGTCGAGGCCGGAGAACATGCAGTAATAACCGTCACGGCACCGGTCGTACCCGTCGGCGGCCTGGGCCGGGGTGGCGAGCGAGGCCAGAGCGGCGGCGGCGATCGGTAAGGCCAGCATGTGAAGCTTCTTGCCCAACGTTCCTCCATGATTGAAACTTTCTTTCGCTCCGAACATACATGGCGCGATCTTGTCAGGAAAGGGGTCGATCGACTCCGCTTCGCGACCGGCCGCAGGTGCCGGCCAGCTTTCTGGTGGCGCACCACAGGGCGCCCTCCCGCCCGCCTGGGTGGAGCCGCTGGACGTCCGTCCCGAGCGCCTGCCGGAGGAGTCGGGGAGGGCTCTGCACGGTCCCCTCGCCGCCGAGCACGAAGTACGCGGGCCGCGTCTCGCCGTCGCGCGCGTACGTTGCGGCGGCGTGCGTGTCGAGGTGCCTCCGGGCCGCCTCGGTGAAGGCGGAGGCCATGCCGCCGATCAGGCTGGCTTCGTCGCGGCGCACCAGATCGCCCGCGCGGTCCGGCAGCACGACCACGAGTTCGGGCACAGCGCGAGCGGCCACCACGGCAGGACGAGGGCGTCGAGTAGCGGTCGGCGACGTCGCGGTCGACCGCGGCTCGCTCGGCGCCGGCGTTCGTCACGCTGGAGTCCCCGGACCTGTGCCGCCTGGTCCACCGCGCTCACGAACTCCGCCTCCTCGCGTGCCCTGACGGGATCGCCCCAGATCGAGTCGGCGGAAACGGCGGAGAAACCACCGCAGGTCTAAACCTGTCGCCATAGGCCGGGCCAGGGCGTCTGAATACCAGACGCGGACACCGTCCCGGCCGCTCAAGGGGAAAGGATCTCGCTTGTGGATCGTGTGAAGATGATCGGCCTGGCAGGTCTGGCCTGCGCGACGCTGACGCTGAGCGTCGCGACACCCGCTACCGCGGCCGACGCGGACCGGGCACGGCTCGGCGACGTGCAGAAGGCTCTGACAGAGCTGGCAAAGAGCCCTGAAGTGGTCGGCGCGATCGGCGCCGTCTACATCGACGGCAAGAAGGTCGACAAGGGCTCGGCCGGCACCCGCCTCCTGAACGACAAGGGTGGCAAGATTCCCGCCGGCGCCCGTTTCAGGGCCGGATCCCAGACCAAGGCCATGACCCAGGTCGTCATCATGAAGCTGGTCACCGAGGGCAAGCTCTCTCTGGACGACAAGCTCAGCGACCTGCTGCCCGAGGTGGCGGAGAAGGACCTGGTGGAGCGGGCCGACGAGATCACCGTGGAGCAGATGATCCACCACACCTCGGGCATCCCCAACTGGTTCACCCCCGAGCTGATCGACTACCTGGACTTCACCACGTACATTCCGCCGATGGAGCTGGTCAAGAGGTCGCGCACCGTGGCGCGCACCCAGGAACCAGGGGAGAAGTTCTCCTACTCCAACACCAACTACTACCTTCTCGGACTGATCATCGAAGACCTCACCGATCGCTCGGTGGCCGCGGAGTTCGAGCGGCGGATCTTCGACCCCCTGCACATGGATGACACCTACCTGCCGGTCACGTTCCCCGGTCGCATCAAGGGCCCGCACGGGCACAGCTACTACCCCGACGAGAACGGCAAGCTGCACGACGTCGACCGCTTCAACATGAGCTACGGCTACGCGGCCGGAGGGGTGATCTCCACCACCGACGACCTGAGCGCCTTCCACCTGGCGCTCGGCAAGGACCTGCTGACGAAGGAGGAGAAGGACGCACTGAACGCCGGCCGGCCGGCCCCGCCTCCCTCAGAAGAGCCCTCCGACAAGGGCGTCTGCGGGGGCGGATTCGGCGCCGCGGCGGGCAGCGCACCCAGTTTCAAGGCCATCACCTACGGTTCGCGTGACACGGGTGTGCAGTTCGTCGTGTCCGTAACGCTTGGTACGGCCCACAGCGATCCCGCCGTCGAGCCCATGATCAAGAAGGCGGCGGAAGCCGTTCTCTGCCCCGGGACATAGCACGTCCGCGCCGCTGCCCGCGTCACCGACACGGCGTCACCGAACAGGGCCTCCACACCGAACCCTGAACCCTCCAGGCCGCCGCCTACCGCTGAGCCGGCGGCAGGGCGGAGGATGACGTTTGCGTCCTGCTGGGCACGGAAAGGATGGACGATCGTGATTCGGGTGTTGCTGGCGGAGGACATGGAGCTCATCCGCGGGGCCATCGTCGCGCTGATGGGGTTGGAGAGCGATCTGACGGTGGTCGCCGAGGTGGCCTCGGGGGAGGCGGCGGTGGCGGCGGCCCTGGAGCACCGGCCGGATGTGGCGGTGCTCGACGTGCACATGCCCGGCGAGCTCGACGGGCTCGCCGCGGCCGGTGTGCTGGCCGAGCGGCTGCCCGAGTGCCGGGTGCTGATCCTCACGTCGCTGGGGCGGCCGGAGACGTTGCGGCAGGCGCTGGCGTCCCAGGCCAGCGGGTTCATGCTCAAGGACGCGCCCCCCGCCCAACTGGCGGAGGCGATCCGCAGGGTGGTCGCGGGGGAGCGCGTGCTCGACCCGGATCTCGCCGCACAGACGATCATGAGCAGGCCCAACCCCCTGAGCGAACGGGAAATCATGGTGCTGCGGATGGCGGCCGACGGCCTGGAGACCGCGCAGATCGCCTCGACGCTCTACCTATCGAAGGGCACGGTGCGCAACTACCTGGGGGCGATCGTCACCAAACTAAGTGCCCGTAACCGGCTCGACGCCGTCCGCATCGCGACCGAAGCCGGTTGGTTGTAGGACGAGAAGCTCATATCCTCCGTCAACGCGGGAGGCGCGCAGGGTGCCGCCGTGGGCGCTCACGCGCTGGGCCAGGTTGCGCAGGCCCTGTCCGGGCGGAGCGGCGTCGGGGCCGGTGACGCCGTCGTTGGCGATCCTCAGGCGTGCGGTGGCGTCACGCGCGGTGAGCTCGATGCGACAGGTCCGGGCACGGCTGTGGCGCAGGACGTTCGTGACCGCCTCGCGCAGCACCGTGGCCAGCAGCGCGTCGACTTCGGGCGGCAGCTCGACCGCGGGATCGGCGTGGACGCCCGCTCCCGCGGTGGACAGCACCTCACGGGCGGAGGCCAGCTCGGTCGCCAGCGACAACGGCCGGCCGCTGTCGCGGGGAATGGCCGCAACGTCGGCGAGGGCACGTTCGGCGATGCGGGTGATGTCGGCGAGTTGCTCGGCGCTCCGCTCAGGCATCCGGACGGCCAGCTCTCCCTTCACCACGATGGCCGACAGACTGTAGCCGAGCAGGTCGTGCACATCGCGCGCGATGCGGCGGCGCTCCCGCTCCACTGCGATCCCGGCCAGCGCCAGGCGGGCCTGGCGCACCTGGACGACCATGTCGGTGTGCAGGGCCAGGCCATGGAACATGACCGCGATGGCGAGCGCGTTGAACGTCCAGTAGAGGTTGTCCACCGGAGCGATGCCGCGTAGTGCCATCACGACGGAGGCAGCCGCCAGCACGGCGCCGACCACGGGGAAGGCCGCCCAGCGGGTCCACAGGATGAGAAGGGAGCCCGCGGCGTAGCCGATCAGCTGCGGGTAGGGACGGTCAGGGAAGAACAGCGGTGCCAGGGCGAGGGCAAGTTGCAGCGGAAGCGTCCATCCCGCGTGCGCGGGCCGGACCCCGGGCGGCCGGGGCCATGAGTGGCGCAGTTGCAGGCCCGTGACCCCGGCCAGGATCAGCAGAGCGGGGGCCAGGACGCCGGGTGGCAGCGCCGCACGCCACAGGAACACCGCGGAGACGATTAGAAAGCCCAGGTGCACGGTCACCAGGATGGGCAGCGCGAGCCGGGGTGTGAGGTCGTCGAAGGGCGGCTGAGCCGGGGCCGGCGGAGCCTGCCGGGCGCGGGCGGCTGCCCGGCGGGCCAGGGCGACGATCTCGCTGGTGCGCCCCTGCGCCGCCAGGGCGGTGATGGCCGACAGGCTGGAGCCCAGGACGCTCTCGAACTCGCGTGAGGCCCGCTCGCGCTCTTCGGCGACCGAGGTCTCGGCCAGTTCGTGGCGGGCGGCGTGCAGTTCGGCGCGCAGGTCGTTCAGCCGGGTGACGCCGAACACCACCAGCCCCTGCGTGAGCGCGTTCACCATGGCGTTCACGCAGGTGTAGGCGTCGGCCGTGTTGAGCAGGCCGGTGACGGCCACAACGGCTCCCGTCAGCACCCAGCGCGCAGGGCCGCGCGCGATCAGGAGCACGGAGGCGGTGAGCAGCCCGGGAGCACCCTGCCCGGCCCACACGAACAGCAAGGCCTGCGCGACCAGGGTCCATGGACCGACCAGGCGGCGCGGGCGGGGCAGGCTGTGCACGACCTGAAGGATCACCATGACGATCGCGGGAACGCCGGGCAGCGGGGCCAGCGGGTCGAACGCCACACCCGCCAGGACCACCAGGATGATCACCACAGCGGAGAATCATACCTAAATGTACGGATCGTGCGTTTCGCCGGAAGTATCGGTGTCCCTGACACTGGTCCGGTATCACCCCAGGTCGGCAGGGTTGTGGTCATGAAAGTGCACCTGATCCGCATCTGGGCCACGGTACTGGCCGGCGCCGTGATCCTCACAGCAAGCCCGGCCACGGCATCCGCAAGGCCGGTCACGCCGGAGACCGACCTGCCGGGACTGGCCGAGATGGTCGACCGCATCGTATCGGGGCAACTGGCCGAGAGCCGCATTCCCGGCGCGGCCGTCGTCGTGGTCTCCGGTGGGCGTACGGTTCTCGCCAAGGGATACGGTGTCGCCGACGTGGCCACACGCCGGCCGGTCGACCCCCGGCGCACCGGCTTCTTCACCGGATCGCTCGCCAAGCTGTTCACCGCCACGGCCGCGCTGCAACTCGTGGACGCCGGCAAGCTCGACCTGCGGGCGGACGTCAACAAATACCTGACCGCGTTCAAGATCGAGGATTCCTACCCGGGGCGACCGGTCACCCTGGAACACCTCCTGACCTACACGGCCGGCTTCGACGACAACGTCGTCGGGCTCGCCGAGGCCGATCCGAAGGACGTCGGCTCCCTGGCGGGCAGCCTTGCCGACCGGCAACCGCGCCGGGTACGCCCGCCCGGCACGCGCGTCGCCTACGACAACTACGGTCTGGCGCTGGCCGGCCACCTCGTGGAGGCCGCCTCAGGGCAATCGTTCGCCAAGTACGTCGAGCAGCACGTGCTCAAGCCGCTCGGCATGAACGCCACCAGCCTGGCCGTGCCGCACGCCGCGACACTCGACGCCCACCTCGCCGGCGCCTACCGCCCGAGCGAGGACGGCTACGCCGCCGTCAAGGGCCAGTACGGCCCTTGGGCCCCTGCCGGAACCGGCCCCGTCTCCACCCCCGCCGACATGGGCCGCTTCATGCTCGCCCAGCTCAGCGGCGATCCCCGGTTGGGCAAGAACGTCGTCCGCCGCCTTCAGGAGCAGCACTACGCCCAGGACCCACGCATCCCGGGCATGGGATACACCTTCGAGCAGCGCTCGCACAACGGTCACCGGATCGTCTACAAGGACGGCGAGGTGACCGGCCACCACAACGTCATGGGTCTGCTTCCGGAGCAGGACCTCGGGATTTACGTCGTCTACAACGGCGACGGCGTCGGCGGCCAGGCCGGCTGGAACGGCCAGAGCCTCGTCAAACGCATCATCGACCGGTATCTGCCCGCGAAATCGGCCAGCGCGAAAGCCGTCTCCGGCGGGGACGTGACCCGCTACGCCGGTACCTACCGCTCCACTCGCACCAGCCGGACCAGCCTCATGAAGGTCAGCTCGCTGTTCGCCACGATGGGCGTCCAGGCCAACGCCGACGGCACTCTCACCACCACCGGTCTGTCGCCGGACCCGGAGAAGACGACCCAGCACTGGACACCGATCGGGCAGGGTCTCTTCCAAGAGCGCGATGGCCAGGCGAAGATCGCCTTCGACGACGAGGGCACGCTGTCGACCTCGATGAACCCGTCCGAGGCGCTGGAGAAGCTGGCCTGGGCCGACGAGCCGATGCCGCACACGATCCTGCTGGGCCTCAGTGCCCTGGTGTTCGTGCTCGCCTTCCTCGCCCTGCCGGTCAGCACCTTGGTCCGGGTCCTGCGCAGGCGTTCCCGTGCCGGCGCCCGGTCTCAGCCGGCCGGCGCCCGTGCCGCCCGGCTGCTGGCCTGGATCACCGCCGCGCTGGTGACCGTCTTCGTCGGCGGGATCGCCATGACCATGTCCGATCCGAACGTGGTCACCGAGTTGACCGTTCTCTACGCGCCCCGGCTGGCCGCGCTGCCGATCGTCGCCACGGCCGGGCTCGTGCTCAGCGTCCTGGTCGCCGGCTACGCGGTGGCGGCCTGGGTGAAGGGCTGGTGGGGCCGGCCGGGCCGGCTGGGCTACACGGCGCTCGCACTGGCCGGTGTGGTGTTCTTCAAGATCGCCATGACGTACAACCTGCTCGCCCTGCCGTTCCCGACGAACTGACGACCGAGGTCCTCATGGCCGCGTTCCGCACGACCCGCTGCTCATGCCGGGCCTGCACCCGGTGTGCCCAAGCACTCCTTAACGGTGGATCCGCGCTCAGCCGACGGTGACGTCGAGAAAGATGGGCTTCTTGCCGGCGAGCAGCGGGGCGCCGTCGTCGTCGGTCATCTTCCAGAAGATCTTGCAGCGGCCGGGGGAGTCGGCGGCGCGCACACGTACCTTGATGTCGACCGTCTCGCCGGGCAGCACCGGTCCGATCCCGACCCGTTCCGGCGCCTTGCACGGAGTGTCGTTCATGCGGGTCAGGTAGCGATCCTGCCACGGGACGGTGCCCGCGTTGCGGATGCGCCAGACCTTGTCGAAGGCGGCGCCCTGCTTCACCACGCTGCCGTCGGGGTAGGTCACGTCACCTTCGAAGACGGAGTCGTCGCGCGGCGAGACGCTCTGCGCCGGGGTGGGCCGGCTCGTCGGGGATCCGTTCCCGTCGCCCTCGCCGAGCAGCGGCAGCACCCAGCCGAGCAGGATGGCGGCGACCCCGACCACGCCGGTCGCCGCGGCGAGCACGGTCGCCTTTCCCGCCGGCGGCCTACGGCGAGCGCCCTGCCGCGCTCCGGAGGACGTTGCGGGACCGCCGGACGGTGCCGCGCCGACGGATGCCGCGGAACCACCGGGCCGTGAGGATCCGTCCGGTGGAGACGCCTCGCCGGGCTGGGGCGCGCCCGGTTGGGAAGCCCCGCCGGGTTGGGAGGAGCCGGGTGGCGACGAGTCGGCGAGCTGGGGCGAACCGGGCTGCGACGAGCCGTCAGGC